>CAXBFC010000055.1:0-25077 GCA_963974725.1 uncultured bacterium | reverse complement strand
GATGGCCGACGGTTCGCACGAGCCGGTTCGCGAAGGCACGTTCCAAAGCCGCGAGCTCCACGAACGGGATCGGCGCGCACGGAATGGCTCGAACGCGCTACGGTCCAACCGTCGCGGCAAGACCAAGGCCAAGCATCGCCTGCCAACCGAGGGCATGCTGGCCAACGACAAGTGGCAGGTCGTGCGCGCGAGCAGCGAGTCGACCTCGAACGGCAAGGTTGCTGCCAACGCGATCGATCACGATCCGAACACGATCTGGCACAGCAACTGGGCCGGCACCGTCAACCAGCACCCGCACGAGCTGGTGATCGATCTGGGCGAACGCACGACCGTTCACGGCCTCTGCTACCTCGCCCGCCAAGACAACGGCTGGAATGGCGCGATCAAGACGTGCGAGTTCTCGGTTAGCGACGACCCGCAACTGTTCGCCGCGGTCGCCGCCAAGGCCAAGCTCAAGAAGACCCGGCAACCACAGCCGATGCGCTGTGCTCCGGTGGTCGGACGCTACCTGCGGCTGCGCATTCTCAGTGAGATCCATGGCGGACCATGGGCGTCCATCGCCGACCTCGGCGTGATGATCAAGTAGCACCCGCGGGCCCCACGACATACGATGACCCAAAGCAAAGGCGAACGCACCAAGCAACGCATCGTCGCGTCAGCCCTCGAACTGTTTCGCGAGCATGGCTACGAAGCCACTACGATGCGTATGGTCGCGGAAGCGGCCGAAGTCTCGCTCGGCAACGCCTACTACTACTTCAAGAGCAAGGACCTGTTGCTGCAGGCGTTCTATCGCGAAGTGCACGATGCGCACGTCGCGAAGGCGCTGCCACTACTGAAGACCGAGCGCACGCTGCTGCAACGGTTGCGGGCGGCAATGATGAGCAAGCTTGAAGTCATCGAGCCATATCACCGCTTCAGTGCGCTGATGTTTCGCAGTGCGGCAGACCCCGAAAGCCCACTCAACCCGTTCCATCCGGCCGGCGACGACATCCGCATCGAAGGCGAAGCACTGTTCGCCGAAGTATTGTCCGGCAGCTCGACCAAGATCCCGAGCGCGATGCAGAAGCAGCTGCCCAATCTGCTCTGGACCTACAGCATGGGCATCGTGCTCTATTGGATTCACGACACCTCGAAGAACCGACAGAAGACGCGGCAATTGATCGAACGCACCGTCGACCTATGCGCAGCCGCAATCAAACTGTCAAGCAACCCGCTGCTGCGACCGTTCCAGCGCAAGGTGCTGCAGTTGCTCCAGGACCTGCAGTTCGGCGGCGGTGCGGCGACCGCCAAAGAACTCAGCTGAGCGCCCGAATCAGCGGCTGGGCCATACGATCGACCTGCGCAGCACGTGGGTGCAGTTCGACGAACGGCACAAACGCGTCGAGCAACAAGTCGCGCCGCACTTCAAAGCACAGGGTCTTGCCCGGGTATTGCTGCGCATACTCAAACGCCAGACTCGACGGATGTAGTGAGTAGGTTCCGTTGCGGATCACCTGCACCTTGGCAGCAGCAAACTCACGCTCGGCACGCTGCGCCAACTCTTCGTCCGCGAGCACCACGCCATCGGGGTCGTGGGTGATCAAGTCGACTTCGGCACGCAACGGCCAGGTGTGGTTTCGATCCGGCGCGTAGGCTTGATGCAGCGCCAATGCGATGTCCTCGTCGACCGCCACATCGATGCTGCGCGGTGCATAGGTATGCACACAAAGCGCCCGACCATCGCCTTCACAAATGCTGGCGAAGGCTGGCGCCACCACGCCGCGATAGGCGAAGTAGCGATCCAACAGCAGATCGCGATCGGCGGCGTGCAGCACCCACGGCGGCAATCCGGGTGTCATCTCACCCGGTTTCGACGCGGCGGCAACCGTGTCGCGCGCGATCGCGCGATTGGTGTCGACAAACGTGCGAGGCAACAGGCACCGAATCACTACAGCCGAACGTGTCGGTGCCCGCGCCACCACACCCTTGGCGATCGCCAATGCCAACTCTGGCGAACCGACGTCGGTGTTGACGAAGAAGAAGTCACGTAAGCCGTCGTCGTAGTCACCCTGCAGCTCGGCGCGAAGCTGGTCAAAGTGCTCGGTCAGGGTCGCCCCGTGAGGCACCTCCAACAGCAGGTCTGGCACCGCGGATGGATCCGCATCGACACCTCGCACGAACTCGACATCACACACTCCAGCGATCGAACGCAACGCTTCAGCCATGCGATGTTTCTACTCGGGCCACAGCCATTTCGTCAGCGCTTGTTCGAACTCTCGGCAACGCCGATCGACAGCTTGGCATCTGCTTCGAGGGCGAACTCCTCCGATCGACCGTCGTCCCAGCGTAGCTCGACGCGCTGTTGCACCCCTGCAACCGGCACGAACGGGATCACGACCTGGCCAGCCTCATCGGTGCGCAAACGCTGCCAATGCGTGCGAGCGGTGCGGCCAAGTCCTTGCAGGATCGAGCTGACAGGGTCATTGGTGCCGCGCGTCGTCGTGCCGCGAGCACGAACGCGGGCACCGACAACGGGCTTGCCTTCACCATCCTTCAGCGTCACCGCCATGGCCGCAAGCGGTTCAAGTTGCACGTTCGCCTGGTCCGTCGTTTCGTCAAGATCGAAAGGCACGCCGCAATAGCCTGATTCCGTCAATACAACGACCACCCAGTTTCCGGGCATGACCCGCAACTGCGCAGCGCCGCGTTCATCCAACGCGACGCGCAACAACGAGTCACGCAGCAGGATTCCGGTTCGGTCGCCCGACGACAAGAACGCAACAGCTCCGCGCGCCGGGCCACCGGTCGGGTCGACGACGGTGAGATCCAGCGCAACCAGTTCCAGCGTGTGGTGCGCACCGCCCGGCAACGGCAACAACGTCGCTGGCAACTCCCGGCCCTTCTCCGGCGCAAACACCGGCGGCTGCCAGGTGCTACCAACCGGCGGCAAGAACGACAACCGGCACGAGTGCAGTTCTGCCGGAACGTCGGCGAACGCGAAGGTGCCGTCTTTGGCCACTTCCGACGTGAACACGCGCGCGTCGTGCATGTAGCTGTTGCGCTGCAAGTGGAGCTTGCAGATCGCGACAAGATGCGCCGTGGTGCCAGGTGGAGCCGTCGGCATCACACCTCGCAACGGTTCGACTTCGGCACACTCAAACCGCAGCTCATCGCCCTTGATCTCCGGCACCTTGCGATCGCTGACGTAGAATGAACTGTTCCAGATACCACCAGCGACAGACGGCCATCCCTGCGACTCGACAAACAACAGCAAGTTGCTACGGCCGTCTTCAAGTGGGTTGGTTTCGTAGGGCACTTCGACGACGCACAGCCCCTCGTCGTCGGTCACGCCCAACAGCCGCATCCGGTCTTGCCCAACCGATCGCAAGCCATCGAGTCGCCAACTCGACAACCGTCCAACGCGATGCTTGACGTTGGCACCGGTGAGCGCCTTGCCATCGGCATCGACGGCGCGCACCCGAATCGACTGCGGCGGCGGCAAACGCAAGTCGCTCTGGATCCTGGCGTGCCACAGTGCCTGGCCATCGGGAAGCCGAACCTCGAACGCATCGAAGGGCTTACCAGGCAACTGGAACACGCCATCGGCGCCTCGTTCGAGCTCGCGTTCGGTTCCCGGCATCGACGTCATCGCGAAGTAGCGCAGCTTGCCGAGGTGTTGCCACGCCTCTTCCCCCGTCAGCTTGCACGTCGGAGGTTCGGTCGGCTCATGACACTCGAGCTCGAACATGGCGCCGGCCGCGAAGTAGCCAACGACATCCGAATTCGCAATCTTGCCGTCGACCGCCGGGCCACTGACCCAGGCGACATAGCACAGGCCTTGCTGCAGACGCGCCATCGCACGACCGCGCTTGTCGGTCGCCACTTCCGTGACATGAATGTCCTGCAGATCGGGCAGCAGGTGCGGCATGCCACCCACCAGCGTCACGTTCGCCCCAGCCAACGGCTTGCCTTCGTGATCCACGATGCGACCGAACGTGGGCCGAAAGACCCGCTCGACTGCGCCATCCTGCGCCTTGGCTACGGCCCCCGCGGCCAACAGACAGGCAGTTAGCAACGGCCAAAGGCGAGGGAACAGCATGGCAACAGTATGCCCAACCAGCACGGGCTGGAGAACCGTGTGCCAAATCGCCAGAGAACAGATACCCAGACCACCAGACACCCAGACACCCAGACACCCAGACCACCAGATAACCCAAACACCAGATCGCCCGCAGGTTCGGTTCCAGTCCCAGCCTGGGACATGACGATGTCTACAACATGATCGCGCGCCCCTTGATGCTGCTGCTATTGGCCGCCCTCACCGGTTGTTCCCACGACGACGGCTCCGAGAACGCCATGCGCGCGTTCTCGGCCTTCCAGACCGCCCTGCAGCAAAAGGACCGCGAGGCCTGCCGGAAGCTGCTGACCGTGGAGTCTCAGGCGGCACTCGACAGCATGCCGTGGGACGCCGTAGCCAAGAAGCAGCCGCTGGAAGTGCTCGGGGCAGCCCGTCAAAACCGCTTTTCGCAGCGGTTCCGGGTCGACGTCGAAGACCCCAACAACGACGACGCCCACGCCCAATTCATCGTCGTGCGCGAATACGGTCAACTAGTCGTCGACCTGGTCGCCAGCGCCGGCCTGACCGCCAAGACCGTCGAGGCCAGCGGCTCGCGGGAGCAATTCGAACCCACGCCACTGTCGCCGAAGGACCACGAGCGGATCCGCGAATACGAACTGTCGCAGCCACCTCGTTGATTCCCGGTGGGAACTGATGCAGAAGGTCACGTAGCATGGCTACTCTCTGCATCACGCCATGACTGAAATCCGCAAGACTCTCATCCTCGGCTCCGGCCCCGCCGGTTACACCGCCGCCATCTACGCCGCGCGCGCCAACCTCGAGCCCGTTCTCCTGACCGGCGACCAACCCGGTGGTCAATTGACGATCACGAGCGACGTCGAGAACTACCCCGGCTTCCCCAAGGGCATCATGGGGCCGGAGATGATGGAGATGTTCCGGGAGCAAGCCGCTCGCTTTGGTACCGAGATCCACGACGTCATGGGGACGTCGGTCGATCTCAGCTCGCGCCCGTTCACGATCACGACGGCCGAAGAGCAGGTCTTCAAGGCCGAGACGCTGATCATCTCGACCGGTGCCAGCGCCATCTACCTCGGCCTCGAAAACGAGACCAAGCTACAAGGCCGCGGCGTCTCCGCCTGCGCGACCTGCGACGGTTTCTTCTTCAAGAACAAGAACGTCTACGTCGTCGGTGGCGGCGACACGGCCTGTGAAGAAGCGACGTTTTTGACCAAGTACGCGAGCAAGGTGACCATGGTCGTGCGCCGCAACGAGATGCGGGCATCGAAGATCATGCGCGAGCGCGCGATCAACAATCCAAAGGTCGAAGTCCTCTGGGAGCACAACGTCACCGACGTGCTCGATGTTTCCGCCGGCAAGGTGACCGGCCTCGAACTCACCCACAGCAAGACCGGCGAGAAGCAAACCGTCGAGGCCGATGGCCTGTTCCTTGCCGTTGGCCACAAGCCGAACACGCAGCTGTTTGAAGGCGTGCTCGACATGGACGACGTCGGCTACCTGAAGACCGTGCCAGGCAAGACCGCGATGAACATCCCGGGCGTGTTCGCCGCCGGCGACTGCCAGGACAGCATCTACCGTCAAGCGGTCACCGCGGCCGGCACCGGTTGCATGGCAGCGATCGAAGCCGAGCGCTTCCTCGAAGATCAGCACGGCTAGCCCAGCGGGCGGCGCGGCGCGGCCTATGTGGCTGCAGGCGCTGACCGCGGCAACTTCGGGCGCGGCAACCGCACCGCCGCGAGCAACGGCAACAGCACACCCGTGGTGACGATCCACCACTGGGCGATATCCCCGAACCGTCGCGTCGAAGCCCACATCAGGTAGGCAAACGACGAGGTCACGGTGACGCAAACGGCGGCGCGATACAGGTAGCCACGACCGAGCAACAACCCGAGTGGCAACCACCACACGTGGTACCACGTGCCAAACAAGGCCGCGCCAAACACCGCCAGCATCAGCAGCGACGACGCGGTGGCAAACAGCAGTTCGGCCGGTTCGGGGCGGCGCCACAAGCGTTGGCAGCAAACGCCAACCCACAGCAACACCAAGGCGCGACCCACCGTCGTCAGAGTTGCCAGTGACACATCGGTGAGTTGGTGCACAGCCCACCACAGGCTGGCGCCCTTCAGCTCGCTCTGGCGTTGCAGCGCTGCGCCGACGCCAACCTCGGTAAAGAACTGCAGGTAGAAGGCGCCCAACAATGCGGCACTGATCACACTGCCGACCGCCAGCCGAGACAGCTTGCCTGCTCGCAGGCCATACAGAAACAACGTGGGACCGAGCACGACCGGCACGACCTTGGTCATCGCACCCAAGCAGAGCGCCACAACCATGGTCGCAAAGCGAGTCGCCATCGCGGCCAACACGGCCAGCAAGACACACAGCAAAACCAGAGAGTCGTTGTGCGCATTGGCCAGGCAGTCGTTGAGCAACAACGGGTTCCACAGCACCGCAACGAACGCAACCGCGGCGCTTCCCGGCCGCACCAACTCGGCGATGCGGGCGGCCACCGTGGCACAGCCGACCAGCGCGGCGGCGAATACCAGTTTGAACAGCACCAGGGCACTGATCAGTTCGATGCGCGGCGACACCGGCAGCAGATTCGCCAGCCACGCAATGGCAGCCTGCAAGTTGGCAACCAGCGGGCCATACGGCAACGTCATGTCCTTCCAGCCGCGATCGCCAAACGCAACGAACGGATCCGCTGGATAGTCGAGCGCGACGTCGCGATACGGGTTGCCGCCGTGCAGCGACAGGATGCGGCCGCGTATGACGTAATCAACGGGATCCGCGGTCAGGAAGCACGGCACCAGGATCGCTGCGATCAGGATCGGCAGCGAGAGTCGCAGCAACTTGGCCCGATCGACGTTGCAGCCATCGAGCAACGCCATCGCGCGCCACCAGACCACGGCTGAAACGGCGGCGAACCCGCACAGGCAGGCGCCTTCCATCAGGTTCAAGACGGTCGGCAGCCACGGCATGCTGGCCGACTCGCCCCAAACCAAGTGGTGGCGAAGTCCCGCTCCGACCAACAGCAACAGCGCCGCCACCAACCACCAGCTAAGGCGGCGCAACGTGCGTTCTGCTTGTGGATCGAAGGACCGAGTAGCCATGACGAAGCCGCGGAGCCTATCTCATCTGCCAGTAATCGGCACCGGCGCGGATGCCTTGGCGAGAAACAGAATGGCAAAGCAGGTGCTGTCCAAGCGCAGCGTGCTGGAGTGGCCAGCCTGAAACGAACCGTTGGCACGCTGCGCCGCCAGCAACTGCAGGCCGCCTTCGTAGTACCAATCCCGCCCTTGCAAGCGGGCGATGCCATCGAGTTCGCAGCAACGCTCAAGGCAATAGAGCCAATACGACCAGTGGTTGTCGGCGCGTTCGGCGAAGCCCGGGTTGAGCCGCACCGAGAAGTTCTTGGCGAGCCAGGCGAAGCCATCGAGAACCGCCGCATCGATGCGCTTGTGCAGCGCGCGATGCTTACCGCCTTGCTGCTGCAAGCCGGCTCGGGCCAACAGCAGCCCGCTGACGCCGGCGCTGGTCATCGAGCCAAACGCTGGCGCGTCGCGTTCTTGGTAGGCAAAGCCACGAACCTGCACCTTGTGCCGGGTGCTTTCGGGTGGCTTGTCGGTGCCCAGCGACGCGCGCAATTGCAGATGATCAACGGTCTGCAACGCGTAACTGCCTGCCGACGGAGCCTGCACCGCCAACAAGTGTTGCACGGCGGCCGCGAACGCATACGGCGGCACTTCCAAGCCGATCTGCTGCGCCGCTCGCAACCCCAACAATCCGTATTGCTGCAACGATGTGTCATAGCGGGCGCCGCGCGTGTAGTTGAACCGCAGGAGTTCCTCCGGCTTGCTGCGGGTATCAATGCACGTCAGCATCTTGGCGAGCCACTTCTTGGCCACGGCCCGATCCCGGTCGCTCAGCGACACACGCCGATGCCACGCCGCCATCGCCATCATCGACGTCGCCAGCGAATACGCGTCATCGATCCGCCGCTTGCGCAAGGCGGCGAACCCTTTGCGCACGATTTCGTCGTCGGCGGGGATATGTCCGTGCAGCAGGGCGAGTAGCGCCAACGCCAACCGGCCGGTGCCGTAGTTGCGCTCACCGCGCGCATCGATCAGGTACGACTTGTCGGCGTCGATGGCCGCCTTCACCCAGGCCGTGCCCGCCCGGATCGCTGCGGCCACGCGCTTGCGGAAATCGAAGTCCTGGTTGTCGCGCACGGCAACAAACTGCCACTGCTCGACGATCTGCAGGCGCCGGAAGCAGCGCTTGTCTTCGCGGACTACCAGGTCCAACTCACCGCGAAAACTCGTCACCAAGCCACGTGCCCGGTCCACGACCCGCGAGAGGGTCATGCTGCCGTTGGTCTCCGGCTTGCAGAACACGGCCAAACGCTTCGCCAAGTCGCGCGGTTCGCGCGGCAAGCTGCGTGGCAATCGAGCCTGCAACGACCCGCGCAACTGCTGCTCCCCCGCCTCGTTGCACGGCGACCAACGACCACGCACCGCGACGTCGCCAAACGGCAGCAGCCGTGGAAAACGCGCCGAGCTCGACCCCGAGGACAGATCGAACGCGATCGCCCGCAGCGCGTCCCGCAGGTCCGCAACGGCAACCTCGAGCGCCCGCCGGTCGCGCCGCAGCTCGCCTTCACACAAGAACGGGGCCGGCGGCAACTGCCGCAAGTAGCGCGCCGGCAACGCCGAGGCGAGCGCGGCGACCGAGGCCGCCTGCTTGCTGGTGCACACGGCACTCGCCTTGACACGTCCCGAGCGCTGGTATTCGACCGCCCCCGCAACCGGTACCTGCCAGGCCACTTGCTGGCCATTCGCCGGCCCGACGACCGCGCCGACGCCTGCCACGACCAAGAACCCCAACGCCAACCTTGTGCTTCGCTGCATGCCCCTTGAGTGGCGCACCGGGGGCACTGGAAAACTCCGTGGAGAGAATGTGCTGACGGGCGAAAACGCGTTCGAAGGTCGAGACTTGCCTCGTGAACACCGGACCGCTCCGATGCACGCATGTTCGCCCACATCACTCCGCTCGAAGCACCGATCGTTTGGTTCGCGTTTGCCGCTGGCATCGCGCTCGGTGCAGCCGCCTGTTACTTCTGGATGCAACGCGCGTTGAAGCGGAGCTGAGCGACGTGACCAACAGTGACGTAACCAACAGCTCTGGAAACAGTGACTCTGGCAAGGGTGCCCCTGAAAAGTACGGAGAGTTCGAGCGCAAATTGCTCGAGGCCTACTTCTCGGTCGTCGATGGCCCGGACCACGCCGACATCTACCTGGTGCACAACCTGCCCGCCGAAGTAGCCGCCACCCTCAACGGCGTCTACTCGCGCAGCAGCAAGTCGATGCGCGACCAGTTCCTCGACCGCCTGCGTCAAGGCGTCGAGTCGCAGGGCAAGACGCTCGAACACCTGCCGCTGCCAGCCGGCAAGAAGGACGAACTGTCGAGCGTGATGGCCGACAAGTCCGGCAAGTTCCTCAAGACCTACGCGATCGATCACGGCCACAACTCGCTGCGCGAGGGTTCGGTCGTGCACCTCGCCGTCGAGCGCGTATCGCAACTGGTGACCCGCTTCATTCAACGCGAACGCCGCTGCAGCTTCGAAGAATCGTCGACGCGCTACATTCCGTTCACGGCTGAGACGCACTACCGCGATCCAGACGTCGTGGCCGCCGGCGGCGAAGTGCTTGCCGACTACGACGCGGTGCTCGAAGAAACGTTCGCGCTCTACACGCGCGCAACCAAAGAGCTGCTCGACCACCTGAAGCGCATCCGGCCACTCGGCGAAAATGAAAACAAGGGCGCCTACATGCGCACGCTGAAGGCAGAAGCCTTCGACGCCGCCCGCTACCTGTTGACGCCAGCCATCTACACCAAGTGGGGCATGGTCGCCGACGCCCGGACGCTGAGCGACATCATCAGCGAGCTGCGCAGCCATCCGCTGGCCGAGTTCCGCCTGGTTGGCGAGCGCATCAAGGAACAAGCCGAACAGGTGTTGCCAACGCTGCTGAGCCACGCCAAACCGAACGCGTTCCAACAGTCGCTGCACGCCGACCTACCGAAGATTGCGCAGGACCTCGGCATCGCCAAGGGAGAGACGCACACGGGTCCAGCCGAGGGCCACACGACGCTGCTGCGCCACGACGACAATCTCGACAACCGCCTGCTGGCGTCGCTGCTCTACGAATCGAGCCAATTGCCGTTCTCGGCGCTGGTCGAACGCGTGCAAGCGATGACTGCAGCGCAAAAAGAGCAGCTGCTCGATCGCGTGCTCGCGACGCGCGGTTCGCACGATGCCTGGCCGCAAGGCTTCGAAGGCGGCGACATGTTCGAGTTTGAGACCGTGCTCGACTTCGGTGCCTACCGCGACATTGGACGCCACCGCAAGGGCTTCCAACAACAGCAGCTGTTGACGACCGCGCACGGCTTCGCCGTGCCGCCGCTGATGCGGGAAGGCGGGCTCGGTGACGAATACATCGAGGTCATGACGCGCACCGCCGAACGCCAACAACGCATCGCCGCGAAGCTGCCGAATGCGGCGGCCTACGTGACGCCGTTCGGGTTTTTGCAACGCGTGCGTTTGGTCTTCGACCCGCGCCAGGTCGCCTACTTCGTCGAACTGCGCAGCGGGCCCGAGGGACACTTCTCCTACCGGCAGGTGGCGCTCGACATGCTCGAGCATGTTCGCCAGGTGACGCCGCTGTTCGCCAAGTTCATTCGGGCGCAGGAAGGCGGCGCATTCCTTGGCCGCCTCGACAGCGAGATGTCGGCCGACGAACGGCGCAAGCGCCGCATGGAAGCCGCCGGCGACGCGTAGTGGCCAGCGGGCGCTTGGCGGCCGCTCGGGCGCAGCGGCCGGCGGGGCGTAGCGGATGGCGTTGCTTAGCCGATGGCGTTGCGTAGCGGCCGGCGTTGCGTAGCGGATGGCGGGGCGCCAAACCCCGCCCAGGAACCCGGCGGGGCGGGTTACCGCAGCGCGATCTCGCAGGCGTTGGTTGGCTCGCCAGTCGGCGCCCAATGGAAATCCCAGACGAACGCCGTCATCGTCAGGCGGTGGCCGTTGAGAGCCTGCGGCAGCGGCGCGACCACTGAGTAGTCCACCGAGCAGCTCGCGTCGCCATTCGCGTCGAGGAAGCCCAAGAACCCTGAGTAGTAGGGCAACTGACTGGCCGCGGAAGCGACCACGAGCCAATCTCCTTCGACGGGCACGGTGACGCCGAGGTAGGTTGTCGATGGCACGATGCCACTGAATCCCAAGGCAACGAAGTAAGGGTCGCCCGCGTGGTCCAAGCCGCCGCGCAACGTCGCCTGAACCTGCGGCATCGTGGCCAAATCGATCGCCCGTTGGTCGACGACCAACTTCGGGGTCAGCGGCCGCAACGGCAACTCCAACCACGAGCCAACAGGCTGCGAGCCAAGCTTGAGGTCGACGCCGAAGTCCGTGAACAACGGGGCCACGACCAACTTCGGCTGCATCGGGAACTCGTGCAGCCAGTGGTTGCTCAAGCGCAATCGCACGGTTGCTCCAGATGGCACGTGCACGGCCACCGGCGGCAATCGCAGGTCATGTTGCTCGAGCACACCCGGCACACTGGTGCGCGAAACGATCACATCACTCGCCACCGTGACCTCATCGCCAGAAACCGGCTCGATGCTGAGACTCGCGGCAACCATCCAACTCGCCGCATCGGGAACCACCGCTAGGTGCAACAGCGCACTGCGATCGAGTTGGCTCTCGCTGTTGACGACCATCGACCACACACGTTCTTCGTAGGGGCAGGCCGCGAACACGCTAGCCATGCCTCGAGCGCCAGGTTGATCGAAGTAGTCGGTGGGATTGAAGCTGGTCGCCGCAGGGTCGACCACGTGGGCAATGTGCGCGTCACTCTGCGGCGCGGCAGGCACCGCACTGAGCGCGAAGCTGTCCATCAAGAAGAACCGCTCGGCACTTCCCGACGGCATCAGATCGGCTGTGCTGGTGCGGTTCCAAGCGTAGTTCGCGTCATCGCGATCGCTCGCAGACAACGGCACCATCGCGAGCTGATGTGGCGCTTCGAGCTCGACCTCGTTTTGCTCATCCCAAAGGTAGCGGTGCAACCACCGCAAGCTCAGGTTCTTGTTGGCGGTGCGTTCGAGAAGGTTGTTGGGAACGTTGTGGCCCAGCGTGCTCAACAGCGAACGAACCGAACCGGACATCGACTCCAAATGCTCGATGCCAGACAACGGTCCGCTAACGAGATCGAAGTACGCGTGACGGTAGAACACGGGCACCGTGGACACTGCTAAGCGTGCGGATACGTCCCGCCCATCGAGCAACCAAGCTGCGCGCAAACTCGCAGGGTCCTGGTTGATAAACGCCGTACGTGCTTGCTGAACAAACGTTGGGTCCAGCGGCAACGCCGGGTAGACACCAGAAACGGCATCGAGCCACCAGGTGCTAAACAGTTCTCCTTGGCGCAACCAATCGTGGGTTGGGTTTGCGACCAAGTCTCGCGGCAAGGCACAGCGCACAACGGGAAACGTGATCGCCGTACGTCCTGGCGTCGTTAGCAGTTCGCCTGACAATGCCGCCGCCGACCAGGCGTGGCCGCCGCCTTGACTGGTGCCAAGAATGCCGAGCCGCGTGGTATCAATCGAAGCTTGCCACGCCGGTGCATTGGCGACCCATTCGATCTGCTCGGCCAGGTCATGGCGTTCGACCGGGCCCCACAGCGTGCTGCCCATGTTCGGGTGCCCGGGATTGGCCGCAACGGTCTCGCCTTGACCACGCACGTCGTAGCTCCAGACGGCGTATCCCTGCTCGGCGACGAACAACTGCAACGCGGTCTCTTCGAAGCGCGACCCGCCGAGCCAATGCACGTAGACCACGAGGGGCCAGCCACACGTTGGCGGCGGACCACTTGGCAACAGCAAGGAACCGTTGCTGACGTAGCCGTCAGAATAGGTCACGGGCACCGTCAAGGTGTGATCGACAGGCAAGCCTGTTGCAGGCGGAATGGGACGCACGCATTGTGCGGACAACCCCACAGCGAGCACACTTGCCATGGCGACGGAAACGAGGTGCATTCGGTTGCGAAGCATATCGTTCCGTGCCGGTTTCGTCTCGCCCTGACAATCGGCGCATTCCAATCCGCCGCAAGCACAACGAATCGGTTATGAGGTGACTCCATGACTGCACCTTCTCATTCGCACTGGATTCGTTTCGCTGTGGCCCGCGTTTCGGCTGTGGCCTTGCTGCTGCTGACGATCGGCACCACCGCCGCCCAGCAGGTCCCGACTGCCGGACGCATCCAAGAATTGGTGCAGGCAGCAGGCAAAGAATATGGCGTCAAGGGGCTCGCCGTCGCCGTCGTGCAAGATGGCGGCATCGTCGCCGAAGTGGCTTACGGGGAAGCGTCGGCCGGCAAGCCAATGACGCCTAAGACCCTGACCAACATTGCGTCGTGCAGCAAAGCATTCACTGCCGCCGCCGTCGCAATCTGCGTCGAAGAAGATCTGCTCGACTGGGATGACCTGGTGATCGAACACCTGCCCGAGTTCCGCATGAGCGATCCGTGGATCACGGCGCACATGACGATTCGCGATCTTTTGTGCCACCGCTGCGGTCTTGCGACCTTCGCTGGCGACCTGCTGTGGTACGGCAGCGACTACAGCGATGACGAGGTCATCCGACGCCTGGCCAAGCTGCCGATCACGCAGCAGTTCCGCAGCGAGTTTGGCTATCAGAACCTGATGTATCTGGTCGCTGGCAAGATCGTCGAACACAAGACCGGCGAGACGTGGAGTGACTTCGTGCAGAAGCGCATCATGAAGCCGCTCGGCATGAACCAGTCACGCCCAAACGCACAGAGCCTGTCCGAGGAAGCGTTGCGCGCTCTGCCTCATATCGATGGCAAGGTGATTCCCGACCACGTGTTCGAAGCGTGCAAGCCCGCCGCATCGATCTACTCGTCGGCGCACGAACTGAGCATATGGATGCGCGCGCTGATGGCCGGCGGTGTCTGGAAGGGCCAGAAACTCCTGGCACCAGCGTCCCTGGTCGAGATGTGGCGCCCCCACACCAACACCTCTCCTGGCGGCTCCGGCTCGCGAACCGACGACTTCAAGAGCTACGGCCTGGGTTGGTTCTTGTCCGTTGACCGTGGCAACAAGGTCGTCGAACACGACGGCGGCATGCCGGGGTTCCTGAGCAAAGTTTCGATGATGCCCGGCAAGAGGTTCGGCTTCGTGCTGCTCAACAACGGCAACGACGGCATCGTCAACGAAGCGCTCAAGCGCGCGTTCTACGCCGAATACGCCGGGGAAGACGGCATGAAGATCCTTGAGCGCATCGCAACGGTCAAGCAGCGCATCGACGCCAGCGCCAAGGCCGCGGTTGCCAAGCGGGAAAGCCAGCGTCGCGAAGGCACGTCGTTGAGCCACGAGCTGAAGGCCTACGCTGGCAACTACGAGGACGAGATCTACGGCGGCGCCAAGGTCGAGTTGACGGCAAGTGGCGAACTCTCCCTGGTTCTCGTGCCGGCGAAGCGCCGCATCTACGGCACCATGAAGCACTGGCACGACGACACGTTCCGCGTCGACTTCCCAGACAAGTTCTTGCCGTTCGCGCTGGTTTCGTTCCAGCTGGACAGCCAGAGCAAGATCGCCTCGTTCAAAATCGATTGTCCCATCGTGGACTTCGACTTCGGTGCACTCGACTTCCGCCGATTGGACTAGCCGCCGATTGGGCCAGATCAGTTGGGCCAGTTAGCTGTCCGGCTAACGAACTGGGTCGGCCGCGGCGAACACGCGAGCCACGAGATCTTCGGCAGTGGCGCCGACGGCGATCAGCTTGCCGGCGATGCCGAGTTCCTTGACGAAGGCCACGTCGTCTTCCTCTGGCACCGAGATACTGTTGCAGGTCTGCAGGCCGGCGATCAACAGATCGACGCGGTTGCGCAGGTCATTGCTCGATGGCCGCCGAAACCACGACGTCGAGCAACACCAGCGACAGCGCTCCGGATCGGACCAGTCAGAACAGATGCGCTGGTCGCGATCGAGCAGGTCACCGCGATGGCAGACCAACTCGATGCCACGCAGACATGCGAACGTGCGACTGCCGAGTCGGTCGGACAACCAGAGCACGTTCGGCGTGCCCTGGGTCCCGACCCCGACATGCACCACCACCGACAACGGCTCTTCGCGCAAGCACGCGGTGAGCGCAACTTCGAGTGGCACGTCCAATTGGCTCGCGGCCACCTTCGACCACGGCAGTTCGCGTCGATCCTGATGGGCGAAGACCTGGACCCCGGGCGACCCCGGCGGCACCGGTTGGCCCTGGTGCAGCCCGGCTAGCCATCGCACGGTTGCACCCCGCGCAACCGCAAGGCGGGCGAAGTCCGACGCGAGCTCATGGCTCCAATGTGGCGCTCCACCGGTGCCCGGCGAACTGACTAGGACAATCTGCACGCTGCGCACCTTCTCATGGCGCGCGGCGATCGGCAACGGAATCCCCGTCAGTCGCTTCGTTGCACCACCGCGCGACTCGTCTATCGTGCCTTCTAGCCTTCGTGCCAGCCTTCGTGCCAGCCTTCTGCCAGCCTGCGTGCCAACCTGCGTTCGGGCCTGCGTTCGGGCCTGCGTTCGGGCCTACACGCGGCGCGACTGCGACCGGTGACCCGACTCATGGAATTCCATAGCGCACTTGCTGAATCTAACGACCTGGCAGAGGCCTGCGAAGCCGTTGCCAGCGATGTGCGGCGCCGCCTCGGGGACGGCCCCGTCGATCTGATCGTTGTGTTCGCATCGGCCAGCTATGGCGCCGACCTCGATCGCTTGCCGGTGCTCCTCCAGGAGATGATTGGCGCCAAGACTCTGGTTGGATGTACCGGCGCTGGATTGCTGCATCAAAACACGATGTCGGACAAGCAGCCGGCGGTGTCGGTTCTCGCGGGCAGGTTCCCGGGAGCCGAAGCAGCGGCGACCGTCATCTCGAACGCCGACCTGCCACACGCCGACGCAGCCCCTTCCGCGTGGCGCCGATTGCTGCCGAAGACCGAAGGTCCGACGCGCGGCATGCTGGTGATCGGTGAGCCTTTTCACTGCGACATGCGATCGTTGCTCGCGGGACTCGACTTCATCTTGCCGTCGGTGCCCAAGGTCGGCGGTCTCGCCAGCGGCAGCCAGCACCCCGAAGGCAACGCGCTATTCTGCGGCCGCCAACGGGTCAATCAAGGCGCCGTTGTGTTGACCCTGTCCGGCAATATCGTCGTCGAGCCAGCAGTCGCGCAGGGTTGTCGCCCGATCGGTAAACCCGGTCGCATCACCAAAGCCAACCGCAACCGACTGGCGCGTGTCGATGACATGCCGATCAAGAACTTCGTCGAAGCACAGCTGCAAACACTGACCGACGAGGACGCGTCCCTCGCCGACGGCAGCCCGCTATTCCTCGGTATCGCGAGCGACCCGTTTGCGATGTCTGAACCGACCGCTGGCGACTTCTTGGTGCGCAACGTGCTCGGCATCGATGACGGCGATCTGGTTGTCGGAGAACATCTGTCGGTCGGACGATCGATCCAACTGCATCTGCGCGATGGCTCGTCGGGCCTCGACGACCTGCAGACACAACTGGAACTATCCAACGTCGGACTGGCGCAAGCGGCGTTGATGTTCCGCTGCATCGGCCGGCAAGGCATGGACCACGAACGGTTCGCGTCGCTGGCTCCCGATGTGCCCATGGCCGGCTGCACCTGCAACGGTGAGATCGGACCAGTCGGCGGCATGACCTATCTACATGGCTACACTGCGTCGTGCTTGTTGCTGCGCGAAGGACACGCCACATGAGGCCCATTCGCGCCCGCATCCAGATCGCTGCGCTGATCCGCACGTGGTTGCTGCTCGACTTCTTCGGCGACTCGCGCCGAGCCGGCGACGGCCAGGGCAGCAGCTTGACGACAACCATCATGTGGCAGTCGTTGCTCGCGTTCCTCTTCGCGATGCTGCTGTATCCCGACGTGGCCGCGATTCCGTTCGTTGCCGCCAATCTGTGCCTTTCGACGCTGTTGATCGGCATCGGCTCGCTCGGCGACGAAGAGCGGCCGCTGCGCCAGGCCGCGGATGCAACGCTGTTGGCCGGCGCCCCCGTCTCGTCGACCTCAATCGTGCTGGCCCGCGCCGGCCACGCGTCGTTCCAACTGGTGCTCGTCACCACCGGCATGGCGCTGCCGCCTGCGATCTTGCTCGCGCACCTGACCGGAGACTGGCTGCAAGCGATCGCCTACATCATTGCCGCCTGCGCCTGCACCGGCATCGCCAATGCATCGCTCGCGACGTTCCGCGCCGTGCTCGGGCGTCTCGTCGGCATCGCGCGAGCGACGCTTGCGATGGGCACCGTCAAGGCCGGCTTGCTCGGCGCTGGCTTCGTGCTGTTTGCCTTGGCACTTCGGCAACTGAATGGCACCGCGGACTCACTGCCGATCGGACGCATCGGAGCAGAACTGCTACCGCCCTATCACGCTGCCAGGCTGCTCGCGAACCCCAGCGGCGAAGCGTGGCGCTTGCTGCCTTGGGCCGGGCTGGTGCTCGTGCTCCTAATCACGACGATCGCGTTGCTCACCGGCAACACCCCAACGCGCAATCGCATCAGCACGCGGCAACCGCTGCTGCGCCTGCTCGCGAAACTCAGCGGCCGCGGCCCACGGCTAGGCATTGCCGAGTTCGTCGCGATCTCGATGTGGCGCAGCCCCGGCTTCCGGGCGCGCGTGTTGCCGTTGCTGGGGCTGCCGGCCGGCATGGTGTTCTTGACCCTCGGAGCGGATGGCGGCAAGAACGACTACGTGCTGGTCTGCCTGTTGCTGCAGCTGCCCGCTATCTACCTACCGTTCTTGATCGCGTTCCTACCTCGCGCGGATCAAGCGGACACCGGCTGGGTCTTCGGCCACGCGCCAAGCCTGTCACGCGACCTGGTTTCCGATGCGACCTGGCGGGCGCTGACAACGCACGTCTTGCTGCCGACGTATGGCCTCGCATTCGTCTTGGTCACAAGCTTTGGGCCGAACCACCTCGATCGCGCCGCGGCGGCCTTGTTCGCCTTTGGCCTGGCGGTGCTCGCCGCCGAACGCATGGCGCAGATCGACCGCGTGCCGTTCACCGATAGCCGCGAAGAGGATCGCGGTCTCGAGATGGGCAACCTGATGGCCGGCGCCCTGTTCCTCGGCGCGCTCGGCACCGGCTTCGGAGCTGGGCTGCCGTCGCTGGCACGGTGGCCGGTGGCCCTGATCGTGCTCGCGCTCGCCGGGCGACGGCTACTGCGACTCCCGGTCGCCGATCCGAGCCTGAAGCTGGCGTCGACCGAGAACAACAGCCAACCGTTCGAGGCTGCGCCGCCACAATCCAGTGACTCCTGCAGCGACCACGACGCAGCAGAAGACGAGCAACTACAGCCAAGGCCTACACCTACGATCGGCCGAGAGCTGCGAGCCGTCGCTGTGCTGTTCGTCGTGCTTTGCGCTCTGCCGTGGCTGGCGGGCTCGGTGTTCGGGACGTAAGCACGTTTGGATTGTGCGCCACGGTCCGCTGTGGCACCGGGCGAGGGCCACGGGCAGCGAATCCCAGGCCCGATTCACCTGCGGCCCAGTTGGCAGCGGCCCAACATGCCCCTACGCTAGATCGGTTAGTCACCCAGGAGCTCCCATGGATCCCAAGACCGCGGTGAACAGCAGTGAATCCGATCGTCAACGCGCTGCAGCGCGGGACGGATACACAGCTACCGAGTTGACAGCAGAGCCCGTCTCAGCGGAGCACTCAGACCGTGCCGGGCAATCTACCCCAGCCGCCAACCGCGCAACGCCAGCTTCGAGCCGGGCAAAGCCAGTCGCTGGCAACCCAACGGACACCCAGCGCCGAGTCAGCCTGGACCCCATGCGAGCGACGGACCGCTACCGCCTGGTCCATCCAGCGAACGCAATCTAGTAGTCCCGCGAAGCATGCCCAGCGGCGGCAACCAGACAGGTGCGACCAGGTCGATGCATTCAATCGATGCGGCTGAAATGCCGATCCAGGGACATGGACCATGATGAACGTCGCCGGTCAACGCGCGTTGGTGTCGTAGCCGTTGCCAGCTTGGTAGCGTGCGGCCGGATCAACACCAACGACCAGGCACTGTGCACGGTTCGAGATCTCTCACGAACGGGAATCGGACTTGAGACGGGCCAGCCCCCCATTTCGGGCCAAGACGTGATCCTGCGCCTGTCGCTCGATGACGAGATTCTCGAGGTTCGGCCCCGCGCCACGCGCGTCACCAACAAGCCTGGCTCGCACTTCTACCAGCTCGGGCTCGACTGGAGCCACTGCACCGAGACGGAGCTCGCGTTCCTGGATCGTGTGTTGGGTGTGCTTGGCGATTCGCCCAGCGGCGACTGAGCCCCGCGCTGCCGCGGCGAGCCGACACGGCTCTACCGGCTCTCGGACTACGGCACCAACTCGGCGAATTCACGCGGCAGAGGCGCTTCGATGGTCACTTCGCGATCGCGCCTAGGGTGATAGAAGGTCAACGAATGGGAGTGCAGCGCATGCCGGTCCAAGACCAGCGCCTCGCGACCTGCCGCAGTGAGTTCGCCGGCGATGCCCTGCAAGAACAGCTGTTCATCGGCCCCGTAGAGCTTGTCGCCAACCAGCGGACAGCCGATGCCAGCCATGTGCACGCGGATCTGGTGCGTGCGCCCCGTCTCCGGCTTGACCTCGACCAACGAGAACCGCGGGCTACTTCGCACGACGCGATAGTGCGTGATTGCCGACTGTCCGAGCCCGGGGTCGCAGGTGGTCAGCTTGAGCCGCACCGCCGATTGCTTGTCCGGACAAATGCCGAAATCGATTCGGCCCTGGTCGTTGGCCGGGCGGCCATGCACCACGGCCAGATACGCCTTCTGCACGAGCCGGTCTTCGAACTGCTTGCGAACCAACTGATGGAACTGCTCATCGAGCCCCACCGCCACGACGCCCGACGTCTCCAGATCGATGCGATGTAGCAACCGAGGCACGACGTCGTGCTCGGGTTCTTCGGGACGGCGGTAGCGGCGATGCAGTTCGTGGATCAACGTGCCGTGCAAGTGGCGTCCGGATGGATGCACCGCCATGCCCGCAGGCTTGTCGACCGCGATCATGTATTCGTCTTCGAACAGGATCGGCAGCTCGAAGTTGACGTCGGCCTTTGGCTGCGGCACCGGATCCTGCGGCACGTCGACTTCCACCGTATCCCCGAGCTTCACCTTGCGGCTGGATGGCACGAGTCGGCCTTCGAGGCGCACCATGCCCTTGTCGATCATGCGCACGATGCTCGAACGCGACCGCCATGTCAGGATCGCGGCAAGCGCAAGGTCGAGGCGCTGACCAGCGGTGCGGGCATCGATGAGCACGCGGACCTGCTCTAGCGGCTTGCTCAGGTCGCGGGGGCCTTCGCCCGGATAGCGCGGCAGTGCCAACTCAGGATCCCGTTGGCCGCGTGTATCGCGGCACAAACAGAGTATGAGACCAGTGATTTGGTCCCGGCCAGCTCGTTGCGCACACGCAGCTCTTGGATCCCGCGTCAGCTGATCCTGCGTCGCCAACTTGCAACGCACAGCTTTGTGGAGCCGTGCAGCGAGGAGCCGTGCAGTGGGGAACCGTGCTGCGGGTAACGATGCAGCCTGGAATGGTGCAGGCTGGAACGGTGCAGCCTGGAAAGGTGCAGTGTGGCGTTCGACCGCGCCACTGCGCATGTCGAACGCTCAGCACGCCGACTACGCTTCCGCGGCAGCAGCGGGCGCGGCGGGCGTCACGGGCGGCATGTTGCCGGCTTCCGCTGCTGCCTTGCGATCGAGCGTCGTGTCCGCAGTCAACGGATCGAAATCCGGTTGGTCGCTGCGGCGGTCGTTGCCCTTGCCCGGGCGCGCACGACGCTTCTTGTTGCTGCGCGCACTCGAACCACCGCCGCGCTTACGCTCGGCCATGAGGATGTTGCGCAGACGCTCGCGACCTTCGCGACGCTTCTTGTCGCTGGACTTCTCGTGATAAGCGTGCTTCTTAGCGAGACGGAAGATGCCGGCGTAGTTGCACTGACGCTTGAAGCGGCGGAGTGCAGCTTCCAACGGCTCGTTCGGGCGGACCTGGACGCGAATCATGCGGAGTGTGACAGGGAGGTGGAGGTAAAGGCAGACGTCGCCCATCCGGGTATCGGAGCCGACATGGCGCCGACAAGGAGGCTGGCGTATGTTGCCAAGCACTCCTCTTTGGACGGAGGAAAGGGCCGAGCACCTTAGCGGATCGACGCCGCATGACAATGAGCGGTGGCCCCTAAGTTTCCATGAGCAAAGAAAGCCCCAACGACCCGGTGACTCTCGAGGGCGTTATCGACCGCTTCAGCTTCCGAAATCCGGATTCGGGCTGGGCTGTGCTTAAGCTGATCGAAGCCTCTACAGGAAAGGTGGTTACCGCTGTTGGCCCAATGGCCGGATTGAAGGAAGGACAGCGCCTACGGGTCACCGGCCAGGAAGACTCGCACCCCAAGTTCGGACCTCAGCTGAAGGTAGAAACGTTCGAGGCCATCGCGCCTTCGTCGGCGGCCGGCATCGAAGCCTACCTGGCCTCGGGGCTGGTCAAGGGCATCGGCCCGGCAACCGCCGAGAAGATCGTCGGCGAGTTTGGTGAGGACACGCTGCGTATTATCGAGGACGAACCGGACAAGCTGAAGAAGGTGCGTGGCCTCGGCGACAAGAAGATCGCCGAGCTGTCTGAGGCGGTCAAGGCACAGAAGGACCTGCAGAACGTATTGGTGTTCTTGCGGTCGCATGGGCTCGGCGCCGGACTCGCGGCGCGCATCACCAAGCGATACGGCGCGAACGCCTCGGCGATGGTCGAGGCGAATCCATATCGGCTCGCGGACGAAGTCATCGGGGTCGGCTTTCGAATCGCCGATCGCCTGGCTGGCCAGATGGGCATCGACCCAACGGCACCTGAGCGACTCGACGCCGCGCTGGAGTTCGTGCTCGGACAGGCGGCACGCGAAGGCCATTGCTACTTGCCCGAAGCCGTGCTGCTGCGACGCACATCGGAGTTGTTGTCCTGCGGCGAAGAATCGCTGCAGGTCCGGCTGCCCGAGTTGGCAGCGGCCGGCCGCATCGCGCGACAGTTGCCACCAGGCCCCGTGTTGTTGCACGACGATCCACAACCGGTTGTCTATCCGGCCGCACTGGTAGAAGCCGAAGACGGGGTCTCGCGCGCGATCAACAAACTGATCCTAGGCAAGCACGAGAAGCTGCCGGTGCAAGCCGAGTCGGCCGTGAAGTGGTTCATGCAGGTATCTGGCATGGAGTTGGCTGAATCGCAATCGGCGGCCATCGTGCGGGCTCTTAGCGAACCAGTCTCGATCATCACTGGTGGTCCGGGCGTTGGTAAGACGACGATTGTGCGCGCCTTGGTGCAGATCCTTGAGCAGAAGGAACTGACTCTGGTGCTCGCAGCGCCAACAGGCCGCGCCGCAAAGCGTCTCGAAGAGTCGACGGGACTGGCTGCCAGCACGCTGCATCGATTGCTTGAGTTCACACCCGGCGCGAATCGGTTCGCCCGCGACGAGAAACATCCGCTCGAGGGTGACATGCTGGTGGTCGACGAGGCATCGATGCTCGACATCCAACTCGCCTATTCGCTGCTTCGTGCGGTGCCGAAGACGATGACGTTGGTGTTGGTTGGCGACCAGAACCAGCTGCCTTCGGTCGGTCCCGGCAACGTGCTCGCCGACATCCTGGCCAGCGGCCGCGTTGCGGTGTCAGCACTGACGCGTATCTTCCGACAACAGAACGACTCGGACATCGTGCGAGTGGCGCACGGCATGCTGAAAGGTGAGATCCCGACCAGCGGCGGCGAGGACGGAGACTTCTTCTTTGTCGAAGCCAACGACTCACGCCAGGCGCGCGCGCTACTGCGCGAAATGGTCGGTTCGCGCATCCCGCGCAAGTTTGGCTTCGATCCGATGCGCGACATCCAAGTGTTGTGCCCGATGTATCGCGGGGAAGTCGGCGCCGACGCGCTCAACCGTGACCTGCAGGACTTGCTCAACCCAGGGCAGATCGAGGTCGAGCGCGGTGGCAAGCGCTATCGCGTCGGCGACAAGTTGATGCAGATCCGCAACGACTACGACCGTGAGGTTTGGAACGGCGACGTCGGCAAACTGACGCACATCGACAAGCAGGCGGCGAAGGTCTACGTGCGGTTCCCAGAGCGGGAGCACCAGTATGGGTTCGAAGAACTCGGCGACTTGCTGCCTGCGTATGCGATCTCGGTGCACCGATCACAGGGCAGCGAATACACGGCGGTGGTCGTCCCGATTACGACCGACCACTTTCTGATGCTGCGCCGCTCACTGGCATACACTGCGATCACGCGCGGCAAGAAGTTGGTGGTGTTGGTTGGCTCCCGCAAAGCGCTGGAGATGGCCGTCAAAAACAACGACGACGGCAAGCGCTGGTCCGGACTGTGCGAACGCTTGCGAGATTTGAAGCGGCAAGATGGCGTGCACCCGCAACTGCGCGCCGAAGAGTTTGAGGCGTAGGTGAGTAGCGGGTTGCGGCGCCGCGTTTGTTGATGCGCCGCGTTCATGGTAGAGCGCTTGTTGATGCGCCGCGTTCATGGCGCCGCGCTTGTTGATGCGCCGCGATTACTGAGGCGGCGCGTTCAAGGCGTCGACTTCGAGCGAGAGCTCGCGGCGGACCTCCCCAAGCACGGAAACAGCTCTGACCTTCTTGCTTACAAGCCCAGTGCCGCGTGCACGGCCAAAGTCGCTGACGAGCGGTTGAGCGTGTAGAAGTGCAGGCCTGGCGCACCTCGGGCAAGCAGTTCGCGCCCCTGGTCGACTGCCCATTGCACGCCCGTCGCAACGACCGCAGCGGAGTCATCCTCAACGATACGCAGACGGCGGTAGAGCTCTTGCGGGATGCGTGCGCCGCACATCTTGGTGAAGCGCTCCACCTGGGACACGTTGGTGACCGGCATCAAGCCAGGAACGATCGGAATCGTCACACCTGCCGAGCGCGCTCGCCGCGCAAAGGCACGGTATTCGTCGTTGTCGAAGAACAACTGGGAGACGAGGAAGTCGGCGCCAGCATCCACCTTCTCTACCAGGTGCTTCAGGTCGACTTCCAGGTCAGGATTCTCGACGTGCCCTTCGGGATAGCAGGCAGCGCCGATGCAAAAGTCCAAGCCCTGCTCACGGATGAATGCCACGAGCTCGGTGGCATATTGGAAGCCGCCCTCGGTCGCCTGGAACTCGGTCTCCCCTTTGGGTGGATCGCCGCGCAGCGCCAATACGTTGCGAATGCCCGAGTCGTGCAATCGCTGCAGGGTGTCGCGGATCTCATCCTTGGTGCTGCCGACACAGGTCAGGTGTGCCATCGTGGTGATGCCCAGATCGCGCTGGATCCGAGCAACCAACTCGAGGGTGCGGTCCCGCGTGCTGCCGCCAGCTCCATAGGTAACCGACACGAAGGACGGGCGACACGGGATCAGCTCCTTCACCGTGCGGTAGAGGGTCTCGACGCCTTCCTCCGTCTTAGGGGGAAAGAACTCGAACGAGATTACCGGCGCGCCGGCACCGAAGAGGTCAGCAATTCTCATGGTCGCCGCGTCAGCCTACTGAGTGCGATGGAAAGCGCCACCATGATCAAATGGCTTCGCGTTGCCAGCCTGGCTGAAATCGCCTTGCCGCCTCGCCAAGTCAGTTTGACGGGTGCTACGGAAGCACATCTGTTAGTAGCCCGCATCCCAACGGCACTTTCTCTCTTCACCTCAGCACACCTGTACGAGAACACCCGTGCGCCAGAACCCGTGCTCCACCGAAGCGTGCCCTAGAAACGAAACAACCCCGCCGTCCTGATGGACAACGGGGCCACGCCGTTAGGCGGTTCGACTACAAAACAAACAACCCCGCAGTCCTGTTGGGACTACGGGGCTGTTTCAATAATAACCCGGCGCTAACC
>CAXBFC010000054.1:0-25109 GCA_963974725.1 uncultured bacterium | reverse complement strand
AGCAGGCTGTGCACCAGTACTCGGTTGCCGAGCGCGGTCGCCAGCATGCGGGCGCAAAACACCACGCGCTGCAAGTCTTCGGCCGACAACACCGCACCATCGCGCGTGCAGTCGGTGTAGACCACGCCAAGCGTCTTGCCCAACGCCTTGATCGGCAGCGCCACAGCCGCCGAGATGCCTTCGCTGCGCACACTGTGGAAGGTGCTGGCAACGGGATCCGATGCCGCAATTGGCACGTGCACAACCTGACCGGACGAGCGAACTTGTTCGATCACCGAACGGCTGACGCGGAACGCCTTCTCGTCCTCGGGGCGACTCAGATAGAAGGCGCCACCACCTTCGTCAATGTCGAGCTCGACGTGTACACGATCGGCGCCCGTCGAACGCAGCACCGCCGCCATCGCCGCCTGCACCATCTGGGTGGAGCTCTTCAGGCCTTCGAGATGATCCGACATCTCCATGAACGTCTGGTACCACGCGCCGACCGGCGAACCCGGTGATCCAGCGAGTTTGGCCGGATCGATCGCTTCCACGATGTCACCGGACGCCTCCGCCCGGAACCGCAACTTCACGAGCGCTGGACCGAGGTTGAGCACGTCGCCATCGAGGAACGATTCGAAGCGGGCGCCAACGCTGCCGGTCGCACAACGGATCGGAAACGGCAAGCCAGGTTCGGCTCGCACTCGCAAGCGGCCGCGCTCGTCGCAGGCGACTTCAAGCACGCGGCCCGCCACGCCGGGTAAATCCAGCTCCACGTCGCAGCCAGACTTAAGGCCGCCGAGCCAAAAGTTCTGGCCGTCGATTTCGGACTCGCGAGAACCGGAACGGTCGGTGATGTCGAGACAAACAGGCATCGTAGAGGGTGCGCCGGAAATGGGCTCAGGGCGAGAATCGTGGGACTGGAACCTCTCCATCGCCCACCGCTACCGCTAGTTTCTGCTAGGCTTGTCTCGCCGTCCAGCACCACCTTGGCTCACAGCCCCCTTGGATGGCAACTTCCGAGCAGTTTGCCCAACAATCTGCCCGAACAATCCACCCAATCGTGTCTAGGTCTTCTAGATCTAGCCCAACCCTCGCCATCGTGTCCGCCCCGACTGCAGCATCCGCCAACATGGCGTGCCTGCACTGTTCGCCCGCGCGAACGGTGTGGCTGCGGCACACGACGCCGGATTCTTCGCCGGACGTAGTCTCCGCGGCGCATTCGCCAACAGACCATTCTTCATCGGGCCATTCTTCATCGGGCCATTCTTCATCGGGCCATTCGTCATCGGGCCATTCGTCATCGGGCCATTCGTCATCGGGCCATTCTTCCTCGAGCAGTTCCAACGGCGCGGCCGAGCGGACCATCGAAAAGGTCTACGTCGCCGGTTCGATGGCCGAGGCAGAACACGAATGCTCCATGGGTCTTTTGGCCGCCGGGCCGGGAGTCGCGAGCTACGTCGGGACCGCGACCAACGCCGCGAGCAACCGACCGAGTGTCGTCGTGAAGTTCGCGGAGGGACAGAATCTCGAAACGCTCGTCGCCCAGCAAGGCGCGATCCCGGCGGCCGACGCGCTCACCATCATCGCCTCGGTCGCGAAGACAATCGACCGCCTGCACAACCTGCGCACTGACGATTTGAGCACTGCCGGACTGCCGGGCGGCATGTGCCACACCGACGTCAAGCCACAGAACATCTTGACGACCGGTGACGAAACCCTGTTGCTCGACTTCGAACACGCGTGCGCAATCGGGACGCGACGCGACGCCGCGTTCACCGGCGGCACCAGTGCCTACTCCGCGCCGGAGGCTCATCTCGGGCAGCCACCCGATGCAGCCTTCGATGTGTTTGGTCTCGGCGCGACGCTCGCGTTCTTGCTTGACGGCGGCGTCGTGCGTCGGCTGCCGCGGCACCCCGACGTAGATGCGCTCGTGATGGCGTGCTGCGCGCAAGACCCGGCCGCCCGGCCCACCGCCAGCGAAGTCGCGGCCCGCTGCGAGCGCATCGTGCACGTGCTTCGCAGCGATCCAGTCGAACAGAACCTGCACGACTGGGCATCGGGAGCTTGCCAACACAGACCAACGGATCACACCGACTCGCGCGCAACCCTCTGGTCGCATCGGCGTCGCCTGCTAGATCGATTGCCGGCGCTGCTACGCCCCCCGACCAGCACGTTGCCCAACGATCCCAAACGCCTGCAGCACGAACTGGATCTGGTGTTGCGCGTGCTCGCTCGCTTCCCCCGCAACCAACAGGTGCTGGCACATCGCACCAAACTGCTGACCGCGATCCGACAGTTGCTGCAATCGTGCGCGGCGACGATTCGCCAATTCAACAAAGCCGAGCAATTCGAGGAAGCGCTGCGCTGGTTGCACACGGCGAAGGCGCTGACCACGACGGCAACCAGTGTTGCCGGGGGTCTATCCGTGATCAGCTACCTCGAACCCGGCAAGGCACCGGGCGCGTTGCAGCGCGCTCCGATCGAGTTCTTGCAACTGCTTGAGAGCCAGACCCAAGGCGCTCAAGACGAACTGCAGCGTCGGGCAAACGAGATTTCCGAGGCTGAGCAAGCTCTCGATCTGGCGCGGGCCGAGCAAGCGATCGATGCCATGGCCGCCGATTACGGCGGCACTTCGAAGACGGTGGCCGAACGGCGCGACCAACTGCATCGCTTGAGCTTCTACCTGGATCGCATCGCCCGTTCCGAAGCGAAGGTCGAACACATCGGACCACTGTGGGACCCGGTCGCACTCGAACCGTTGCATCTGCTGGTCGCTGCCGCCGCCAAGGCTCTCGAAACCCGCGCGCGCCGGGAAACTGCCGGCAGCGGCTCGGTTGGACTGCGCAGCTTGCAGGTCACGCTGACCAACATTGCCGAAGAGTTCACGCACCTCTCGCAGGTACCACCGGCGCTGCAAGCGCTATCGCTTGCCCTGATCCATCTGACCGATCAAGCCTGGCAACAACTGAGCGATGCCGAACAGCGGCTGAAGATCGTGCCGGTGCCAGTCCGGCCGCTGCAACTGGCGCTCGGCCGTCTCGATACGTTCCGCATGCTCGAGGCGTTTATCGACCGCACCGACCGACCGCGCAGCGAGTTGCTGGACGGCATCGAGCGCCTTCGCATCGGCCTTGAGCAGGCGCGATCGGCGCGCGATCGCCTGGCGGAGAACGCCGAACACGCGCTGGCTCGCGGCCACTGGACAACCGGCCTGTTCGACATGGAGCGGGCTGTCGAGCGCTTGAACCCCGGCGACGAATCCGAACGTGTCGAGGGCGACCGCTTGCGCGAACGCCTGCAAGCAGCACGACGCACCAAGCAGGAGCTTGAGACGGCTCTGAAGCGCAACGTCGAACTCACGGCCAGCTACACGGCGCTCGAAGACGACGCCATGAGTACGTTCGAATCGCGGTTGAAGGTGCTGCAAGAACGCCGCGACTGCCTGATGTTCCTCGGCCTACACGTGCCCAACGATCGCAAGGATCTCTACCGCAAGGATCTGCGCGCCGTCGAAACCCAACTGGCGGTCGAACGCGCTGCCGATGCCGAGCGACGACTCGATGCCCAGTCCGATCCAGTGCAACGACTGCGCCTGGCCCGCAGCACCGTCGAAAGCCTCGGCGCGACCGGCTCGTCCTCCGATGCTGGTATCGAACAGTCGGGCCGCCTGGTGCGTCTGCAAGAACACTGGCGTACGGTGGCGACCCAATGCCAACGCGCGGTCGACTTGCTGCAGCAACAAGAGCAGCTCAAACTGCGCCAACGCCGCCGCATGGTGGCGATCGCGTTGTTCGCAATCCTCGCGACGACCACCGCGGTTGGCTTCGCCATCAAGCCATGGCTGACCGGCGAGCCAGCGATGGCCGGCGAGAAAGACCAGCCAAGAACAAACGGCAAGTGATCATGCGCTGCTCGGCGGCTGCCAAAGCAGCCAGTCACCGATCGAGCTACAGCAGCCCGTGATCGTCGCCTCGCATCGCCGCTGTCGGCAGCTTGCGAAGATCGAAGTCGGCCAGCAGATCTTGCGGAGTGCAGCCACTCGACGACGCACGTAGGCCGCAGGACTTGGCGAGGTAGCCAACGAGGTCTTCGGCAGTCACGCCGCGCTCCCGAAAATAGCGCAACGACGTGTCGCCGTGCCGCTTCGCCAACCGCAAGCCATCGGTGCCGACCAGCAGCGGCACGTGCACGAAGGTCGGTTCTGGCAAGCCCAGCGCGCGATACAGCAACAGCTGGCGCGGCGTGCTCGGCAACAGATCGTCGGCGCGCAGCACCTCGGTCACTGCTTGTGCAGCATCATCGACCACCACCGCCAATTGGTAGGCCGGTCCCCCATCTCGCTTTTGGATCACGAAGTCGCCAGCAATCGCGCCGGACTGCGCGCCCCGGAAGCCATCGTCGAACGGCACCGTGGACACGTCGACCCGAAAGCGCAACGCGGCTTCCCGGCCGGTTTGTTGCTGCGCATCCTCGAGCGATGCGAATCGTCCGCGACAAGTGCCGGGGTAGACCGGGCCATCGGTGGCAACAGCGCCAGCGTCACCACTGGCTGCCGCCGCCAGATCGACATGAGGAGCGCTGGCCGCCTCGTCCACTTCCTTGCGCGTGCAGACACACGCATACGCGAGGCCAAGGTCCACCAGACGCTGGGCGGCCGCGCGATACAGCATGCGCCGAGAGCTCTGAATGAGCACTTCGCCCTGCCAATCGAGGCCCAACCAGCGAAGATCTTCAATTGCTTGCTGCGTTGCGCCCGCTTTGACCCGTGGACCATCGATGTCTTCGATGCGCAGCAGTAGAGTTCCACCACGCGAACGCACCGAAAGCCACGCCAACAAGAAGGTGCGTGCGTTACCAAGGTGCAAGACCCCGGTCGGGCTCGGCGCCAACCTACCCACTACCGTTCCGGATGAAGACGTCATTACAAGCAGGCCTCGTTCTACGCATCGACGCGAAGGTCTGCCACGTTGAGATTGACGGAGTTCGCAAGCAGTTGCCGTTGGCGGGCAAGCTGTTCGAACAAAAGACCCACGAAAAGCGCCCGCTGGCCGTCGGCGACAACGTGTTACTCGACCCAACCGGCCAGGTGATCGACCAGGTGTTGCCGCGCAGCTCGCAACTGCATCGCCGCGCCGCGGCCGAAGGCGAGCACCAGGCACAGGTTCTCGCGGCCAACATCACGCAGGTGATCGCGGTCGCCAGCGTCAAATCGCCACCATTCCAACCAGAGCTGGTCGATGGCCTGCTCGCAGCCGCCGCGCGCGAACGCATTCCGGCGACGCTGGTGCTGACCAAGATCGACTTGGCCAAGAAGGCTGCCGACAAGTGGGCCGCGGTCTACCAACATGCCAACGTGCGGGTGCTGCGCACTTGCACCGTCGAAGGCAAACAGACGCCGGAATCGCTGCAGGAAGTCGCGAAGCTGTTGCACGAAAACAAATCCGTGGTCATTGGTTTGTCGGGCGCCGGCAAATCGACGTTGCTGAATGCCGTGGTGCCCGGAGTGCAACTGCGCACCGGCCAACTCAACCACATCCAACAAGGTCGACACACGACGACGCACACCGAATTGCTAGCGCTGCCCGGTGGCGGGCACGTGCTCGACACACCGGGAGTTCGTAACTTTCATCTGTTCTGCACGGGCTCGCAAGAGTTGCAGTTCTTGTTTCCGGAGATCGCTGCAAAGCTGCCGGAGTGCGCCTACCGCTCGTGCTTGCACGATGGCGAACAAGACTGTGCGGTCACCGCCGCGCACGAAGCCGGCGAGATCGCGCCGACCCGCTACACCTCGTATCTGCGCATGTTGACGGACGCGCTCGATGCCGAGAGCCCCTACCCCAAGAGTTCGCGCTCGCCATCGCGCGGCGGCGGCCGTCGTCGTCCCAAATAGGGTCGTCCCAAATAGGACCGTTCACAATCCGCGCCACCCCCACCAGACTCATGACCGACCAAAGCCCCGACAGCATCATCCAGTACAATGACGACGGCACCTTCACGAAGGAAACGTTAAAGCGCGCGATGAAGGCCCTGAAGAAGCGCCTCAAAGTGACCCGACTCGACGACGAGTCACGCCTCGGCCACGATGCGATGAGTTCGGGTGGCAACTCGGGCATCGTCGCCGTGAAACCGCCAACGCAATACCCGATCGAAGTATGGCAGGCACTCGAAGCTCAGGGACGCGTCAGCAGTGACCGCAACGGCCTTTACGAACTCGTCGAGCAGCAGAACAATCCATAGCTAGCGTGCCTGGCGCGGCTTCGACTCAGCCTTCCCAGACCAGGTATTTGTAGCCCCAGGCCGCGAAGAACAGCAAGAACAGCGCGAGCACGATGCGCCAAAACGGTAGCCGCACGATGACGTCCACAAAGGATCGCCCGCGCAGCAAACACATCCATGCGTGCAAGCCCGCCAGCACGCCGATCAGTGCAATGGCGGCGCCGAACGGCTGCGTCACGAATGCGCCAAAGACATTGCCGTGCACCAACTGCGTCGCCGCGGTGGTGCAACCGCAAGTCGGGCACGGGATACCGTAGACCAGCGGCCAGCCACACGGGTCCATGCCGAGCTGTTCGTGCGTCCCGTGACCGCGGCCGTCGGGCGAAACCCGGGACAACGACCAGCCGATCGCAACCGCGACACTGCCCACAATCACCGCGGTGACACGGTCCGCAAATGGAGACACCGGCCCCTCGGACAAGGGAATCGTCCAGGGTGTCTTGCGTAGCGAACTCATCGGGGCCGGGCTCATGCGAGCACGCAAGCTAGTCCACTGGCCGCCAAACACCAGGGCGGCCAACTGATCACTTGGTTGTTGGCGGCAAAAGTTGATGTAACCACAGGCGCTTGCGGAGCCTTCATCTACGTGCCACGAACAGTGATTCCATCCACACGCGATGCACGCTGACTACCGGCCACGCCTCTAAAGCACCATCAACAGCGGCATCGCGTTGCTCGCAAACAGCGGCTGCTGCGTCTGACTATCCGTCACCAGGTAAGCGTGGCTGAACTGCAGGCCGAGCAGGCTCGCAAGCGGCGGCACCAACAACGTCGCCTGGGCATCGCCGGCGGCATCGAGGGTGCCGATCGTGTTCTGCAAAATGACCGAGTTGAACACCGTGGTCGTCAACGCGAACCACGGATCGTTCGCGCTGTTGAGCGGCAGCAAGACCGTGCCGAACTGGGTGCCGGGATTCGTTCCCGTCATCGAACCAAGCAACTGGTAGTTCTGCCCCGCATGCGTAGCGCCCGCGCGCAGTGAGAAATCGATCTGACCGATCACGGCAATCGATGCCTGGTTGCTGCTTGCGGACAACGGATCGCAGACATCGAGCACGCCATTGCTGTCGTAGTCAGCCGCGCCGATCACCAATTCACAATGGTCCTCGAGACCGTTGCCGTCGCAATCTTCGGGATCGCCATAGCGGATGCGCAGGATGCGACCGCCCGACGTCGTTGGGCCGACCGTTCCTGCATCGCTGTAGAACTCGCTGAAGTAGAGGCCATCGGGGCCCGCCGCCAGGCCGACCATCGTCGCAAAGCCATCGCCGGTGTATTCGACGAATGGCAGCGGACCGGCCGTGACATTGCCCGCTGCATCGAACGCGAACTCACTGATTCGTTTGCCGATCGGCTGCTCACTCGGGGCGTAGGTCGCGCCAGACTCGCTCACGAACGCATGCCCCTGCACGTCCTGCGGGAAGCCGCTGCCAGCAAACGTCTGCGGCTGCACAAACGCAATGTTGACGGGGCCCGACGAAGGCGTCCAATTGTGGAGCGCGAAGTTGCTCATGCTGGCGTCGGTGTTGTTCCAGCCAAAGTTGCGACCCGGAACGAGCTTCGACAAGCGATCGACACCCGGCCCGTTCTCAACGCAGTAGCGGAAGCCATCGGCTGCGCGCCAGGCACCGCCAAACGGATTGCGCACGCCGAAGCAATAGACGTAGTCCCGCGACGTGATCGTGCCGCCGTTGTAAAACGGGTTGGTCGCGACCGGCGTGCCGTTGAGGTTGAGGCGCAGGATCTTGCCGCGATACGAGCCTAGGTTCTGCGCGGTCTGGTAGTTGAAGCCATCGCCCATGTGGCAGAACAACTCACCGTTCACGATCTCAAGGCACGAGATCTGATGAGACTGCCCCTGCGGTTCGCCCTGCATGTCGAGAAGGACCTGACTCGCGTTCGCCGTCACGCCACCGTTGTTGCTCGAGTAACGCGTGATGCGCGGATAGTTCTGGTTGCCAGTGCGCCACAGGTGCGCGACGAATACGTCGCCCGAAGCCGGATCGACGGCAATGCCCGTGAGCCCCTGCTCGCCACTGCCCGGGAACGCGCCGGACGGCGAGTAGTTGATCACACCGCTGGCATAGTTGCGCACCGTGCCAGCGTTGGTCACGACCTTGATCGCGCCGTAAAGCTCCGTGACGTAGAACTTCGGATCTCCTGGCTGGCTGCCGGCATTGGGCACAAACGCGATATTGACCGGCAACGACAGACCGGCAGCCACGACATCGACGCGGTAGCCGGGCCGCGATGCCTGCCATGGGATCGGCACCGTGCGGGCCACGCTGGTGAAGTCCGGAATGACCGCGGCCGGATCGGCATCGTAGGTCGCGCCATGTTCGCCAACCCAGAACGCCAGCGTCGAGTTCGGTAGCAAATTGATCGCGGGCAAGTAGATGGCGAACGGTTCGCAGTCTCGCTCGAATCCTGACAGCACACTCTCTGGCAGAACCAGATTGCCACCGGTATTGCCCGACTTGATGACAACGCGCACGGCGCGATGCAACGGCAATGCCGCTGGGTTGGTCGTGACGTTCCCCGGGCCAACCTGGCCGTCGATGCGCAGCAACAGCCAGCCCAAGTCGTTCTCAAGCCGCAGCATCGAATGCGGCGCGCCGGCCGGCAGGTCAATGCCATTGCCACTCGCGTCGCGCCAGGACGGCGGCGGCACATCGTCGACGTCTTCGAGCAACATCGGATCCTTGACGCCGGCGACACCCGTTGCGAATGCAATCGAAGCCCACGCGCTCCACTCGGTCGCGGCATTGCCGCTGTCATCACGGTGGCGAACGCGCAGTGTGAACTGCGTATCGGCGAACAAGCTCGTCAAGCCAAGGTGCGAGTTCTCGAACGTTCCGTCGCCGAGGTGGGCATGCACCTTTTCAAAGCCCATGACGTTGTCAGCAACCCAGACGCGTTGCATCGGCAGCACCGTCCAGATCTCCCATGTCGAAGCCAAGTGCTGATCGTTCGGGTCCGGGTCGGAGAACGGATTCGTCTCCATGTGCACGTCGTTCGGATTGAGCACGAGGTCCGGCGCCGATGGCTCGCTGAAAGCCGGCGTCAACGGCGGGTTCTGTGCAGGTGCCAGCGCGGCAATGAACAAGCAGCAAACAACAACAGACGCGCAGGAGTGCAGATTCATATCAGTTCCCGATCGTGATCGACAACGCGTCACTGAGCAGCAGAGGGCAAGGCTGGGCGACGATCTCCGCGAGCTGCGCGGTGATCGTCGTGCCGCAGAACACCGGGTCGTTGACCAACGGCAAGGCGAAGGTAGACGCTCCGAACGCATCCACCTGAGCGGGCGCAGTGATCGGATTGGCAACGTACAGGGTCGATGAGCAAGAGGCAAACACGAGCGACAACGGCAGCGACGTCGAGCCAACGCCGACCGCCCACAAAGCAAACGGCGTATTCGGGCTTGCACCCTGCACGGTCCAATCGAGACCGCAACCGAGCGCGCCGGTCACCGAGGTCTGGATCGTCGGCCCGGCGCCTCCACCGAGGTTGACGACTGCGCCGGCATTGGCGCAGGCAAGGCAACCACTGACGTTGGCTGCGAGAATCGCACAGCTACCATTGGGGTTGGAGAAGTTCGAAAACGTGATCGCGGTCAACACAAAGCCAGCAAGCGGCGCGAGGTCGACGCTTCCTTCTTCGATACGCAAGGGCAGCCCCGGCAACGCGCGGTCGACGTTGGCGCGCCCAACAAACGGGCCGCCGACCCAATCGCTACCGCGCATGGAAGCCGTGATCGATGCGTTGGTGAACGTGAAGGTCACGTCAAACACCCCGCCACCGTGAGTTGTCTGGAACAACACCGCCGCGCGAGACGACGCATCGAGCAGAATCGGCTGCGCCAAGTTGGTCACCTGCGGCCCGGTCAAGTCCACCGACGGCAACCAGGCAGGCTGCACCCCTACATCGTCTCCGTCGGGCACGGCATCAAACGCGAGCGAACCACCGCCAACCGCGTTGCGATTGCCAAGCATCACGACATCGAGCACCCCGGGCATCGCGACCAATTCGTATCCCGCCAACAGTGGTTGGTTCGGCACGCCACCCGTGAAGTCGAGACCGCGATCGGCGATCGAACGATAGCCATTTGGCGCGTCGGGCTGCAGCGCTTCGCCGCTGTGCACGATGCCGTTCCAGTTGTTCTGCAGTGCGATGTGGTTGACCGCTTGTGCCGCGATCTCGGCTTCGACGTTGACCGCATAGACGCCGTAGCCGGCCACTGGGTTGGAACGGTTCGAGAACGAAATCTGGTTGAGGATCTCGCCAGCATCGCCGCTGAGGTCGAGCACCGACTCCATCAAACCGAGGTTCGCCCCGGCATTCGCCTGATCGACGCTGTCACGCCCGGCATACGAACCTCCGAACCAATCGGGTGCGGTGATTGTGTGCACGCTCGACTGACCACTCGCGTAGCCAAAGGTCACGTCGCACGAGCCACCGCCGTTGCTGACGTGGAACAGCACGCTTGCCGACGAACTGCTGCCGATCGCGATCGGCGTGGCCAGCACCGTCGTCTGCGCACTGCTTTGGTTGACGTTCGGCAACCAATTCGGCTGCACGCCGACGTTGTTGCCGTTCGGACTGCCATCGAACGCCCAGTTGCCATTGTCGACGGTGTTGCGATTGCCGAGATGCACCATGTCGAGCACCCCGGGCGACGTCACCATCGAGAATCGGGTGAACACCGGATTGCCGGGCAACCCACCGGTGAAATCGAGCGCCCGATCGGAGATCGCCCGGAAGCCGTTGCTGGCATCGGGCTGCCCCGTTTCCCCTGCATGTGCAATGCCGTTGAAGTTGTAGTTCAGCGCGATCGAGACGGTGTTCTGCGCCAATGTGAGTTGGCTGCAGAGCAAGACGGACAGAATAGCAAGGCGCACGATTCCGCCAACGATACTCGCACGCCGCGGCCCGGGGCACGCCCTCGTGTCACAACGAAGTCTGCGGCGCGTTGCGCACCTGCGTTAGCAGGTGCAGGATCGCATAGTCGCGACAACGACGCCGCGCTCGGCGTGATAGTCTGCGCGACACACCAAGCCAAAACCCGACCGCCGACAACCATGTCCAAGCATACGTTTCGAGCCTTCTCCTTCGCCATCACGACAGCCCTCGTCGCAACCTCGGCCAGCGCCCAGAACGTTGCGGTGCCCCTGAGCTACAACTTCAACGGCATCGTGCACGCAGGTGAGGCGGGTCTGCCCGACGACTTGATGGGCTACCGCTCGATCTCAGATCGCGGCCTCGACTTCACGGCTGGTGTGCCGTCCGACCCGCTGCTGAATAGCTACCAGTTGGTCGGCACCACGGGCGCGCTCGACATCGTGCACCTCGGCAACCGCAACACCGTCGACAGCGGCTCCAAGGCCTTCCAAGCAACAGTCAACGGCGACGACATCGGCGTGCAACCGGCGTGGCTGCTCAACGTCGACCAAAGTGGCCCGCAGACAACCACGCTGAGCTCGCCACTGCCGACATCGCTGACCACGAGCGTCGCGTTCCTCTACCAGATCAGCAATGGAGGCGGTTCGTTCGACGTCAGGTTCACGTTCTTCAGCGGCGGCAGCTACACGGCCACGTTGTCCGGCGGTGATTGGTTTGGCGGCGCGTTCGCGGGCACCGCAAACATCGACAGCGGCTTACCCGGCAACAACCTTTCGATTGTGGAAGGGCGCATCAACTTGGGGGCGTTCCCCGGGGAACTGGTCACCGACATCACGTTCGAGAACGCATCGAATCCGAACGCCGGCTACGCCATCCTTGCGTGTAACTTCGAGTATCCGCCCGAGCCAAGCCGCGTGAATCAGATCGCGCTCAACTACAACTTCAACGGCATCGCGCACGCTGGCGAACCAGGTTTGCCGGACGACCCCGCTGGCTACCGCTCGATCTCCGACCGCGGCCTCGACTTCACCGGCGGCGTTCCGGCTGATCCGCTGCTCGCACCATACAACCTGGTCGACCAACCGTTCGTGCTCGACCTGGTGCACCTCGGCGATCGCACCACCGTCAATAGTGGCCTGCAAGCGTTTGAGCCAACCGCCAACGGCAACAATATCGGGGTCGTTCCAGCCTGGCTGCCGAACGTCAACCAAACCGGCCCGCAGGCCACGACGTTGACCCAGCCGATCGTCATGGACGCCACGTCGGCGGCGAGTGTGCTGTTCCAGATCAGCAACGGTGGCGGTTCGTTCGACGTCGAGTTCCAATTCCAAACCGGCAATCCGGTGGTCGCAACGATCAACGGCCCGGACTGGTTCGGCGGCGTGCTCCCCGGCGTCGCCAGCGTTGACAGCGCTTTGCCAGGCGCGAACTTGTCGCTGACCGAACGCACCATCGACTTGTCCGGCGAAGCTGGCCGCACGCTGGTTGCCGTCGCGTTCCAAAACGCGACCAACGCCAACGCCGGTCATGCCATCGTCGCAATGAACGTCGTCGGTTGCATCTCGTGCGCGAACAGCGCCGCAGCGAGTGTCGTCAACCTCGGCGGCGGCACAAGCGGCCAGATGAGCTCGACCAGCACCGGCGGGCTCGGTTGTGACCTCAACTGGTCCGTCTCCGGCGCCACACCCAGCTCGATCGGAGCGTTTGCCGTTGGCCTGGGCACCACGTCGCTGCCACTCGGGGTCGTGATCCCGGGATGCCCCGGCACGATCCACACGCCCAACCCGGTGTTGGTGACGCTGCCACTGGATCCGTTCGGATTCGCTTCCCTGACGATCGAGACGCCGGTGACGCAAGCGCTGTGTGGCCAGACGGCGACCGCTCAATATGTCGCACTGCAACTCGGTGGATGCTTCCTCGCACTGAGTGACGCGATCGCGATCACGATCGGCAACTAGCTTGCCGAAGACTCGAGTTCGACAGGCACGCTGGCCACGCGCGTGCCGACCATCGCCAAGGTGTTACTTCTGTGCCTGGCACAGTACTATCCTGATGGTTATGGCTGGTTGCTCGACTAGCGGCGAACGCACGTTGATTCGGGCCAGTATCTCACCAGGGGAAGCTAGTCGTACTGGCGGTGCGGGCTCGAACGTGCCCGACACCGATACGAACCTTGGTCGGCTCACCGTTGAACACGTGATCGGGGATGGTGTTGGCGTTGGTTTTCGCGGATCGGCGTATGGCAGCCGATGGGGTGTGGCCGAGGGCAGCTCGACATCGACGACTTCGCTGGCGCACCTCTCGCTCTACCCGCACCTCATGTTCCTCGGCAGCGCCGATCCCGTGCGGATTCCGATCCGACTCGGTCCTGAGTTTCGGCGGCACGATGTGAACCTGGGAACCGGCGCCGGCGGCGAATCCAAGTACCGGGGGTATGGTGTCGCTGCCGAGATCGAACCGGAATGGACCTTCGCTCGTAGCGACGATTTCGCCGCGTCGGTCTTCGGTCGATTGCATGTCGGAGCAGGCTTGGCGGCCATCGACGGCTTCATGCAAGACGACACCACACACGCGACGAATTTCGAAGGCGAGGTTGGCATCCGGCTGCAAGCCTCGGTCGTATCCATCAGCTTCGGCGTGCTGGGACAAGAGACACGCTATGGTGCGTCGGGGGAAGACAACGGTGCGCGTATCGCGGCAGCGGACTTCAACTTCCGCGGCGTGTTCTTCAGTCTTGGTGCGGTCTGGTAGGCGCTTGCGCCAGTAGCTTGCACCAGTCGCGATCGCTTAGCCGAAGTCGTAGACGTAGGCCATGCGATCCTTCTTCAGGATCGCATAGTCGAGCGACTTCAAGACCTTCAACTCGGCGTGGTCGAGGTCCAAGCCGCGCACCATCGGCGCTTGCATGTTGAAGTACTTGCGGCCCGTTACCTTGTTCGACTCGTAGGCGCCCGGCTCGATCTGGCCGCCGATTTCGAACTGCACCGAGCCGTTGTAGAACGCGCGGATGCGGTTGTGCTTGTCGTTGCCCGATAGGCTGCGCATTGCGTCGTCGCCAGCGCACGCAACGAGTTCGTGCGCGAGGATCAATTCCCTGACGCTGACCATGACGTTAGGCGTCTTGATCACTTCGTTGTTGCGCAGCGACACCAGCGTCGCATCCTGGACTTGCAGGTAGTTGCGCTGGTTGTCTTCGAGCACGTTCGACAAGCGCTTGGTCTTGTTCGCAAGCCGGCCTTTGATCAAGAACACATCGGTCAGGAACAGGTCCTCGACGAACACCGGGCTGGCAATGTTCGAGTTCTGGTTAGGGTCTTCGTTCATGCTCTTGGGTTGGCTTCAAGCGTCGCTGTCGATGAGCTGACGAACGGCTCCGGCGAGGTAGAACGAACCGACGACCAAACGCGGCCCAGGGTGTTCGCGCAGTTTGCGGAGCCCCAAAGCAACATCGATCGCCACTTCACTCCGCGCGCCTTGCTCGGTGAGCCACGCGCTTATCGTCGCGGGGTCTTCGCCGGGCGTGCCCGTCAGTTCGGTGACAACGAAGCTATCGGCTATTGTGAGCACCGCACTCAAGGCCTGTTGCCAACGCTTGCCGGCGGCCAGGGAAGTCAGGACCCGCGGGCTTGTGCCCGGATAGCGACGCTGCACCTCGGCGACGACGGCCCGCAGAGAATCCTCGGTGTGGGCACCATCGAGAATGAGCACCTGACCGTCGGGCTCCGTGCGCACCTCGAAGCGGCAGGGCAAGTTCGGCCTGGGCACCGGATCGAGCGGCAGCGCCAGTTCGGGATACAGCGACGACAGTGACGCGGCCGCCAAGGCCAGCGCGGGCAACTCGAACGCCTTCGCATCGGGCAAGTAGAACTGCTGGCGCGAACCGTCGGGCAGCGACAACAAGCCACGCGCGCCATCGCCAGACCAAGCCACGTGATGCACGCCGAAGTCCTCGCCCATGACCAGCAGTCGGGCGCCGACGCGCTCTGCGTGGCCACGAATCACGGCCAGCGCGTCCCCGGTGGTCGCGGTCAGGCCCAAGCCGCCGGGCCGGATGACCATTGCCTTCTCGGCCGCGATCGCCTGGATCGTGTCGCCGAGAACATCGGTGTGCTCCAGTTCGATCCGGGTGACGATCGGCCACCGAGGCCCACTTCGTAGATCGCCAGGTCCACCCGGTCTTGGGCGAAGCATGTGACCGCGGCGACCGTCATCGCCTCAAAGAACGTCGGTGGCTGGTCACCCGCGAACTCGAGCAACTCGGTCAGCACAGCTTCCAGGCGTTCCACCCGAACTGGCTCGCCAGCAATGCGAATGCGTTCACACAGGGTGATCAGGTGCGGCGAGCTGTAGCTGCCGGGGCGCAGGCCAGCAGCGGTAGTCATCGCCTCGAGAAACGCTGCCGTCGTGCCCTTGCCTTTGCTGCCCGCGACCTGAATTGCGGGTCGGACCGGCACCGGTGCATGCTTTCGACGTAACAGGCGCTCCACACCCGCAAGGTCCCACTCCCGCTCCGTAGGACGCAGCCGTTCATAATCGACCATTCGGTCGAGCAGGGGCGAAAGGCGATTTGCGGCGGGATCCATGTCGTTTTTTGTGGTGCGCCCCTGTGCGTAAGGGCTGCAAACGGCAACACTACCCACTGGCCCCCTACCCAGGTAACGCATGCGCGCGATCCTTCTGTCATCCATTGTACTTCTGACCTTCTCCGCCCTCCTGCCCGCTCAGCGCGGCCGTCGGGAGAGCCGGGCTCCGAAGGAGATGAAGAACTTCACGTTTGAGGACGAGAGGTTCGAGAGCAAGTCGGTTGGCAAGAAGATGCCGTATGGGATCTACCTACCGAAGGGCTACGACGACAAGGCCAACGCCGAGAAGACCCTGCCGTTGATCATCTGGCTGCACGGCATGTGGGAAGACCACATGCGCTTCCACAGCCGCGGCGGGGCGATCGAGCTCGACAAGGCCGTCACCGAAGGCACGCTGCCACCATGCATCTTCGTGACCGCCAACGGTGGCCGGTCGTCGATGTATGTAAATCGCGACGATGAGAAGTGGGAAGACCTGATCAGCAAGGACCTGCTCGATCACATCAGCGCGAACTACCGCGTCAGCAAGGACCGCAACCAGCGCGCGATCATGGGCATCAGCATGGGCGGCATGGGCGCCTTGCGCATCGCCTTCAACAACCCGGCGTTGTTTGGCGCCGTCGGCGCGCACAGCTCGGCGGTGTTTGCCGAAGACCCGAAGAACCTGCCGCCCAACCTGAAGAAGTACGCGACCCGGCTGGGCCTGGATGAGGTGTTTGGCAACCCGATCAAGAAGGAACCGTGGGAGCAGGCCAACCCGGTCTGCATCGCCAGCAAGTGCCCGCTCAATGATCTCAACATGCTGCGTATCTACTTCGATGCAGGCAGCGCCGATCGCTACGGATTCGCCGACGGCAACAAGCTGCTGCACGAGTGCCTTGAGAAGCGCAAGGTCAAGCACACTTGGCGCCTGATCGACGGCGGCGGCCACTCCTGGGGCAATCGCTTCCAACTCGAAACGCTGCCGCACTCGTTTGCGTTCGTCGGCAAGATGTTCAAGAAAGCTGCCGCTGGCCCGAAAGCTGGCGGCCCGAAATCCGGCGACCAAAAGAAGTCTGACAAGGGCGAGAAGGCCCCCAAGTAGCCGCCGCCGAGTCCCGATCGGCGAAAAAGCCGCCCTGGCCTCATATTGACCCTGCATCCTGGTCGATCCGTCCTACTAGAGGAGGACGGTGCGTCTCTCGAGCCTGGTGGCTTGCGGGGCCGCCGGAAATGCATGTTGAGCCTCGAACACCGAGTCCGCGTCTTCGTATTTCAGGTGCTCGACCAACGGGTCGAGTTCCTGTTGCTTCGCCAAAAGCCTCGCGAGGAATGGCCGATGGGACCGGTCGTCGGTCCGGTCACACCGGGCGAGAAGATCGAGGAAGCGATCCACCGCGAAGTGCTCGCGGAAATTGGCCTGAAACGGCCGGTGCACCTACAGGAGCTCCTGCACCCGCAGAAAGAGCTGTTCGGGGACCTCGGCGTCGTCGAATGGCCGTTTGCCTGGCAGGCCGGAACCCCCACCGAACCGGTCCAAGAGCTGCATCCCGGCCCGATGATCGGGGAGCTGCACTGGCTGTCGTTCGAGCAGGCATTTCAGCAACTCGAAAGCGAAGGGGACCGGGGCGCCCTGGTGCGGTTGCAGCTCAGCCTGCAATAATCTTCCGTGTGAGTTGCGGAGTTCGACGTATACCCGCACCCTCATGCGCCGGCAGCCCATGCCGGGCCCGGCCCCCTTACTGACACCCCCCTCATGACCGACGATACGAAGAGCGCGAACGCGCAGCCTAAGCCAGCCGCCGACGACACCCTCGCCGACGGACGCGTGCCCAGTTCCAACATGCGCAGCTATGCCATGCTGACCCCGGAACTGAAGCAGCTGTATATGGGCTTCTACAAGGCAACCTACGGGAAGACTCGCCTCGACCTGAAGACCAAGGAATACATCGCCATCGCAGCCGCACTTACGTCCGGCTGCAAAGGCTGCCTTGAGGGCCATCTCAAGAAGGCCAAGCGAGAGGGAGCCACCAGCGAAGACATCGCCGAAGTCATCGCCATCACCCTCGGTGTCAATGCGGCGACGATCGTCGACCGTTCCGACATCGCCAATTACCACCTCGGCGGCCTGTTCGACAAGCCGGCCGGCTAGTCGGACGCGCCCGCACGATCCAACCCATCAAGCTGATCATTCAGGATAGGGCCAAACCGATCGGGCCTTGCTTCCGTTGGTCCGCCTGTGAACACGCTCGTGAAGACGTTAGCCAACCGCAATCCCCGCCCGATGCTGCCCAGGATGCCATCCTGGGTCAGGTTTGCGATGGCAGGTGTGATCGCCGCCTGCATCGTCTACGCCTTCACGCTGCTCGACGCGTTTGAGCAGGTCGACAACGACCCTGACTTCATCGTCGAGAAGATCGTGCCGGTGCCGGAGCTCAACGACGACTTGCTTCGTCAAGCGCGCGACGACACCCGCCAGCACCGCTTGCTGGTCGAGCCCGAGCCGCTCAAGCACTTGCTCGCGAAGTCGATCGATGTCGGCCCGTCGGTAGCCGCGGCGCTGCAGATTCCGGACGAGATGGTGCCGATCGCAACCCTGCGCGAACATACCGATACGTGGCGCAGCCGGTGGCTGTGGTACGAGGGCAAGCTGACTCGCCTGTCCGGCCCACGCGACGGACACCCGATCGAGAACTACTCGATCTACGAAGCCACGATCGAGCTCGAAGACGGCAACTCCGTGCTGACTGCGTTCTCGGTCGAAGCGAAGGAAAAGCTCGTCGTCGGCGACTGGGTTCGCGCCGAGGGCTACTTCCTGAAGCTGCGCGACACGACCTACCCGAGCAAACTCGACCAGGTCCCGATGCTCGTTGGCCGCACGATCGAACGCGACTACGAGGACTGGCCAGCGATCACCGCGATCGACCCTAAGGTCTTCGAAAACTACGACGACAGCAGCTTCTATCCCGGCACCTTGCCGTTCCGCGACATCGAGGAGGATCAAAGCGAACCGCTTTGGCACCTCGGGGCCTTCGTGCGCGACACCGCGAAAGACCGCACCTTCGCGCAGTGGCGCAAAGTCGAACCGCTGACCCTGGCCGAGCCCTACGAGCGCCTGCTCGCCGGCAAGATCGCGCGCGGCGAACCGATGCGCATCTTCGGCACGCTGATCCGCCGGCAAACGATTGCTGCGCCGGCCAACCCCGCCAACATCAAGTTCTGGACCGCGGTCTGGATCCAGGTGCACGGCTTCGGCGGCCACCTGATTCCGATTTGGGTACCCAAGAAGGTCGGCGAACTGCCGATGCGGGCACAACTCGAAGTGCGCGGCCACTACTATCGCTGGTTCGTCTACGACGCGAAGGCCAAGCGCTGGCGTGTTCCGTTGTTCGTGGCCGCCGACCTCGACATGTTCGAGCTCGACACCAACAACACGATGATCGAGATCGGCAAATGGCTGGGCGGACTGGTCCTCGGCCTGCTGATCATCGCATTCGTCAGTCAACGCCGCGCCGCACGCACGTCCCTCGAACACAGCCGCGACATGGACCAACGCAGGCGCAAGCGCCGCGAACAGCAAGCACAACTGGCGACCGCAGGCGGAGAACTTGCCAACGACGGCCCAGATACGACTGACCCTACGAACGCCCGGCGAGCACCGTGAAGAAGCCGGGGTAGTAGCGGCCTTCGGTGAGGTTGGCCTGCCGCGAACGCTCGCCAAACGTCTGCTCAAGGGCAAACAGCGAATCGACATTCTCGATGGGCTCGAACCGGTTGATGCTCGTGCTGCTCAGGCTCAAGCCGTGCTCGGCAAGCCAGCCGCAAACTTCGCGCAAGGTGTGCTGCGTTTCGTGTGGGTGAAGCACTTGATCGCGAAACCACGACTTCAGCATGGTCTTGTCCCCAGCGTGCACACCATCAAGCTTCGCGTAGCGAGCCAACGCAGCGTCTTCGCCTTCGACCTTGGCAATGCCACGGAACAATTCGAGGAACGGCGCGCGCCCCGGCTCGTGGTATAGCCCGACAAACAATGAGCCAGCATCACCAACACTGGCCTGCGCGTGGCGAAAAGCGGCACGCGCATCGCGCGTGTGGTGCAAGACACCGACACTGACGACCAGATCCACCGGCGTGCCGTGCTCGTAGTCGAACAGGTCGCTGCGAACAAAACGGATGCGATCCACGACCCCCAGCGACTCCGCCACTTGCCGAGCTCGATGCAAAGCCGCTTCGGAAAAGTCCACGGCAGTTACGGCAACGTCATAGTGATGCGCCATGGTGCACGCCAGCCAGCCCGCCCCGCAGCCGAACTCAAGCACCGACTTCTTGCGACCACTGCGCAACACGGCGTGCAGGTCGGGATAGATCGCTGCCAAGGAATGGTCACGAACCGACGCTGCAGCAACGTTCACGTCAACATGCATGCTGAACGGCATGTCCTCGTAGAAGCAGCGCACGGACTCACCGATCGAACGGCGAACCCCGGCGGCAGACGCGCCATCGGCCGCGGGCGCGGCCATCCTGCGCTGTAGCGCGTCGAGTGCCCCGTTGGTTTGCAAACAGCCAATAATGTGTTCCGCGATCCGCGAATGGCTACGTGGCCCCATGTGCAGCTCGTCTGCCGACCCATCGATCGGAGGCCACTTGAGCTCGAACGGGCGATACCAGTCCGCACTCACCTGTTCGATCAACGGCCCCGAAACGGGATCCACGGCGGCGCTACTTGCGAACAGTTCGGGCATCGGACGGCTGGTCGCGAGGGACGGAATGTTCCGAGCCTGCAAGTAGGACTGCACCAACAGCATGCATCGCACCGCCGCAAGCCTGCCGTGATCGTCATTGGTAAACTCGAGATACGCGTCGCCGCGATGCAGTGCTTCCACGAAGACGTTCGGCTGGCCCTCGTCATCAGGCATCTTCAGGATCTTGTCGCGCAACTCCTGGCAATGTTGGAACCAACGACCAACGCCAAAGACACGACCTCGACAAACTCCCTCGGTGCGATTGGTTTCCGCAAAATTGACGAGGACCAGATCCGGCGGCGCGGCTCCACACTGCGCCACCACCATGCGCGCAATCAGGTCGTTGGACCCGCCTGGCTCGGAGAAGTTGATGTGGCAGATGTCGCCCGCCTGCAGTCCAAGCTGCACTCGAATGAGCTCTACGACCCGAACCGGCCACGCATCTTGGTAGTCGATCCCGAGCCCAAACGCGTCGCTCTCGCCAAAGGTGTAGATTCGCAGACGCGCGTCGCTGCGAAACTCTTCCCCACGGTAGCCGTGGGAGTTGTATCGATAGGTGGTCTTGCCGGTAAGGTCCGAGCCACACGTCGAGAGTACGTGCGCCGAACCAAGCTTCTCGCGGCGTTCGTCCAGTGGTCCGATGTAGGGCAGCGGGCCGCCCGTGTTCCGCCAAACCTTATCTTTCTCCATGATGACTGCGAGCGAGGACCAGCTGCGCGCCTCGAGCCAGCGCGCGCCAGCTAGAAGCTAGAACACGGCGCTTGGAAACACTGCGCCCTAAAACAGCGGATAGATGTTTGGGCTTTCCGGCTTCTTGCGACGGAACGGACGACACACCAAGTTCCACGCGCCGCGGAACAGGCTGCCAACACGGGAGAGGAACTTCATGGGTAGGCGAGTTGTGGGATAACGATGTGGGGACGGAGTCAGTCTCGGACCAACCCGCGACCAGTCAGACGCGTCAACAAGGAGGCGGATGTGACGCCGGCCAAAAAGCTCACTACCGCGAGGGCAACGGCAACGGTCTGCAGCCACGACGAAAGGCACACGGCGGCGACCAACGACGCGAAACAAAGGACCACGGAAGCATTGCGCAAGACACCAGCAACCCGCACGGCACGCTGACAGGAGCCACATTGCCGGACATGGCTCAAGTAGCGACCTTGGTAGAGTCCCCCGCCGGCGGATGCTGCGGAAGCGGGCGATGCGCCCCGCGTGCGCAATCCTAGGTAGCCGGGTCGGCCAGCGGCATGTTCGTCCAACCAGGCGCGGTATGCGACAACCAACGCATCGCTGCTCTTCAGCGGCAACCAATTGGTCCCCAGCGAACCACCGATCCTCGCGATGTTCGCCGCCTGCCCCGTGACGATTGCCATGTCCTGCTCCAACAAGTGACATTGCGAACCGTGCTCCCAGAAGCGTGGCCGCATTCGATCCCGTCGCGGCGCGAAGTTGCTGTAGGCGCGATAGAGCAAGCGGCAACGGGAGTGACCAAGCGGCAGCGCATAGAGAGCCAGCCCTGACACTCGCTGCGCAGCCGATGCACTATTGGCCGAGGCACCATCGAAATGATCGCCAGTCGGATAGATGGATCGGTAGTGCACCAATCCCGGCGCGTCGAACGATACGTGCGCCGCTGCAAGTTCACCTGATGACAACTGCCCAGCAATCGAACGGCCCAACTCGGCGCGAAAGCCCGCCGCCGTAGACTCGGAGATCTCGAACGCCAGCGGCCCGGCCAACGCAGCATCGCCACCACCGCGAACACCATCGTGAGCGATATGGATGTGCGCGTAGTCGAGCACGTTCTCGATCAAGAATTCATGGCTGTATGGCAGGTCGATCGCGAAGTCGACCAAGTGACAATCACCGGCATCCAACTCGGCAATAACGGGGATCAAAGCTTCGGGCCGAACAACATCGCCGGCATACAGCCAGACGATCCCTTGCCGCTCCGTGACGTGCACCTTCTTGACGCACGCCGCCGACGGCAACGCCTGGTCTGGTTCTAGTTGTGGGATGTGTGTGCAAGCGCCTTCGCTGTCGAAGCGCCACCCGTGGTAGAGGCATTCGATCTGGCCATCGCGCAAACGGCCGTCGGACAACCGCGCGAGACGATGCGGGCAACGGTCTTCGAACGCATGGATCGCGCCATCCAAGTCGCGAAACAACACGTAGGGCTCGTCGTAAACGGTGACCGAGTGCAAACGACCGGGCGGTGCATCGATTGAGAACGCAATTGGGCACCAGTGCTCACGCCAGAGTGCCTCGGCACTGGTGACGGTTTCAGCATGAGATGCAGTCGTTGGCATGGGACGAGGGGCGCGCAACTTCCCCGAGACAATTCTGTCATATGCAGGGACACTGTCAAGGCGCCCGCAACGCGCGTAACGGCGCTCAGATGCCCGTCAGGGCTTGGGAGCCGTCGCGGCCCCGATCGCCGCAAACGCGCAGCCCAGAGTCACCGTGAACGGAATCCAGAACCCGGTCTGAGCGAGCGTCAACAGCCAGATCCGGTCGTCGGCGCCCAACTCGGCGAGCTGTGGATGGACGCGGCCGTAGTGCGTCTGCCAACCGTTTTGCACGTCGAGGTATTGCACCAGCATCACCGGCACTCGCGCGACAACTGCGTAGGCCAGCAGCGCCACGAACGCGCGGGGCCATGCAAACAGAGCCAACAAGGACAGCACCGGCGCGCAGTAGAAGAGGTAAGTCATCGCCTCGAGCAACTCCTGACCCTCGAACCGCGCCCCCACGAAGACCGCTGCTCCCATGATCGCGGAGAAGCCAAACATCGGCACGAAGAACCCCGCGACAAAGCTGGGCACACCACCCGAGCGCGACAATCGCCGGCCGATCAACAAGCCGAACACCGGAACCAACCACACGATGCCGAACGGATTGAACAGGCTTCCGGCTTCGCTGCTGAACCAGACAGGATCCCAGTTGCTGCGCTCCCCGATGACGCGCACAACGGTCACAACGAGTGTCACTAGAGCCGCAACAAGCAACAATGGTGCGATTCGTGGCTGGTGTTCCGACATGGCGCGCATCTTCCCCCAACTTGACCACGGGGCCAACCTTACGCTGCATCCTTGTGGCACTGGCGGCCACGAATACTCGCCAGGATGGGCGCGACCCAACAATCCAGGAGACAGAGGGAACCCAGGGGGCCTGTGCGAACGTCGCAGTTGCTGGAGGCAGCAAATGGTTACACGGTTCGAACTCGTGCACGAGCACAACGACTACATCTTTCAGCTACGCACCAAGGACGGCGATGTCGTTCTGCGTGGTCTTGGCAGCGACAGCAAGATCATGACGCAGAACGAACTTCTGCACCTGCGGCGAGCAGTGAAGGACGAGTCCCATCTAGTACCGCACGTCAGCGACGACGGATCGCACTTCTTGATCATCAAGGATAGCGATGGCTCGGTTCTGGCCCGCAGTTCCAAGACGAATTCCAAGTCAGAGTTTGAAGCTCTGACCAAGGTCATCGTCGACGCAATCGACGCGCCGATCATCGACTTGACGAAGGCGAACAAGCACCGCGCGCAGGCGCATTGACGAGCAGGAGCTCCGGATCCCGGGCTCAGTGGCTCTGGGCTCAGTGGCGCAGCACCTCCGGATATCAGCATCTCCGGATCGCAACATCTCCGACTATCTGGAAGCAACCCTGAGGACGCCGCGGTGCATCAACTCGCGCCGCGGATCGCCGCGAGAGCGCGGCCCAATCCATCGGCCATGCGCACTCCGTGCCAGCAAAAGTCGCGGCCGTCACAGAGCACGACGTTCGCATCGCCAAACAGCTTGGCTTCGACAACTTGTTGCCGCTGGATCTCATCGAACTCCCACGGCTCACTGGCCAGCAAGACCAGTTCGACGCCACGCACGATTGCATCCGTAGGCTCCAACTGCGGGTAGCGCACAGGATCCTCCGCAGCCACACACGTCGCGCCACACAACCGCAAAACATCGTGGATGAACGTGTCCCGATTGATGGTCATCCACGGCATGCGCCAGATCGCGTAGTAGACGCGCACTGGCGGCTTGGTCAACGCGACTACTTCTGCGGCCGCAATCTGTGCTTCGATCCGCAACAAGAACGGCTCCGCCTGCTCCAACAAGCCTAGCGTGGTCGCCAACACCCGCAGGTCGTTGCCAGCTTCGACAATCGAACGCGGTGTCTGCACCAACACCGGAAAGCGCGCCGCCAACCACTCGATGTCTTCGGGTCGGTTTTCTTCGGCGTTGGCCAGCACCAAGTCTGGCTCCAAGGCAACGATCGCTTGCAGGTCCGGGTTCTTGGTGCCACCAACCCGCGGCACATGACGCAACGCCGGCTCGGGTTCGGTGCAATAGCGCGTGCATGCAAGCAGACGGTCCACGGCACCAAGTGCACACACCGACTCGGTCGTGCTCGGCACTAGGCTGACGATTCGCTCTGCAGCCCCGTTCGCCATCAAGCGCGCGGTCCACCCCGGAACATGCGCGGCACCATGCGCCACCACCCCAAACCAAACCAACGCTGCATCGTGCGCATGCCGACGGAGTGGGCATGCAGCATCGGCCCTTCCTGATCGGCTTGCTCGGTACCAACCGGACACGCCATGCGACTGTGACACCCCGATTCGCAACCACCGCGATG
>CAXBFC010000053.1:0-26142 GCA_963974725.1 uncultured bacterium | reverse complement strand
TGCCCTGCCCGCGCAGGACGAAGTCGTCGTCGCGGTAGCGGCGGTAGCGCTGGGGCCGGCGATCGACCGTGTAGTCGACGGCTGCCGCGACCATCTTGTCGTCCGGTTTGGCACCAAGCAGCATCATGCAGAAGCCACCCGCCGGCGTGCTCGCAGGCAGCGTTGGCCAACCCGAGCGCAAGCGCGACGGCTTGTGGTTGTAGCGGAACCAACCGTTCGGCCGGTCAAAGCTCAACTCGAGATACTGCTTGGCTGCCGGCATGACGTCCTCCGGCAGTTCGACGCTCGACATCCGTGCCGACTCCAACGCCATGATCATCCACGACGAGACCGAGACCCGCGCGTAGCTGTCTTCGGCGCGCAGTCCCGGGGAGAAGTAGCCCCAACCACCGCGATTGCGCACGTCGCCGCGCGGACCTTGGTTGGCGAGAATCCACGTCAATCCATCTTCCAACGGCCGCACCAACGTGTCGCCGTATGGCTTGGTCTTGGTCAGTCCGTAGCACTCGGCGATCGCATAGGTCGAGATGCCGTGGCCGTAGCAAGAACTCGGCCCGAACGCGCCGGTGTCTTCGTCCTGCACTTGCAGCAAGTGGCTGATCGCACGTGTGACCACGGCCGAATACTCGGTGTCCGACGTCGGTGTGTGGCCGGCGCCGAGGAACGCCAAAACGCACAGCGCCGTCTTGCCGATGTAGACGAATCCATACTTGCCGTCGAAGTCCTGTTGGTCCCCCCACGAGCCGTTGCCGTTCTGGATGCTTGCCAGATACTTCAGGCCATCGCGCACGGCGCGCTCGGTTTCGGTCGTGCCTCCGAAGCGTTCGAGCGCTTTGGCCTTTGCCGGACCAAACCGGTTGCTGTAGGCGCTCTTGGCGATCGCCGGCTGTGGCGGTCGCGGCAACGCACTGCGACGCGGCTCTTGGCGTGCCAGTCTGGTGCCCGGTGGCGTCACCGGGAAGCGCTCGGCGAAGGCGCCGGCGTTGCTGCTGCGGCGCACGGCGTTGCGACGTGGCGCGAACGCGGGGCTGCTGAGTGGCGAGCTCGGCAGCTGGCTTGCCTTGGCTACGATCGCAGCGGTAGCGGCCGACTTGCTACTCGGCTTGCCGTTGCGCTGGCCACTGGGTTGCGGTCGGTTTTCCGATGTCGTCGCGAGCGGGTCGCGCAACGCCACCCGAACACCACCACGGCGCCCGGCACTCGGAACATGCTCCGTACTCGGTGCCCGCATCGCGATGCGCGGCGTCGAGCGTCTGAGTGAGGATCCAGGAGTCGGCAGAGCCTCCTCCGGCGACACGTGGTTGCCCGCACGCGTCGAACGTGCGGCGTGCAGCGAAGCCGTTTCCGGCTCTGCGGGAGCTGCGACCTGCAGCGCGGCCACCGAGGCACGCGGTGCGGCTCTGCTAGGCGTCGGCGTTGGCAAAGCACTTGCACCGGCCGCTACCGCACCGCGCAGCGGCATCTTTGGCGTGGCGACCTTGCGCGGTGCCGCGACTGCGACGGCGCGCTCGGATGTCGAGGAATCGATCCGCACACCTGACGAACGCCCGACGATGCTTCCAGGCATCGCAACGGTTTCGGTGGTCTCGGGTCGTGCCTTGCCGCGTTTCGGCTGGGCTAGGTTTGCGGCTGCTGGCGCATTGGCCAAAGAGGCTTGCGAACTGATTCCTACCGGTGAGGACGCTGCATCGGCGACTTGCGATGCGCTGGCCGGCGAACCCGCGGTCGCGGTATCCTGCAGTGCGGGTGCCGTCGGACCGGGTGCGGTCGCCGCGACGCTGTGCATCGGCAACGCCGATTCTGCATCGCCATCCGCGAGTTCGACCATCCGACCGGCGGCGCGTTGCACTCCGCTGGCGGGAGTTGCCACCTGCACCACTTGCGACGCGACCTCGCTATTCGCAGTCTGACGGCGCGCGGTGGCTGCTTCGGCCGCCAACTGGGATTGCTCGACGGCGGTCAGCGGTGCTTGCTCGAGCCCCGCGGCAGCAGCATCTGGGGCGTTGCGCACGGCCATTGCCGCGGCTTCGTCGTGCACCTCTGGTTCGGCCGCCGTTTGCTCCGTGCTTTGCACCGGTTCGGATTCGTAGCTGCCGTTGTCAATGGCGAGCGTGGCTTGATGATCCAGCTCGGAACGCGACGTTGCCGTGCCCGGCTCCGATACTTCGAAGGTCTGTTCGCGCACGGTGCGCTGCACCTTGGCGGCGACTTCGCCCGCATCCCCGGCGGCAGCGGCGCTCGCGAAGCCGGTACTCGCGACAATGCTGACCTGCATGCCGCTGTCGTCGTCGTCGCTTCCAGGCAGCAGCGATCCAGCGATTTCGACGCCCATCAGCCACAAGAACAGCAGCACGTGCAGCAGCAGCGACAGCAGGATGCATTGCGCCGCCAAGTCGAGGGCACTCCAGCGCTGGCCGAAGTAGAGCAGCAGCAGCAACAACAGCGAGCACAACACCAGCGACAACAGCAGCCACTCGAGCCAATGCTGACCGGGCCACCACGGCACGAGTTCTTCCGCGGCCGACACATACCACAGCGCCGCTTGTTGCTCCGTCGGCGGCTGCACCATGCCGACGGTTCGGCCGCCAGGCAGTGGCAGTGGACTGCGCAACGCATCGACGCCCCAGTCCTGCGACAACGCCGCCGGTGCATCAAACGTGTCGCCAAGCCGCGAGCTGCGACAGATCGTCAAGTCCTTGCCGGGTTCTTGGCGCACAAACCACAAGGACGCGCCGTCGCTGGCGAAGGCCGGATCGCGATCGATGATGCGCTCCCGTCGCCGGTCCAGTTCCGGGAACACCTGCACCGGATCGAGCGGGTCGCCAATGCGCCAGGTCCACAGCACGCCGTCATTGCCATCATCGATGGCACGATCGATGCGCACGAACACCAGTGAGTCGGCAAAGGGATCCGGTGCGGGATCGGTCTCATCGAACGCCGTGTTGCACGGCAGCAGCGCTTCGACGCGACCAAAGCCGCGCGGTGTCATCGTCGTGACGAACAGGTCGTAGCCACCGATGCTCTCCGGGCGATCGGAGGCAAAATAGATGCGACCATCCCGGCTGACGGCCGGCGCCAGTTCGTTGTAGGCAGTGTTGAGTCCGTAGGCGGGCTCCGGCGGCACGTCTGGTCGCTCCGGATGCCAGGTCACCAGGTCGCTGGTGCCATCTTCGGTGAGCACGCCATAGAGCAGACGACCATCGGCCATCTGGGCGACGCGGCCCGTCACCCGTCCCGGCAGTTCGAGTTCGGCATCCGGGCTGTTCCAACGCAGAATGCCGGAGGTCGCGAAGTCGCTGCCGGCGACCTGCTGGGAACCATCGCTGTAGTAGATTGGTCGGCCAACCTTGAGGCCGATGAGCATCGCGCCTGCGACACACATCACCGTCCAGGCGGCCCACATCAGGCTGCGTCTTGTGCGTGGCCCTAGCGCCATCTTGCGCTAGCCCTTCCTCGCGGGCAGCGCCGCAAAATCGACCTTCTTGATCTTTGCCAGGCGGCACGTGTCGAGCACCTGCAAGCCGACGCCGAACTCCGCCGACTTGTCGCCGCGCACCAGCACAGCCTGCTCCTTGTTGCGCGCCACGGCGGCCACGAGCTTCTGGCGCAGCGCCTCCATGGTGACCGCGCGGCCAGCCATCGTCAGTGTGCCGTCTTGCGACACGTTGATGATCAGTTGTTTGTTGGTCTTGCCGGCCTCGCCGGACTTGGCTTCGGGAAGGCGCAGGTCGAGCTCGACTTCCTCGGTGGCGAACGTGGTCGCGGCCAGGAAGAAGATCAACAACAAGAACACTACGTCGACCAACGGCATCAAGTTGATGCCGCCGTCGCTGCCGTCGTCGTCACTCTCAAGCCGCATTGGTTTCCTCCGGCTCGTCATCGCTCGCGTCACCGCTGGCGCTATCACTGGTGTCACTGCGGACCGCGCCAGAAGTTTCGGCCGTGCGGTCTGCGGCCTGCTGCGCGGTCACCGGCAACGCGGCCAGCGATTCGATCGTTGGCGCGATCACCTCGGCAATCGCAGCGACCAAGTGGCGGGCGCGCGCTTGCAGGTGGGCGGCGATCAGCGTGGCGGGAATCGCCACGAACAGTCCAAAGATGGTCGTGTAGAGCGCGACCTTGATGCCAGCTGCCAAGGACTCGCTGCTTTCCGCCTTACCGAGGCCGGTCTGCTCGACCGCGGCGAACGCGTCGGAGATGCCGAGCACTGTGCCGAGCAAGCCGATCAGCGGCGCGATCGTCGCCACCAGCCAGACGCCGCGGGCGTTGCCGCGAAGTCGCTGCCCTTCGTCATGGAGGCGGTCCTCCATGGCCTTCTCGACGTCGGCCAGTAAGCACCCGCGCCGCCTCAGGCCAGCGGCCAAGACGCGCGCGCCCGGAGCCGTGGCTTCGAGGATGCCGGCGGTGATCACATCGGCGTGGCCTTCGGTGACCTGATGCGCGGCATCGATCACGACCTGCGGCAACACCCGGCGTTTGCGCAGGCTGAGATAGCGTTCCAGTGCCAGGCCGACGACCACGATTGAGCAGCCGAGGATTGGCCACATCAGCAAGCCGCCGGCTTCGAAGAACTCACCGATGGTCGAAACGACAGACGGTGCTTGGGGCAGTAAGAAGAGCATGGCGGGCATCACCGGTTCTGGAGTTGGGTAGCGGCGGACTTCGCTTCGTCCGTGCCTTTGTGTTTGTCGACGAGCTCGGTGAAGAACCGCTTGGCCTTCTCCGGCTGCTTGAGTTGCTGGTAGGTGCGGCCGGCTTGCAGCAATCCGCGTCGCACCCAGGTCGCATCACCGTAGAGAATCGGCAACTTGACGAACGCATCCACGGCACCGTTGAGGTCCTTGCGTTGCGCGCGGCTTTCCCCGAGTCGGAACTGGGCTTCCGCCGCCAACGAACCTTCACTCAGTTCGGTCACCTTGACGAAGCACTGTTCGGCCGCCGGGTATTGCCGACGCTGCAGCCGTGCTTTGCCGAGCCACAAGTTCGCCCGAGCCGCATCGGCGCGCGCGACATCATCGGTGCCGATCTTGTGTTCGCGCAAAAACTGCTCCAACGGCGCAATCGCATCGTTGGCCTGGCCGGCGAGCAGCGAACTCTCGCCACTGACGAGCCTCGCCCGCGGCGCACGTTCGTGTTTTGGCATCTCGCGCAACAAACGACTGCTACGCGTGACCGCGCCCGGGTAATCGCCGAGCTGGCGGCAACATTCGGCGCCGAGATACAGCGCTTCGCCGAGCAGCTCTTCGCCTTCGATGGCCGCAATCGCCGCAAAGTGATCGCGGGCCTTGCCGAGCAACTGCTTCGCGGATTTGGCGTCCTTGATGCTGCCCGCGGCCTCGAACTGCGCGAAGCCAAGGCGATAGAGAGCCTGCTTGCGATGAGCGCCGTCGACCTTCAGTAGCCACTGCCCTGCTTCGTCCAGGTCAGGTTGCTTGCCGGCCAACAGTGCGGTGCCGACAAACAAGCGGGATTCTCCAGCAAGTTCGACATCCTTGCTCGATGCCGCAACCTTGCGGAAGTTGGCGAGTGCAACCGCTTCGTCACCATCGCGGCGCGCGGCCCAAGCCAATTCGTAGAGCACGCGATCCGGTTCGGCATAGCCACCGTCGCGCGCCAGCTCGGCAAGCACCTTGCGGGCGGCCTTCTGGTCGCCGCCGCGGGCGAGCGCCACCCCGAGCGCATACCTGAGCATCGGCGCCTTCTCGTGCTTGCCAAACTGCTTCAAGAACTGCTGCGCGGCGGCGACCGCTTTTGGCCACGCCTTGGTGCGGTGGCACAGAGCGGATTCGAGTTCGAGCAATCCCGGCAATTCGTCGGCGACTGCCGGATGCCGTTTGGCGCTGGCCAAGACGCGAGCACACGCTTCATCGTTGCCCAACTCGAATGCACACCAGGCGCGCCCCGCCAGGGCGCGCGCCCCGATCGTGTCCTGCTTGTCGGTCAACTTGGCGAACAACGCATCGGCCGCTTCAAAGTCGCCTTGTTGGTAGGCAAGGTCGGCTTGCTCGGCGATATCGGAGTTGGCCGCATCGGCACCGTCGCGCTGTATGGAAATGGCGGCGGCGCGTTGCAAGCGTCGTTGGGCAGCGCCAAGATCGCCGCGTTGGCGCAGCACGCGCGAGGCAATGCGTTCGGTGCGGTCGAGGAACTTGCCCTCGCGATAGCGCGCCCGGTAGCGATCCGACACCGACAGCGCCGAATCACGTTCGCCAGCTTCGTAGAGCGCCAAGGCCTGCATCGCCATCGCTTCTTCGGCATTGGCGTCGTCCTTGTCCTGGGCGATCGCCCCGAACCGTTTGGCCGCGCCAGCTTTGTCGCCGCCGAGGTAGATGCACCACGAGAGCTTCCACGACGCCAGTGCCTGGTGCTCAGCGTGCGCTTGCAGGGCCTGGTAGGCCTTGGCCGCCTGCGGCCACTCGCGCAACGCGAACCGATTCTCGGCAACTGCCAGTTGTGCCAGCACCCGCGACCGATGCGGCGGCTGGATCTTGATCACTTGCTCCGCAGTCGCAATCGATGCCTTGTGGTCGCCAAGTTCGTGCAGCGCGTGGCACGCGCCATACAACGCATCGCCGCGCAACTCGAGCGCAGCATTCTTGGGCACCGTGCGGTACGCCTTGAGCGCCTCCTGCCAGCGGTTGAGGTTGGCGAACGCTTCGCCGAGCGCAAACTGCAAGCGCGGCTTGTCCTCGTCACTCGCCTTGGTCAATGCCTGCTGCAACGTCTCCACCGCGGACTGCCCCTTGCCGCTGGCGAGCGCACAGAGCCCTTGAAGTTCGCGGGCTTCCTGTTGCAGCGCGTTGCCGTTGGCCAGCAGTGGCTGCAGTTCTTTGAGCGCGACGTCGAATTGCTGCGCTTGGTAGAAGCAGCGACTGCGCTCAAGTCGGGCCGCGTGGACGAACGGAGACTTCGGGTGGTCTTGCAGCAAGCGGCCAAACGCATTGACAGCCGCTTGGGAGTCTTCGCGACCGAGCGCGCTCCAGCCAAGGCCATATTGAGCATCGTCCTGGTAGTCGCCGGCAATTCGCAGGGACGCCTGGAAGGCCTGGTCTGCCTTCGCGTATTGGCGCAAACGCAGCTGCGCATCCCCGATCAGATAGAGGCACTCCCCCTTGGCGGCTGGATCCGGAGCGGCGCGGTGAGCTGCCGTGAACGTCGCCGCCGCTTCGGCGAACTTCTGCAAGCGCAACCACGCAAACCCACCTTGGTAGAGGGATGGGAACAAGAATCCGGCCTGTTCACCTACCGCGAGTTTGGCGGCAGTCGCGAACGCCTTCGCCGCGGCTTCATCTTTGCCCAGGTCGCGCAAGACTTCGCCCTTGGCGTAGGCCGCGGCAGCGGCAAGGTAGTGGTCGCCAGCGATCTCGTTACTGAGTTCCTCGAAGCTGCCGAGCGCGTTCGCATTGTCGCCCTTGCCCTGTAGCAAGTTGCCCAAGCGATACTGGGCTTCGGCGCGCAGCGCGAATTGCTTGCCGCCACGCTTCAGCGCTTCACGAAAGTTCTGGATCGCCGGATCCACCTGCTGCAGTTCGGTGCGACTCTGCGCCAGCCGGTAGTAGCCCTCGGCAATCAGCGCGTGGTCTGCGTGCTCGCGCACAAACTTCGTCAGATACTTGGCGGCCTCCTCATGGAGACCGCGCTGCTGCATACCAATCGCCAACTGGAAGGACTCGGGACGACGTTCGCTCTGCGCCAACAAAGCTGGGGCGCACAGGCAGACGATCGTGAGAAGGCGAGGAAGGGCGTGGGAAACGGCAAGCATGTGGCTAGTGCACCAGAGCGTTTGGGCGGCGGGCGGTGGGGTCCGGAGCAAAGGAGCGTCGGGTATCGTCGTTGCCACGAAGTATTCGCAGCTCAGACCATCAAAAGTAGCCTGCATCCGGGGTCGCTGCACCCCATCGCAACAGGCTGGAATCGATTGGGAAAGTGACCCGAACAGCCAACACTTCCTAGCGGCAATCTCGCGAACAAAGAACATCGTGACCGAAGCTGTGGGCGATGGACACGGAACCCTGCATGATACGGAGACTACCGCGCCACTGTTTGCCAATGATTCGACAGGTTCTCAGGTTGTCTCTCGCATGCTTGCTGCTGACGGTGGCATGCTCCACGCGTGCTGACGCGCAGCAAGGCTCGCGAAGTTCGCGAACAAAAACTTCTGCGCCGCCCCAGGTGGCCGCGCCGGACCCTGTTCAGGAACCGGCGATGGCCCCTGCGCCGGGACCGGGCCATCGCCTGCCGCCAGACGAGTTTCGGGCGGCGTGGATCGCGACCGTCGACAATATCGACTTTCCATCGCGCCCCGGGTTGTCGCCTGGGCAATTGCGCCGTGAGATCGATGCGATCGTCGCCAGGGCCGTCGAATTGCGGCTGAATGCATTGATCTTCCAGATCCGTCCGGCAGCCGACGCGTTCTATCAGTCGCCGCTCGAGCCGTGGTCCGAATGGCTGACCGGCACCCAGGGCAAGCCGCCGGGCGAGAACTTCGACCCACTGCGCTACATCATCTCCCGCAGTCACCGCTACGGCTTGCACCTGCACGCGTGGTTCAACCCGTTCCGCTGTTGGCATACGGCTAGCAAATCGAAGCCGGACAAGAAGCATGTCACCGTGCGCGGCAAGGACCTGGTCGTCACCTACGGCAAGCAGGCCTGGATGGATCCGGGTCATGCGACGGCGCGCAAGTGGTCACTCGCGGTGATCCAGGATGTCGTGCGCCGCTACGACATCGATGGCGTGCACCTCGACGACTACTTTTATCCCTACCCGCAGGGCAAGCGGTCGTTCCCGGACGATGCGACCTACAAGGCATACCGCGACGGTGGTGGCAAGCTCGACCGCGGCGATTGGCGCCGCAGCAACATCGATGGCTTCGTCAAGGACCTCTACGAACTGGTGCATGCCGACAAGCCGTGGGTCTGGGTCGGCATCAGTCCGTTCGGCATTGCTCGGCCAGGAGTGCCGCGCGGCATCGAAGCGGGCCTCGATCAGTATGCCGGGTTGTACGCCGACGTGCCAAAGTGGCTACGCAACGGGTGGCTCGACTACCTGGCGCCGCAGCTCTACTGGCCGATCGATCGCAAGCAGCAAGACTTCGAGGTGTTGCTCGACTACTGGCACGAACAGAACGTCAAAGGCCGCGCCATCTGGCCTGGGCTCTACACCTCGAAGATTCGCGATGGCGGTGGGCAGATCCGCGCGACCGAGCTGCGCGACGAGATCCGACTGACGCGCCGGAAGGACGCGGTGATGCCCGGTCACATCCACTTCAGCTTCAAGGCGCTGCGCGGTGACCACGCGTTGGTTGGCCGGCAACTGCTGCGCGAGGTCTACACCGCGACGGCTGCCGTGCCGGTGTTGCCTTGGCTGCCCAAGCGGCGCTAGTGCCGGTGTGCCAGTGGCAGCGGCGCTGGTGGCAGCGGCGCTGGTTGCAGCGGCGCTAGTGGCAGCGGCGCTGCTGCCGGAGTGGCCTGCTGCTGGATTGGATTGGTGGCAGTGGCCTGGTGGCCGTGCAGATGTTCCAGAGGACTCAGCAACCGCGTTTGTTCTTCATCTCGGCGGCCTTCTTGAGGTCCTTCTTGGTCGGCACCGGACTCGCGGGCTTGGCCGCCTCGATCACCTCGACGTAGTCGATCTGCAGCTGGTAGATGTCGACGACGTAGTCGTCCATCTTGGTCGCTTCGATCTTCAGCGTGCCGACCAGCTTGAGTGGCTCGAACTGGTAGTCGAGCGTCTTGCCCTTCGGCATGATGGCGCGAACAATGCCATGGATGTTCGGCGGCTGGCCGTAGCAGCAGGACCATAGGGACTCGACCAGCAGGAACTGCTTGATGTCGGTGACCTCGTCAATCGGCAGCATGAAGCCGAGCATCAGCACCTTCTTGCCATCGAGCGCCTTGACCTTCTTGGGCATGCCCTCAAGGCCGTCGGTGTACTTCCAGTCCTCCAGTTGATCGAATGGCAGCACCTGGTCGACGCCGGCGATCTTGCCGTCCTTGATCAGTTTGAGAAGCTTCTTCTCGGCTTCGAGCATCGCTTCGGCACTACGCAGGACTCGCAGGTCTTCAGGGTCCAGACCTCCGGGCACGTCCTTCTTGTTGTTCGTATCTGGTTTGCCTGCTGGTTTCGGATTCTGCTTGCCGACCGGGTCCTGGCTGCCAGGCTTGCTTGGCTTTGGCTTTGGCTTTGGCTTTGGCTTTGGGTCTTGCGCCATCGCAACGATCTCCGCACCAGCTGGGTCATGGTTCGTCAACGAATCGTCGCCAACGGACGTAACCACCAGTCGTGGTTGCGTCGCAGCTTCATCGGTCTGGTTCTTGAGCACCGATGCGGTGATCGTTGTGCCCAAGCCCAACAGTAATAGCGCGGCAGCCCACAGCTTGCCGGTCTGGAACTGCTTCGCTTGGTGATCGCCAGGCTGCGGGCCGGCAGCGGCCGCGGCGCGCTGCAGGATTTCATGCAAACGGTTGGGCGGCGTCGCACGTCCACCAACCTCTTCGAAGGCCTTGCGCAGTTGCTCGTCGGCCACGTTGTTGTCTTGCTCGTTCACGATTGCTCCTTCCTTTGCGCACGATCTACACATTCGCGCAGCGATTCGCGCGCGCGACTCAATAACGACTTCATCCCGTGCAATCCGATGCCCAGTCGGCGGGCCACTTCTTCTCGTGCCACGCCTTCGAGGTGATGCCAGACGACCGCCTGGCGGACGCGGCCTTGCAGCCGCTGCACGCATTGGCGCAGCGCATCGATGCGACCGTCTTCGATCGCTTCGGGCTGCTCGGCAACGAACTCCTCCACCGCTTCCAGCCACTGTCCGGTTGGCGGCCGACGGCGATCGCGGCGACGGCTGCCGAGCAGCAGGTTGCGCGCAACACCGCGCAAGAACGCGGCCGGCGACAGCAGTTGCTCGCCTTTGCGCAGGCGCTCGGCGCAGACGACGAACGCCTCCTGCATCAAGTCATCCGCCTCGTGGGTGTCGGCTCCCAAGAGGCGCAGGTAGCGCCAGACCGGGGCCTGGAACTGCTGCACCAGCGCGGCAAGCTCCGCCTGCTCTAGGCCCATATCTGGCTGTTCATCTGCCGTTTCATTCTGCTCCCGGCGGGCATCTTCGTCGGTCGGCTGCACCACCAGTGAGGCGATCGAACGATCGACTCCACGGGCACGCCGGATTTGCTGCACAATTGCCATTGACTACCAAGTGCCGCTCGACGGCGCGCCGGGTGCAGCGACTTCAAGTTATTCTGCAAAGGTGGCCGCACAGCAGTCCAGCATACTGGCGACGACAACGACCGGAACGGACAGCCTCCCAGGCCGTCACATGTCCCGTCCGCCAGATGCCCCGTCCGCCAGATGCCCCGTCCGCCAGATGCCCAGGACGTCAGGTGTCCCATCCGTCAGATGCCAGTCCGCCAGCCATGAGGTCCGCCAGCAGCTACCGGGTCCGGAAGTGGATCACGCGCGTGGTCACCTCGGTGCCAACGCGCCATTCCAGCGTTGCCACGTAGTTGGTGGCCGGGCGCAGCGGCTTCTCCGGCACGATGCCGTAGAGCAGGGGGAACTTGCCGCGCTCGCCCACCAGCGTGCGCACTTTGCGAGTTCGCCCTTTGATCACCGACACCAACGAGCCTTGGAACTCCGCGTCGAGGCCCGGTGAGTTGCGAAACAGCGCCATGATCGGGAAGCCGCGGGTGCCGAGTCGCTTGACCGGTTCGGTCGGCATTTCGCGCATTGCGCCGACCGGAACATCGACCGCGCCATCCGCGGGCACGGTGATCGGCCAAGACCAGGCGATGCGCTGCCAGTCCTTCGCCATCACATCGATCACCGACAGGTCTTCTGGTTCGGCGCTGATGCCAATCTGTGCCAAGACTGGATCCATCATGTGGCGACGATGGAACCAGGTGCGCCAATACGAAGGTACCGCCTCGTCATGCGCGATCTTCATGATCACGCTGCGCATTGCGGCCTTGGCACCTTGCTTCGAGTATCCGGCGCTGCGGGCTTCTTCGACATGCGGGTTCGACGAGCCACCCCATTCATTCATGGCTAGGTAGCGGGCGTGTGCCGTGCATCCGGCCGACAAGTCCTCTGAGAGCGCGACGCCGGGCAAGCCGTTCTCCGTTCGCAAGCGATTGATCGCGCCCAGTCCGGCGAGTTGCGGCGGGCTGCCCGGTAGGCTGCGTTCGGCGACCCGCAGGTGCTGGCCGTTGTCGGACAACGTCAAGATCTGCACTTCGGTCGCACCGAGGATCAGCTTCTCGGACAACGGGCAGACAGTGCGCGCACCGGGCACCAGGTAGCCATCGTCGGCAATCGTGTAGCGACCATCCCCGTTCGCATCGACCAGGCGGATCTTCTGGCCGGCCAGCGTGACGACGCGAACATCGGCGCAGTACCATGACCACGTCTTGTCATGCTCGCGGAAGAACCCGACGTTCCGCGAACGTTCCTGGCCATCCGGCGACACATACTGCAAGCGATACGTGCCACCCGAGCGAACGGTCTTGCGCGGTGCCGCTCCGGATCGCAGGGCGATTGCCATGCCCGAACCGACGATGCGCACGCGAAAGTGACTGGTGCCAAGCATCAAGCCTTCTGCGTCACCCACCGGCCAATGTGCCGCCCGGCCCTCGAGCTGCGAACGCGGGGCAGTCTTGAGTTCACCGCGCTTGGTGAGCAGCAGAGTGCTTTCCTGAGCGGCATCGTGCTCTTGCGCGGGCAACGCGAGGCACGTCAAGAGGCAAGCAACGGCTGGCTGACGCATCTATGGCTACTAGTTCCTTCGCCCGCGAGAGTATCACGATTGCTTCGTTTGCGGGCCGCGGCTGGTGGCTGGCGCAGCGATCGCCGGCGGCGCTCCTCAGCCGAACGCGGTCTGGGCCTTCTCGAGATCCTCGACACTGCCAATGTCGAGCCAGGTGCCAGTCAAGCGCGTCGCCTCAAGCGGCAATCGGCTGCTGAGCCAAGCCAGGAAGTGACCCGGCGCGTCGGGGTTCAGGCCGTCCGCCAGGTATTCGCGGATCAGCGCCGGCAATTCGGGCGGCAGGACATAGACCGCAATCGCCGACAGATCCGATTCGGGGTGGTCGGGCTTTTCGCGGAAGCGACTCACCTTGTGGCCATCGAGCATCACTTCGCTGTAGCGACCCGGCGGCACGGGACTCGGCACCTGTCGCACGATCAACTGGCCGCTACCTGTGGCGCGGAAGCGATCGACCAACTGGGTCAGGTCGAACGAGAACAGATTGTCGCAGGCCAGCACCAGGTAGCCGTCCGGAGACAGATCGGTCGTGGACTTGTCGAGCGCCAACTGCAAGTCACGAATGGCACCGAGGCGCGTGTCGTTGGTCATGGCACCGTCGTTGACCAGCTGCATCGGCAAGGGAGCGCGTTCGCTCTGCTCCCACTTGACGAAGTCATCATGGAAGCGGCCATTGGTGACGACGACTCCATCGACCACCGCGCCAGTGCGCACCACTTGCGCGACGATGCGAGTCAACATCGGCTTGCCGCCGACTTCGAGCAACGGCTTGGCTTGCTTCTCGGTCAGCGGGTACAAGCGCGTCGCAAACCCAGCCGCCAAGAACACCGCCCGCAACCGTGGCCATGCGCGCTGCACCGTTGGCCGAATCGTCTGATGACCAGCTTGCTTGCAGGCGGCTTCGATAGACAAGCGGTGGGCTTCGTCCCGGCACGCGAACAGCACAGCGCCACCCGAGCCGGGGAACTTGCTGCCGGCTCCCAGCTCGCGCCCCAAGTCAATCAGCGCTTGATCCGCGGCGGCGATCGGAAAGACCTGGGCGCGCAAGTCGAAGTTGCGATTGACGCAGGTCAAGAACGCCGCGCAATCCCCGCGCAGCAAGGCCTCGTGGCCAGCTTTCGCGTTGTCGACCAACTGCTTCACGACCGTGCGCACCGCTGGGTCATCTGCTTGCCAGCGTGCGAACACAGGTGCGTGCACATCGCCCGAACTCTCGCCCGGCACACTGTGCCACGCCAATACCATCGGCGGCAGCAAGTCGGCATCGAGTCGCTGCACGGCGCCTTGGGCGAACGGCTTGGCAAAGTCCATCGCCAGCAAGCCATCGTGGGCTTGCACCAATCGGTCCAAGGCACCGGCGCGAATGCCGAGCACTTGGTTCTCGACCCGGAACGCCAACTCGGCCACCTGCATCGGCTCCATTGGCAGGCCATACCAGCGGCTCCACGCGCGGATCGCGGCGATCACCAGCGCACTGGATCCCGATAGTCCGCCTTGGAACGGCACATTGCTCGTGAACGTCAACGCGAACGCACGGTCGGCCGGATCGATCTTGGCAGTTGTTAGTTCGATCGCCATCAGCTGCCAGGCTGCCTCAAACAGCTCATTGGGCAGCGCCATCGCTTCCGAGTCGGTCAGCGTCACCGTCACTCCGAGTTCGGCGACGCTGAAACCAAGACCCTGTCCACCGTAGATGTCCGATGGGTTTCCGAGGAGCCCGATACGTGCTTGAGCTGAGGCAGTGAGAGATGTCATCGAACGACCAAGGATACCTCGGCGCGCGCCGACTACACTCATCGCAGAAATGAACCGACCGCTCACCGTCGCCCTCGTCGGCACTGGATTCCTCGCCCGCACGCGCGCCCACTGTTGGCGCCGCGTCCACCACGACAACGTCAAGGTCATCACGGTCTCTCGTGATAAGCAGCGTGCCGAACAATTCGCCAAGGAAGTCGGCGTTGCGCGCGGTGCCTCGTTTGACGAGATCTTGGCGGACAAGGACGTCGACCTGGTCGATCTGTGTGTACCGAATCATGCGCACGCGCCGCTGTGCGAACGTGCTGCTGGCGCCGGCAAGCACGTTCTGTGCACCAAACCGCTGGCGGCGTTCTGGGGCCAGGGCCTGCCGGCCGATGCGACCGCCGAACAGGTTGCGGCGACGGATCGCGCCGTCATGCTGGCGGCAGCGATCAAGGATGCGGAGGCCATGGTGGCCGCGTGCAAGCAGGCGGGAGTGCAGCTGTTCTATGGCGAGAACTGGATCTTCGCGCCGGCGATCGAACGGGCCGCCGCGCTCGGCGCTGCCGCCAAGGGCATCGTGCTGGAGATGCGCGGTTGGGAGAGCCACTCCGGCTCGCACGCCAGCTATGCCCGCGACTGGCGGCATGCCGGCGGCGGCGCGTTGCTGCGACTTGGGGCGCATCCGATCGGCACGATGTTGTGGCTGAAGCACCGCGAAGGACTGCGCTTGCGCGGCAAGCCTACGCGCGTGGTGTCGGTGACGGCCGAAGTCACCGACCTGTCGCGCGCGGCTGCTGGCCACGCATGTGAAGTGGCGACCGGCTGGACCGACGTCGAGAACTGGGGCATGTGCGTGCTCAACTTCGATGACGGCACGCGGGGCACCGCGTATGGCAGCGATAACATGCTCGGGGGCATGCAGAGCCACCTGACCGTTCTGGCCAGTGACCACCGGCTGGAGTGTTCGCTATCGCCGGTCGACTCGCTGCGTTCGTACGCCGTCAACGAGGGCACGTTCGGCGACGAATACATGATGGAGAAGCTGTCGGGCCAAGCCGGTTGGTCGACCCCGATCCCAGACGAATTGTGGTGCTCGGGGCAACAAGGCTTGCTGCAGTCGGTTTCGGATCACCTGCGAACCGGAGAGCGCAGTGACGTCGATGGCGAACTCGGCCTCGAAGTCGTTCGCATCGTCTACGCCGCGTATCGCAGTGCCGCCGAAGGCCGGCGCATCGCCCTGCACGACTGAGGTTGACGATTGAGACTCCTGGCTCGATCCCTTGGCGAATAGGGCAGTGAGTCCTCGCCATTGCGTCGAGCGGGTTATCGGGTCAGAGCACCTGGCCGGAGCGGCTCGCGACCTTGCGCGAGATGCTAGATGAATCCGGCGATTGCCATGTCCGCGCCGTACTGCTGCATACGCACGTCAGACAGTTGCCATGCCTCGGCCATGAACGGGCGGCCATCGCCGCCAACCGGTGTCGGCGCACTCGCGCCGCCGATGATTTTGGGCGCGACGAACGCCAGCACTTGATCGACCGCGTTCCACGCAAACATCTGCGCGACCAAACCACCGCCACCTTCCACCAGAATCCGGCGCAGGCCGCGGCGGCGCAGTTCCTTGAAGGCGCGGCCCAGGTGCAGGCGACGCGGACCTTCGGCCGTTGGAATGTGCACCACGGTCACGCCGAGATCTTGCAGGTGGCCGCTGCGGCGCGGGTCGACATCCTCGCTGGCGAGCAACCATGTCGGTTGCGTTCGCGCAGTTCGCACCAGATTGCTGTCGTCGTCGATCTCGCAGAGAGGGTCGATCACGATGCGCACCGGTTGCTTGCCTTCGACGTGGCGAACGGTCAACTCAGGATCGTCGATCTGAGCGGTGCGAAAGCCGACCATGACGCCGTCACAGTGCGCCCGCAGTTCGTGGGTCTTCTTGCGTGCTTCGGGGCCGCTGATCCAGCGTGCTTCGCCGGTTGGCGCCGCCGTCTTGCCATCGAGGGTCATCGCCCACTTGCACAGCATCCACGGACGATCGAGCGACAGCGCCTTCTTGAACGGCACGTAGATCTCGTCACACGCCGTCGCCAACACCCCGTCCATGACGTCAATGCCGGCTTCTTCGAGCAAGGCGATGCCGCGGCGACGATGGCGAAGGTCGGGGTCGGTGCTGCCGATGATTACGCGCTTGATCCCCGCCGCGATCAACGCCTGCGCACACGGAGGCGTCTTCTTGCCGTCGACGCCCTTCTCGCTTGAACAAGGTTCGAGCGTGACGACAGCGGTGTCGGGGCGCTTGCCGTTGGCCTTGGCTGCATCCAGCGCGACGGCTTCGGCGTGGCGACCGCCAAAGAACTCGTGATGGCCACGCGCGACGATTTCGCCTTCCTGTAGCAACAGGCAACCAACGCGCGGATTCGGCTCGACTTCGAATCGGCCGAGGTCCGCAAGCGCGATCGCTTCGCGCATCAGTTCGCCTTCGACGCTCACTTGTCTGCAACCTCGGCGTGGCTTGATGGATCGTGAGTTGCCTGAGCTTGCGCTGCCAGATCCTGGTCTGCCAGAGTGTGATCTGCCAGATTGTGGACTGCCTGGGCTCGGTCTGCGGCACTCATCTCGGCCTCATCCTGCGCCAACAACTCGCCGACACAAGAATGCGCGAGCGCTTCGGTCACCTTCACCGGCACGTATTGGCCGAATAGATCCGTGTCAGCGGCTTCGAAGTGTACGAGACGGTGCTGCGAGGTGCGCCCGGTGAAGCGCCCCGCGACCTTGCTCTGCCCTTCGACCAGCACTTCGACCGTTTGGCCAACCATCGCCTGATTCTTCTCGGCCGACAGTTCTTCTTGCACGGCCAGCAACACCTGGTTGCGACGGTTCTTGTCGGCGTCGCTGACATCGTCGACTAGCTCCGATGAGACCGTGCCCGGCCGCGCCGAGTACTTGAAGATGTAGCTCTGCGAGAACCGCAGCTCCTTCATCAAGGCGACGGTCGCTTCGAAGTCTTCCTCGGTCTCGCCGGGATAGCCAACGATAAAGTCACTGTGCAGCTCCATGTCCGGAGCCTTTTGCCACAATTGCTCAATGCGTTTCTTGTAGCGCTCGACGGTGTAGCCGCGGCGCATTGCTTTGAGCACCGAGTTGCTGCCGGACTGGGCCGGCAGGTGCAGATAGCGCGAAATCTTCGGCAGCTCGGCGAGCGCATCGATCAGATCCGGACTCAAGAAGTTCGGGTGTGACGTGATGAACGCGAGGCGGCGCAGCGCCGGAATCTTGTGCAGCTCACGCAGCAAACCTGACAAGCGAGCGCCTTGGCCCTTGAGGTCGCGACCGTAGGCGTTGACGGTTTGGCCAAGCAAGGTGATCTCGGTGACGCCGTCGTCGACCAAGCGATTGGCCTCGTCGACCAGGTCCGCGACCGGGCGCGAGACTTCGTCGCCGCGCGTGGTCGGCACGATGCAGTAGCTGCAAGGCATGTTGCAGCCGCGCATGATCGACATGTACGCCTGACTGCGATGTGGGCGCACCTTGACGTTGCGCTTGATGCTGTCGCCGCTGATGCCGTGGTCGACACTGACCATGCCGGCGCCGACGACTTCGTGCTTGGTCTTCGCGGGCGAGCGTTCGTCGACGAGTGCGGCGTTGCGAGTCCGCGCTTGCTCGACGGTGTCGTCGATGTCGCCAAACGCCGATGGGCCAACCACCAAGTCGACATGCGGCATGCGCGACAGCATGTAGCGCTTGTGCTCCTGCGCCATGCAGCCGAGCACCCCCACCACCAGATTCGGTTCGGTGCGCTTGCGGATCCGTAGCTTGCCGAGCTTGGACCAAACCCGGTCCTCGGCGTGCTGGCGAACCGAGCACGTGTTGATCAGCACGACATCCGCGTCGGATTCTTCGTCGGCGGCGGCATAGCCGCGTTGCTGCAGCTTGGTCTCCACGAGTTCGCTGTCCAGCTTGTTCATCTGGCAGCCGTAGCTCGTGAGGTGGTATTTCGGCTCGGTCATGGCGGGCCGAGGATTCTACGGCCAACTCGCTGTGTACCCAGTAGTTGCTGATGACTCCTGGCCAGCCTTCGTCGGCGATTTGATGGCGCGTTGGCATGCAGGGCATGATTGGCCGGGTCACCCATGGTCCGAAACTGGCCGGGCCCATGCACCGCAGGTGCGGTTTCCGTGCCGTTGCCGGCCATGCAGCAGCATTGTCGGACTGGTGGCGCAAGCCCGAACGCCTCCTGAGCCTCGGCGGTACCGGATGAGTTCGGCTGGCGTTCGTGCGCGCAGGAATTGCCGGCGGCTCCCATTTCGTGCGGTTCGATCACGAAAAATCGAACCCGGCCTTAGGCGATGAGCAACCCGACCCTGTCGATCTCGTTGAGGCGGCGAGTCGGGAGCGCCACGAGACAGGCTGTCGAATGGACATCAGGGTCAATGGCCAGGTGGCAGAAGTGCTAGGTAGAAATCTGGCCGGATTACGTGCGGCCGTTGATGTGCGGTTCAAAACGAAACCCAAGCGCAATTCACCGCCCCACCATTGGCACGGCCGCTGGGGTCTATTGTGGCGATGACTCAACCAGTTATCGTTGCGCTCATGCACCGTGACGTCGCGAACTTGTTTCTCGTTGCTGGCTTGATCGCCACAACAGCTTCCGCCCAAGCCTTGCCGCTAATCCCGTATGCGCGCACCATGGATCTGTTGGTGGTCGACTCGACCTACGACGGCATCTGGCGGTGCGTTGACCGCAACCAGGACGGCGACCTGCTCGACGCAAATGAAGTCGTGTCGTTCTATAGCGATGTGATCGGTTCGATCCCGCTGACCAACCCGAGCTGCATCAGCACCGCCCGCAACGGCACCGTTTACATCGGCGACTCGACGATGGATGTCGTCGTCGCTCTGCAAGACCTGAATGGCGATGGCGATGCCAATGGCCCGGGCGAACACCGCGTCTTCTTTGATGCGAGCAACGCCGGCGGCCTGATCATGGCGTCGGTCGGCGGTCTCTACGTCGATGCCTTGGGCCGCGTCTTCGCCGCAGTCGCCAACAGTGGCAGTAGCGGCACCGATTTCATCCTGATACTTGAAGACCTCAACGGCGATGGCGACGCCAACGATGCGGGCGAAGCGCGCGACTACCACACCGTGCCGGGCACTTCGGCTCTTGGCGATTCGATTCCGACGGAGGTGCTCGCGGCTCCCGATCTCAACCTCTACTACGCCGAGGCAGGTGCCACGGGCGTGGTCACCAAGGGCGTCTACAAGCTGAGCGACAACAACTTCGACGGCGACTGCAACGACGCCGGCGAGCGCAGTTTGTTCTGGGATACCACCACACTGGCTAGCAATACGCCGTTCCATTTCGGCATGGCGATCGATGCAACGGGTCGCTTCTACATCAGCGACCACAGCAGCAACGAGCAGGTTTGGTCCGCGTTTGACACGAATGGCGATGGCAGCATCCAGCCGACCGAGACCACGCTGTTCTATCAGACCGGCGCATCGACCTGGTGGGACATCGTCATTCGCGAAGACGGCACGGTGCTGCTGTGCGAAGACCAGACTCCCGATCGCATCACGCAGCTGCGCGACCTCAATGGTGACGGTGATGCGATGGACCCGGGCGAGGCAACGGAGATCTATGACGACACGCTGGCGAGCAACCCGGGCCTGCGACCACGTGGCGCGGCCTTGATGCGGGCGCCGCTGTTGGCGATCAATCCTGCCGCGGTGCCGTTTGGGCAACCAACAAATTTCGTCGCGGAGACCAACAAGCCGAACGAGCTGGCTGCGGTATTCCTGTCGACTGGGCTCGCTGGCCCGATCTCACTCGCGCCGTATGGCAGCGTCGAGATCAACGCCACGGTGCTGTTGCCGCTCGGCTTTGGATTGTCCGATGCCAGCGGCTTCTTCTCGCAGACATGGACGGTTCCCAATCTGCCCGCGGCCATCGGGACCTACGCGGCGCAGGCTTTGTGCGGCGACAGCTACCGGCTGTTCCTGAGCAATGCGGCACTGCTGACCGTAACCCCATAGCCATGTGACGCGGCCGGTGTTGCCGCTGCCAAACATGTTGTGCGCGGCAGTTTTCCGCGCGCTTCGGCAACAGCTGCCATACTTCCCTGGCCACGCCATTCCCTTGATCGCCGCATCCCTCGATGCGGGCCCGCTGCTTGCAGCGACCGAACGCCACCTATGCGCACTTCGATTCTCGCCCCGACTCTTCTCGCACTCGCCGCCCCGGTTTTCGCCCAGAACCTGGATCTCGACAAGATCGGCGGTGGCCTCGGCGGGATCCTGCAGTGTCCAATTCACGGCGAGCCGAACGAGCCTTACGCGCTCCTCGTCGACACCATCGAGCAAACGACTACGCTGCCGGGGCTGGGCGTGACTCTGGACATCACCGACCAACTTGTGGTGCTAACGTGCAGCTTGCCGGGCTTCCTCGGTTTGACCGACGCCAATGGCGCCGCCGCGCCGAGTGTACAACTACCGAACATGCCGGTGCTGCAGGGCTTGACGTTGTCGATGCAGGCGATGGCTGGCTCTGGTCCATTCCGCGTCTCCAACCTGGTCCGCGTGACGCCACAAACTCCCGGCACGTTCAAGCCGACCTTGAATGCGCCGACGCTGCCGATCGCTGGTGGCGGGGTCATTCCCGAAGCGAACGGCGAACTGCTATTCGTGGGCGGCAGCGGTCCGGCCGCGCTGCGCTACGAATCACGCATCGAAGAGTGGCAACTCGGTGGTTCTACGTTTGGCGTTGGCCTGCTGTCCCAGACGACGCCACTCGCCGATGGGCGTGTCTTGTTTACTGGCGGCCTCGACCTCGCTGGCGGCCAGCCGACCGACGCCGCCGCGATCTACGATCCCGTTACCCAGACGACCACGACGCTTACCATGTCGGCGGCGCGCGCCGGCCATGGCGCCTCGCAGATGGGCAACGGGTTGGTGCTGATCACCGGTGGCCTGCTCAACTTCGATCTGGCCAACCCGCTAACGCTGCTGACCGGCATCCAAACGTCGACCGAGATCTTTGATCCGGCGACCGGCCTGTTCTCGGCTGGGCCCAATCTGCTCGAGGCCCGCGCGCTGCATACGTCGACGACGCTGAGCAACGGCCAGGTCCTGATCGCCGGTGGCATCACCTTGCTGCCGATCGTCAGCGTGCCAACCGTTTCGTCGACGGCCTACCTTTTCAACCCGGCCAGCGGCAGCTTCGGCCTGCCGACCTTCTTTAGCGGCGCGCGCTTCCTGCACAGTGCGACGGCGCTCAGCAACGGCAAGGTCTTGCTCGCTGGCGGTCTCAGCCTGGACCTCACGACGTTCTTGCAGACGCTCGATCCACTCGACCTCATCGTCGGAACCCGCGACGACTGCTTGCTCTACTCGACCGGGTTCTTGTTCGGTGGGTTTACCCAGGTTCCGGGCATGCAAGTTGGTCGCGCCGGTGCCGCAATTGCCCCACTGCCGAATGGTGGCGCGCTGATCGCCGGTGGCTTCGAAGTCACCCTCGACATCAATAACGGTGGCTTCGTATTGGGCGCGACCGAGACGGCGGACATCTTTTTGCAATCCCCCAACACGATCACCCCGACCGGTTCGATGGCGGCGCCGCGCTTGTTCCCGGTCACCGCGAACTTGCCCGACGGCACGATCATGGTGCTCGGCGGTGGCCCGGTGAATGCCGAGATCTACCAGCGCTAGCGGAACCCGCCGCCGCAACCTCCGGTTTTCTCAAGATGAGGGCGCCCGAAAATCCGGTTGCACCGCCGCTTCGAAACTCGCACCGCACGAGGCGGTTGTGCCGTGGTAGGCTGTGGCCTAAGCGAGACTAGCTTGGATTTCGAACCAACCACGATCACACTGCCCAACGGCCCCGTGCCGATGTTCCCGCTACCGGGCGTGTTCTTGTTTCCACACCAGGTTCTGCCCCTGCACATCTTTGAAGAGCGCTATCGAACGATGGTGGCAGATCTCTTGGATGGACCGGGACGACTGGTTATTGCGGCGCCGATCGACGGCGAAAGCGCGGCACCGGGGCACGTCCCGAACGTCTTGCCGGTTGCGGGGCTCGGCGAGATCTTGCGCCACGAGAAGCTCGACGACGGCCGCTACATGATTTGGGTCCTCGGGATTTCTCGGGTGCACATTCAAGAGCTTCCATGTGAAACGCCCTACCGGCAGGTCGAGTTGTTGCCGTTCTTGGAGACGGCAGTGCCCGAGCTCGATGCCGAAGACCTGACCCGCGAACTGAGGGATGCGGCCACCGCGCGCCTCAAGGAGCCATTGCCGCTCCCGGATTCGACGCCGCCCGGTTTGCTCGCGGACCTGTTGATGCAAACCCTGCAGGCGTCGCGCGATTTGGTCGAGCGGGCCTTCATCGAACCGGACGTTTCGGCGCGAGCGCAACTGGCACTGCGCGAGGCCGAACGCCGCGGGGCTTTGGGCGATGACGACGACGAAAAACTGCCAGAAGTCACCGTCGAGTTCGATCGCGATGTCCCCCCGAGTGCCGTCGATGGCGAGGACTACGATCCGTTTGCTGGCATCGACTCGGATGCGGTCGATGCGGATGGGTTCGATTCAGCGGATGAAGAAGACTCGGGCGATGGGGATTCTGGCAATGGGGATTCCGGCAGTGGGGATTCCGGCAGTGGGCCCGCGGACGACGACAGTTCTCCACAATCTCCACACGACGATCCGCCGCGCTGAATCCGCCCGCTGCAACCACCGCGTTGCAGCCATTGTGCTGCAGCCACCGCGCTGCATGCACCGCGCGGAATCGACTGCGCTAGGGCGTGGCGCCGGCGCTGCGCACTGCAGGCCGTAGATCTCCGGCGAGCTTCCGAAACTCGACAAGGACCGCACGGGTTCCCGTGGTAGCCTCGGCAATATGTTGCCGCAACGCCCTCAAAGCGGTCCCGAACCGCTGCGAATCTACCTCGTCGGTGCCCACGCAACCGGCAAGACGACCCTCGCACGCTGGATCCGCGACCGCTACCAAGTGCCGATGATCGCCGAAGTCGCGCGAGGCGTGCTCGCCGAGATGGAGGAGCGACTGGAGACGCTGCGCACCGACATCGATCTCGTCGATCGCTACCAAGCGGCGGTCTTCACGCGCCAGATCGATGCCGAGAGCGCCGTCAACGGCTCGTTCGTCAGTGACCGTGCGTTCTGCAATCTTGCCTATGCGGCCCATCACTCCGGCATCCTCGGCCGCATCTTCCGAGATCCCCGCCTTGAGCAGTACATGGCGTGGGTCAAGCGGGGCCTGGTGTTCTTCTTGCGCCCCCACCAAGAGTTGCTGGTGGATGACGGGGTCCGAGCTGGCGTCGAGTGGGAAGAGGTCATTCGTATTGACGGCATGGTCAAGCTGCTGCTGGAGCAGTTCGACGTTCCCTACATCCCGGTGGCCTCGCTCTCGATGCAAGAACGGGTGCGGTTGGTTGAGCGGGTTCTGCAGCTGGCCGGCTTGCCTGGCGCCACCGACGCGCGCTCGGCAAATCCCGCGGCCAGCACCGCCACGACCTTTGCGGATGTGGCCAAGGCGGTCAAACAGGGACATGCCGTGGGCAGTGCCCTCGGCGGAAACTCGGTTGCTGCGAACTCGCTCGGCGGCACTACCATCGCAGGCACTACCATCGGCAACCCGAAACCTTCTTCACACCCAGCTCCTTCGCGCCACGAACCCGTCCGGCGCGGACCTTCCAACGGGTCCCACTAGCGACTCAACGGATCGCCCTCGCTAGCCTAAGATTTTCGAACCCAGCACTCGCCCTCTCGAACTCGAAACCCGATGCCCTCCTCCATCTCTCACCGGCAACTCGCTCGCCAACTCATTGACATGCTGGAAGAACGCACGGCCCTGCGCCCGCGCGTCGCCATGCTGTTGGGTTCTGGTCACGCATCGATCACCAACCAACTGAAAGACAAGGTGGTGATCCCCGGTGAAGACATCCCCGGCCAACCGCTGCCATCACCGATCCTGGTTGGCATCCTCGAAGGCATGCCGGTCGCCGTCGCCGACGCACCGCTCGCGTCCTACGAAGGTCTGGGTGCCAGTGAACTCGCCCACCCCGTGCGCGTGCTCAAGGCGCTCGGTTGTGAGTTGTTGATCTTGACGGCTGGTGCAGCCAGTCTGAGCCAGCAAATCGAACGCGGTTCGATCGCGGTGGTCGAAGACCACATCAACCTCAGCGGCATCCATCCCTTGGTTGGCCCCAACGATGACCAACTCGGCCCTCGTTTCCCGGACATGAGCGAGCCATACCATCGCAAGTGGCTTGAGATCAGCCGCAAGGTCGCCATCGACGCGGGGGTGCCGTGCGCACGCGGGGTCTTCGCCGCGATGCCAGGACCGAGCATGCCTACGCGGGCCGAATACCGCTTCCTCCGCCAATCTGGCGCCGACCTGGTCGGCATGTCCCTCGTGCCCGAAGCGATCGCTGGCGTGCACGCTGGCTTCGAAGTACTCGCGTTGGTCGGGGTCACGCAACAAGTGCTCGCTGGGCACACGTCGCGGGTTTCGATTGAAGAAATGATCGACGCGGCGGACGTCGCCGCACCGCGCATGGCCACGTTGCTGGTCGGACTCGTCGCCGCTGCCAGGCAGCACCTCTGAGGTTGACCCTTGACTGCTGCCAACAACAAATGCGGCTCGCAACGTCCACGCCTCGGCGTGCTGCTCAGCGGTTCGGGCCGCACCTTGCAGAACCTGCTGGATCGCATCGAATCGGGCGACCTGCAAGCTTGTATTGCCGGCGTTGCCAGTGACCGTGATGACGCGTTTGGCTTGCAGCGAGCGATGGAGCACGGCATCGGAACCCGGACCCTGCGAGAGCCGTCGGCGATCTGGGCATGGATCAGCGAACTCGACTGCGACCTGGTGTTGCTGTGTGGCTACATCCGTCTGCTGCCCATCATCTCCGAGTTCGACGGCCGCGTGCTCAACATCCACCCATCGTTGCTGCCCGAGTTTGGCGGCAAAGGCATGTATGGCCAAAGGGTGCACGCCGCGGTGTTGGCAGCCGGCCGCAAGGAGTCCGGTTGCACGGTGCACGTCTGCAACAATCACTACGACGACGGTCGGGTGCTGATCCAAGCGCGCGTTCCGGTGTTGCCCGATGACACGCCGCAGTCACTCGGAGCACGGGTCTTCGCAGCCGAATGCGAAGCCTACCCGGCGGCAATCAACATGCGGTGGCGCGAGCTCGCTCGCGACCACTAGTGGGGTGTTGAAAACGTTCGGGTGACGAGCGGCGCGAAAGGCGCGTGGCTGGGAGCTGAACGAGTTCTGCAACGGGCTAGCTCTTCGCTCGTGCGCTTCGGAACGCGACCCATCGGCGCACCAACTCGTCAAACGCGGCGCCCATCAGGATTACCGCACCAACTACGGCAAACTCCAGCTGGTTGCTGTTGGCAACCAAGTTGATCGTATTGGACAGCAGCTGCATCAACGCAGCCCCGAGAACGACCCCGAGCACCAGGCCTTCGCCACCGCGCAGGGCGACGCCACCGAGTACTGCGCCGGCGATCGCATAGAGCTCATAGAAGCTGCCAAAACTGGATGCCTGCGCGGAGTTCACATCGAGCACAAACAGGCAGCCACCCAAACCGGCAAGCAACGAGCACGCAACGTAGGCGAG
>CAXBFC010000052.1:0-26300 GCA_963974725.1 uncultured bacterium | reverse complement strand
CAAGCACGGCGTCGCGATTCTTTGCCGACGTCATCCACTTCGGCAGGCGACTCTCCAGCAGCAGGTTCCGGTAGCCCCATCCCTGCTTCGTTTCGCGGGCGCGCTCACGCAGCGGTGCGGCGACATACGCACCTAGAAACGCCAAGTGCTCGCGGTTGTAGGCCCACAGTTCTTGGCCAACGCACGCGATGCGCAACCACAGGTCACAGTGGAAGTACGGATCGACTGAAGCTCCGAGCACGACAGCCCCCTGCAAGTCTTCGCGCCCCTGTAGGCCAAACTGGTACGAACGGTATGGCCCGCACCATGCACGAACATGCGCACACCCGCCGCAAGTCAGACGTGCGGTGTCAGCCGACGCGTCGCGGCGAACGATGGCCCGCGCGCTGCATCTTGGGCAAACGATGGCGAAGGAATCGATGAAGTCCCAGATCGACTTCGGGTCCCTAGGTGCGCGGTCACTCACGGAGTTGCTCTCGAGTGGTCTGTCAGCGAAGTTGCTTAGCCTCTAAGTCAGCAAGTCGCGAATCACGCGCGCTGGCTCGACCCCGGTCAAGCGAACGTCCAAGCCTTGATGCGGCACGGTCAGGCGCTCGTGATCGATGCCGAGACAATGCAGGATGGTCGCGTTGAGGTCGCGCACGTGCACCGGGTTGTCTTCGATGTTGTAGCTGAAGTCATCGGTCGTGCCGTAGACCTGCCCGCCCTGGATGCCGCCACCGGCCATCCACATCGAGAAGCAACGTGGGTGATGATCGCGCCCGTAGTTGGTGCGACTGAGACCACCTTGGCAATAGACCGTACGGCCAAACTCCCCGCCCCAGATCACCAACGTCTCGTCGAGCAGACCGCGTTGTTTCAAATCCTGCACGAGCGCCCACGCGGCCTGGTCGATGTCGCGGCACTGCTTCGGCAAGTCGCCAGTGAGGTTGCCGTGCTGATCCCAGCCGCGGTGGAACATCTGCACGAAGCGCACCCCGCGCTCGATCATGCGCCGCGCCAATACGCACGACGCAGCGAACGTACCGGGCTTGTCGACGTCGGGGCCATACATCTTCTTGGTGCTCTCCGGTTCGCTACCGAGGTCCGTCAGCTCGGGCACCGACGTCTGCATGCGGTAGGCAAGCTCGTATTGGGCGATGCGGTTCTGAATCTCGGGATCGCCGACGGAATCGTGCAGCCGCGCATTCATGCGACCTAGTGAGTCAAGCATGCGTCGGCGCGACGCTGCATCGACGCCATCCGGATTCTTCAAAAACAGCACCGGGTCGCCCTGCGCGCGCAACGCCACTCCAGCGTGCTTGCTGGCGATCATGCCGGCTCCCCACAAGCGGTTGTAGAGCGCCTGCGCATCTTGCCTCCCTGTCCACGAAGGCGTCATGACGACGAAGCCGGGCAGGTCCTGGTTCTCCGAGCCAAGCCCGTAGTTGAGCCAAGAACCGAGACTCGGTCTCCCAGGTTGCTCGCGACCGGTCGTGATGAACGTGATCGCCGGGTCGTGGTTGATCGCTTCGGTATAGACCGACCGCACGATCGCGATGTCCTTCGCCATCTGCGCGGTGTATGGCAGCAACTCGGAGATCCACGCGCCATCGCCGCCGTTGTCGTGCTTGGTAAACTTGTAGCGCGACGGCGCAATCGGAAAGCGCTTCTGGCCCGACGTCATCGTCGTCAGCCGTTGCCCCTTGCGAATCGACTCCGGCAAGTCGGTGTCATACAGGTCGTTGAGCTTCGGCTTGTAATCGAACATGTCGATCTGCGAAGGCGCACCGGCCATGAACAACCAGATCGCGCGCTTGGCCTTCGGGGCAAAGTGCGGCACGCCCGGCAAGCCGCCACCGCGGGGATCGGTGACAATCCGCCCCTTGCCCAGCATCGAGGCCAGCGCCGCCGTGCCGAGCCCTAGGCCGGTCTGGCCAAAGAAGTGACGGCGAGTGATCTGCCGGAGGAACTCTTCGCTTGCATGCATCGTGCTACCCCTTGGTCAAGACGGCGTCGAGATTGAGAATCAGATTGGCGGCCATCGTCCAAGCAGCCAATTCTTCGACCGAGTCTTCTGCTTTCGCCTTCGCAGCCCCGATCGCAAGCAATTGCTTGGCGCCCTCGGGATCGGCAGCGAACGCAGCACGCTCCGCCTTGAGCAGCTCGCAGACTTCTTGGACGTCCGCGTCACTCGGCACCTGGCACGTCGCACGCTCGAGCGCCCACGACACGCGCGCCGCGTCGCTCTTGCCACCTTCCTGAAGGATACGCTCTGCAAAGCAGCGAGCGGCCTCGACGTATTGTGGATCGTTCATCAACAGCAATGCCTGCAAAGGCGTGTTGGTGCGCTCACGCCGCACCCGGCACTCTTCGCGACTCGGCGCATCGAACGTCGTCATCTGCGGCGGCGGCGACGTGCGCTTCCAAAACGTGTAGAGGCTGCGGCGGTGCACCTTGTCGTGGCCCTTGTCAGCCTGAAAGCGCGCCGTGTTCGAACTCGAGTAGCCAACTGCCTTCCACAGCCCGCCCGGCTGTGGCGGCTTGACGCCAGGCCCGCCGAGCTTCTGCACCAACAAGCCCGACAGCATCAGCGCCTGATCGCGCAGCATCTCGCCATCGAGGCGGAAACGCGGACCTCGCGACAACCACCGGTTCTCAGGATCCTTCTGCAACGCATCCGCGCGCACGGTGGCCGCCTGTTGGTAGGTCGACGTCATCACCATCTGCTTCATCAATGCCTGCACGTCCCAGCCATTCTTGACGAAGCGCGTCGCCAGGTAGTCGAGCAATTCGGGGTGGCTCGGGCGTTCGCCTTGATTGCCGAAGTCCTCGCTGGTCTTGACAATGCCGGTGCCGAACAACTGCTGCCAAAAACGATTCACGGTGACTCGCGCCGTCAATGGCTGCTCCGCCGCAACCAACCATTTCGCCAAGCCAAGCCGGTCACGTGACAAGTCGTCCGCCATCGCCGGCAACGCAGCCGGCGTCGCGCGCGTGACCTTGTCACCCTTCTGGTCGTAGAGCCCGCGCTTCAGCACGAACGCATCCTTTGGGCTCGCACGCTCCTTCATCACCAGCGTCGTCGGGATCTTGCTCTCGACGGCAGTGCGTTGCTTGGCGATCGCATCAAGTTCCGCCTGCATCGGTGCAAAGATCGCGCGCGACTTGCCGTGCACATGGCGAAGGTAGTGATTGCGAACCGAAGCCTGCTGCTGCTCGCTGCGCGATGCCATCGGCACCGCCAAGATCTTGCGCACCGGCGCTGGCACGGCGCCGTTGTCTTTGGCCGTTTCCTGCCACGCGGCGAGCGAAGCCAGATGCGCATCATTGGGCGGCGCGATCGTACGCACGCCCGCACCGTCCCAATAGATCGTGCCATCGACCTTGGTGAAGGCCCAACCAGCGATCAGGTCGCCAGCCGCCAAACCAACATCCTTGATGTCGACTTCGATGCGAGTCCACTCGCCCGCCTTGGGCACATCACCCGCGCGGAAGTCGGCGCCGTTCGGTCGGCCTGGGCCATGCGCCGCCACTCCCCAGCGCGAGCGGTGATCCCAACTGCCCTTGGCGTGAAACTGCAACTGCACCGACCGCGGCGGGTCCTTCGGATCCAGCCAAACGTGTGCGAACAAGCGGTCGCCGTGGTGCAAGCGCAACGGCACAGGTGCGCCAGTGAAGAAGTCCTGAGTCAGCCCGTTGCCCTTACGCCGCAGACTGCGCGAACCGTGGAACGGCTTGGGCTGCCCCTTGGCTTTGCCGTCAACCCATTGCCACTTGCGGCCATTGCCGTCCAACTTCACCCCTTCCGGCGCTTCGTCGTCGATCCAGAAGTAGTCCTCTGGCTCTTGGCTACTGCTCGTGACGATGCCGACACGATCCCAGTAGCTCGTGCCGTGCAACTGCGTCAACGCCAAACCGTGCACGGCCATGCCCGGAGTCAAACCAACCGTCGCGACTGGCACTTCGAGCCGAACCCACTCGCCGGCCTTTGGCAGCGCGCCCATGTGCCAACGCTCGCTGGTCTTGTCCTTGCCGTACGGGATTTGGTTGGCTCCCCAGTACGCACCGTGCCGCCAGCCGTCAGCACCATCGCTGTTCCACTGCAGCATGATCTCTTCGGGCGCACTCTCTGGGTCAAGGTAGACCCAGGCAACCAAGACGTCTCCGGCTGCGATGCGCAGCTTTTGGTCGGCGCTCCGGAAGTAGAGCTGCTGGGTGCCTCGGGTATGCCGCTTGATGGCGCGCTTGCCGCTCTGCACGAACGGCGCGCCTTCGGCCCAGACCAAGCCATCGCCCTCGGCGGCGGCTCCAGCGGGCAAGTCATCGTCGATCCAAACGAACTCTTCACGCTTGCGCGCGGTGGCGGCGACGTCTTGCACCACCGCTGGCTCGACGTAGTTGATCTTCGCCAACGCCGCGGCGATGCGCGCCTCGACCGCCTCGGCGTCGGCCTTCAGCTTCGCCAGGTCTTCCGTATGCGCCTCGCTCGCGATCTTCATCACCGGCGCGGGCGCCTTGTTGTTCCCGTCCATCGGACTGCCGTCCAGATTGTTGAAGAACGCGAACAGCTGATAGAACTCGCGCTGACTGATCGGGTCGAACTTATGATCGTGACATACCGCGCAGCCCACCGTCAGGCCCAAGAACACGGTGCCGGTCGTGCTGACGCGATCGATCACGTTGCGCACGTAGACCTCTTCTTGGATCGAACCACCCTCGTTGGTCGTGATGTGGCAACGATTGAAGCCCGACGCGATCAACTGGTCTTCGGTCGCATCGGGCAACAGATCGCCAGCCAACTGCTCGGTGAGGAAGCGATCGAACGGCAGGTTGTCGCGGAACGCGCGGATCACCCAATCACGGTAGGGCCACATCTCGCGGTAGTTGTCGAGGTGCAATCCATGGGTGTCGCCATAACGCGCCGCATCGAGCCAAAAGCGCGCCATGTGCTCACCGTAGGCGTTGGACCCGAGCAAACGATCCACGGCGCGCTCGTAGGCATTCGGCGCCGCATCGGCGAGGAACGCTTGCAACTCCGTCATGGTCGGCGGCATGCCGGTCAAATCCAGTGTCACTCGTCGTAACAACGTACGCCGATCCGCGCGCTCATTCGGCTGCAAGCCAACTTGATCGAGCTTCGCCAAGATAAAGAGATCGATTGCATCGCGCGCCCACGCAACGTTCGCAACCTTGGGCTGCACCGGCTCGATCGGCGCAACAAACGACCAGTGCTCCGACCAGTTCGCGCCTTGCTCGACCCAGCGCACCAGCAACCGCTGCTGCGCTTTGGACAGCGGTTTGTTGGCTTCGGCCGGCGGCATGACCTCATCGGCATCATCGTGCAAAATGCGATGCACGAGTGCGCTGGCATCCACATCCCCCGGGACAATCGCCGCGACGCCATCGCGCGGTGCGAACGCATCATCCTTGAGGTCGAGTCGCAGGCCGCCCTTGCGATGCTCACCATCCGGTCCGTGGCATTGGAAGCAGTGATTGGACAGGATCGGCCGGATGTCGCGATCAAAGTCGATCGGGGCATCCCCATCAGTCGACTGCTGCGCAGTCACGTTCGTCGCCAGCAAGGCCCCAAAGGAGCAAGCAACGAGCAGTGGCCAGCAGACCCGGCCCGAGATCAAGGTGTGGAAACGGAGCATGAGCGAGCGCGCAGTGTAGCAATTCCGCGCTGCAAGCCCTGCACGAGCATTCATGGCACGGCCGATTGCGACTCCGTGATCACCTGGCGAACCGCAAAGGCAGCCCTACCAGATGTGTCCGCAGTCGCAGCAACTGCGCCAGGGCATCCCGCGCGCAACTCCACAGCCACCCGACACCGCCTTGCCATCGAGAACCAACGCTTCCCCTTTGGCGTCCAGTCGCCCGTAGATGATCGGCAAGTGCGCAGCGCTCTCGCAGCTCGGGCAAGTGTCGATCGCGGCCACAGGAGCCTGGTTGCCGGCAGTCGGCGGAGTTGGAACGGGACTGCGACAGCCGGCGACAAGCACCAGCAATAGCGGCATCCAGGGATGGATCTTCATGCTCTTCCTACACGCACACACTCGGACGTCGCCGCACATGCTGCCCGATGACACATACTACCCGACGACACATGCTACGACTTGCCGGCCCGCAGGGTCAGCCAGCGCGCCAACGATAGCACCCCCAACACGGCCAACCCGAAGACCGAACAGAGAATGATCTCCAGCGGCCACAGGTTGTGTGACGTAGGGTCCATTGCGGTATCGACCAGGATCCGAATCACCACGAAGGCCAGTACCAGGGCAGGCAACATCGCCACGATGCGCCAGCCACCGCGCCACTTCGTCCACGCCCAATGCGTCCCGAACAGCATCGGCCACGCTGGTATCGACCAGAGCGCGAGGCCAAAGATCATCGTCAGCGTATGCATGGCTACGACCGCAGCTATTCGTCCGGCGCGTCTTCTTCGCCTGCTCCCGCGCGCCGCTGGCTTAAGCCCAGTGCAGCAGCAACCCCTGAGCCAATCGCTATGCCAATGGCGAAGTTATCGAGAGCAACCGTAAGCGCCACGCCGATCGATATGCCAATGATCAAGCCCTCAGAGTTCCAGAACTGATTCGCCTGATTCGATTCGGGTTGCTTATCTGTCATGGCCGCCTGGAGAGTGAGCACCTTGGGAAACGGCTAGTATAGCGGTTATCGACGGTTGGGGTGCGCGACGCGGATCACGCAGCGTCCTTACTGGACAACCGCCGCGTGGTTGCCACCATGCGCGGCAACCGATCCGACAACACCAGCCAAAACGACACCACCAACCCAACCACCTGCCCAATGTTCCTCATCCATGCACTCGGTGTGTCGAGAACCATGAAAACGACCATCGGGAGCAGGATCACGAACTGCACCGCAAACCACAAGCCAATGACCTTGCAGGCCATCCAGAACCAGTCGTCGATCGTCATGCCGGCATGCAGCTTGACGACTGCTTCGCTTGGCTCGACTGCTTCGCTTTGCGCGACAGTTCCGCTTTCCTTATGGGCCGCGTCTTGCTTCGGAGCAGGGGTCGTGCCACCAACCCGAATGCCCAGCATCAACGCGCCAGCAACGATCGGCACGCCAACATCGAGCTGATTGCAAAGTCCTCCTTCGGCAATCGCGGTCGGCAACCACCGCACTCCATCCACAATCAGGTAGAGCCCGGCAATCCGGATTGCCAACCAGTAGTAGTCCTGCTTGTTCATGACTTCGACGCAGCCTGTTGACGCGACGAGCGAACCGCGACCACGACCAGCACGATCGCCAGGACGAGCATCACGAAGCCAGCCACTGCGGACGCCGTGTGAACCTCCGACACGTTTTGCCGAACGCGCAAACGGATCGAGTGCACCTCGATGTCCTTGTCGCTGGTGCTCTTGGCCACAAACGTGTAGTCGCCTGGCTCCTCAACCGAAAACAGCTGCACCGGAGTGCTCACATAGCTCGAGCCAATCGTGATCCCGGTTCGTTCGTCGTCATCTTCGTGACTGACCCGGAACTGGCTCGCCCACAACTGCTCGTCACCAAGACGCAACACCGCGTTGTAGGCCGTAACGGCTCGGCCGAAGTGCATGCGCGGCTCGCGATACTCAAGTGTCGCCAAGAACCGCACCGGATTTTGCTCGGGAGTCAGTGGCACCACAACCTCGCGATCCGGCTGGCACTCGTACGTTTCGCCCTTCTCCCCCGACAGAAACACGCACCAGGCGATCTGCCCCGGCCCGAGCACCAAGCCACCAAGAAGCGCGACCATCGCCAAGACAACGGTCGCGGCGACGCCAGCTTGTGCGTTGCGGTCAGCCATCAAGATGTTCTACAAACCCCGCCCAACTACTTGTTTTCGAGGCTTGCGAGCAGGGAATCGACGGCTTTGTCCATCGCTTCGCCACGCACGTTTTGAAAGCGGATGACGCCGTTTTCGTCGAGCACGTAAATCGTCGGCCAACCCCGAACGTTCCAAGCAGTCGAAATCGGGCCGTTGATGCTGCCGCCGTTCCAGAACGAACGCCACGTCAGCCCCTTCTCCTTGATGACATCCTTGACCTTGTCGCGATCACTGTCGGAATTGACACCGAGCAGAGCGAAAGGCTTACCGCTGAGACGCTTCACGAGCGACCGCTCGTGTGGGTACATGGCCCGGCATGGGCCTCACCAATCGCCCCAGAAGTCGATCACGACCACTTTGCCTCGGTAGTCCGACAGCTTCATCGCCGTGCCATCGATGTCTTCTCCGATGATGTCGGGCGCAACTTTTCCAATCGACAGATGGCGCAGTTCGTATAGCGATCGCTCGGCGTGCTCGCCAAGCGTGCCGCGAAAGTATTCAATCGCCGCGAACTCCGCATCGTTGATCACCGCCTCGCACCACTTGGATGAGTTGTCTTCGGCAGCGACCGGATCCTCGCATCTGAGAACGTCGACGACATCGCTTCCCAAGGTGCCGACAATACGGACAAGCTTCTTGCCATCCGCCATCGCGATCGCACGAATCGTATTGGCCCGCGTCTTGAAGTGCTCCGCCAACGCGAAGCTCGTTCGACCACGGATTTCGCTAGACGTCGACGTTGCGCTGACCTTCTCGAGAAACACGGCAACCGCCGGGGTCGCATTGCGCGACAACGCCAGCATCACCCGCTTGAGCTGCTTCGAGTCGGCATGATGCTTCTGCAGCACATCAAGCGCCGAACCAAGCTGTGCCCCCTTGACCCGGACCACGCCGAGCATCCAAATCGCAGCTGACGCACCATCTTCCGAAGCGGGCTTGGCGTTGAGGATCTTGACGACGCGATCGAGGTATGCGGTGCCACTAGGACGCTCCGCACGAAGCTTGCTGATGACGTCTTTGTCGGCACCCGAGCTCGCGACTTCACGGTACGTGTCCATCCACTGCTGGTAGGCCGCATCGTATTCCGCCTGGATGACGGCGAACGCCTCCACCTCCGACGCCTCGCCTTGCTGCGCAAGCAGTGACGGAGCGGCAAACAGGCACGAGGCAAGAAGCGCCTGGACAACCAGACTTGGTCTATTACGCATTGCAGAGTCCTTGGTAGGTCTGCCGCACAGCCTACGGGCCATGCGGTCAATGCAACCAGAGCAACACGGCGGCGACCGAATTGAGACGTACCCGGCCGTTTCGGCGTCAAACGGAGCTGTAAGTGAAGGCCAGCCCGATCAAGAACCACCAGCCGGACGCCACGATGGTGACGCAAGCCGTCAGCACGTTTGGCCAGATCGGATGCAACGACATGCCGAACAAGGTCATGCCGCCATGCACAATCATTACCGCCCAACTGGCGGACGCCGACATCGCTCGCTCTCCGAAGGGTCCCATCAAGGACCACAGCCACGCGTCGATCGAATCGAAACTCGAAGCTGCGAGAGCCGTGATCGTGAGCCCCGCGATCACGCACGGCACGACTACATACGTTCGACGACGCCATCGACGCGACGCCATTGGCCGACGCTTCGCGGCAGGCCGGGCGCGCGGCGCAATCAGCACCACCACGCGTGGGATGATGAGAACGGCAAGCGGCACCCCCACCAACAAACAGAGGCTGGTGACCCAGAGGTTCATGTCACCACGCCGCCTCGTCAGCAAACCAGCAATGCAACGCATGCAACGCGCTCGCTGCATGCCTGCCCCAGTGCATCCGGAACGACCACGCCCATTCGTATTCTGCCGTATCGACAGCACCGGCGCGGAACGCTCGCAAGCCCCCGTGCAAGTCTCGGTAGATGTCCGCGAGATCATCCGCCAGGTCGCCGACACCGGCCTCCGAATCGATGCCATCGGCGATGCGCGGATCGAACACCGACGTGTAGTAGTTGAATGGTAGCGACGCGAATCGCTGGAATACCGCCTGCCATTGTTCGAGCGAGATGCGATCGCCATCAGCCTCCGGCGCATCTTCAAGTTCGCGCAACGGCAGCGCCAAATGATAGAGCTCTGCGACGTGCCCCAACGCCGCGCGCGCCTCGGGCACCCCGTTACCTGGCATGCCGTCACACCACCCAATAAAGCGCGATGCTGCGTCGGCAAATTCTGCGACTGGATCGTTCATGGAAGTGCACCTATCCGAAACCGGGGACAGCAGACTTGTAGTCGATCGCCGACCAAAGCACAGCACGTCGCCGACGCCGGGATGCGACCAACACAACCTGCCCATATACGAATACGCGGATCCGTAGACGTCCTTCGGCGAATGGGTCGGGCGTAGACTCCGAGCCGCGGATCTCTCAGCTGACGGAGTGATCGCACAAGCCGGTATGGCTACCGTGGCACCCATGACCGTCGCACCAGAAGTGCAGTGGACGATGAACTTCTGCCTCGCAGAGACCGGCATCCACTTCAAGCAACGCCTCAAGCGGGCGCTCGCAATTGGCGAGGCACTGGGAGCCTTCCGCGACGTTCCCGCTTCGAAAGGCTGTTCCCCGTTCGCACCGCTCCTGGATCAACGAGATGGTCAAGCGGCAAGGCTAGCCAGCAGCTCGCAACGCCAACGATTCGCAAACATCACGCCTCCGCAGAGCACTTCATGACCTCACGCAATCGATTCTCTTGGGCCGGCATCCTCGCGACCGCCGGCGCTATCGCGACGCCGTCGTGGACGACCGCGCAATCCAATCGTGGCAGTCACGCTGACTCTCGCGCCGCATGTGACGTGGTCGTCTACGGCGGGACTTCCGCCGGCGTCACGGCGGCAGTGCAAGCCGCGGCACTTGGTCGATCCGTTGTGTTGATCGAACCAGGAACGCACATCGGAGGACTGACCTCCGGCGGCCTTGGCGCAACCGATATCGGCAACAAGGCGGCCATCGGCGGCCTATCGCGCAAGTTCTATCAGCTGCTTTGGCAGCACTACGCCGAAGACACCGCGTGGACGTGGCAGCAACGCAGCGAGTATCGCAGCGGCCGCCAACGCCAAACCGACAAGGCGATGTGGACGTTCGAACCGCACGTGGCCGAACAGGTATTGCGGGCCATGCTCGCAGCACGCGAAGTGCCGATTGTCTTGGGCGAACGCCTCGACCTGTCAGGCGGCGTCGCCATGGACGGCACGCGCATCACCTCGATCCGCATGGAATCGGGGCGTGTTTTCCGCGGCAAGATGTTCGTCGACGCAACCTATGAAGGCGACTTGATGGCAAAGGCCGGCGTCTCTTACACCGTCGGCCGCGAAGCCAACTCCGACTACGACGAGACCCTCAACGGGGTCCAGGTCAAGAACGCGGTCCACCATCAGTTCGTCGTGCCAGTCGACCCCTATCTAGTCCCCGGCGACGCGAGCAGCGGACTGCTACCTGGAATCACCGCCGGGCCGCTGCCGACGGACGGCACCGGCGACCACCGCGTGCAAGCCTACTGCTTCCGCATGTGCATCACCGATGTGGCCGCGAACCGGGCGCCATGGATCAAGCCCAGGGACTACGACGAACCGCTCTATGAGCTGCTGTTCCGCAACTTCGAAGCCGGGGACATGCGCATCCCCTGGAACCCGATTTGGATGCCGAATCGCAAGACCGACACGAACAACAACTTCGCCGTGTCGACCGACTTCATTGGCAGCAACTACGACTGGGCCAACGCCGACTACGCAACCCGCGCGACCATCTTCGATCGCCACTTGTCCTACCAACAAGGCTTGCTGTGGTCCTTGGCACATCACCCGCGCGTGCCCAAGAAGATCCGCGAGCACTTCCAGCGCTTCGGCCCGGCCAAGGACGAGTTCGTCGCGCACGGCAACTGGCCACACCAGCTGTATGTGCGGGAAGCGCGGCGCATGGTGTCCGACTACGTCATGACCCAGCACGACTGCCAGGGTCGCCGCCAAGTCGAAGACGCAGTCGGGCTCGCGGCCTACACGATGGATTCGCACCACGTGCAGCGCTACGTCGACGAGCACGGTCACGTTCGCAACGAAGGCGACGTGCAGATCGGCGGCTTTCCGCCGTATCCAATCTCCTACCGTTCGATTCGGCCAAAGAACTCCGAGTGCGAAAACCTGCTCGTGCCCGCATGCCTGTCTGCGTCGCACATGGCCTATGGATCGATCCGAATGGAACCGGTGTTCATGGTACTCGGACAGTCCGCGGCGACCGCGGCGGTGCAGGCCATCGAGGCAGGTGTCGCGGTGCAGGACATCGACGTCGAAGAACTGCAGCGGCGCCTTGTCGAGGATGGTCAGGTGCTGCAATGGACCCAGACGCGCAGCAAGCCCGGCATCGATGTGAAGTCGCTGAAGGGAATCGTGCTCGATGACAAGGACGCGCAATTGACCGGCGCTTGGACCACAAGCCATTCGGCAGCCGGTTACGTCGGCATCGGCTATCGCCACGATGGCAACGTGGCCAAAGGGCACAAGGCTGCCGAGTTCACACCGGATCTACCAAAGGCCGCAACCTACGAAATCCGTATCGCCTACACCCCGCACAGCAACCGCGCGAGCAACGCCAAAGTCACGATCAAGCACGCGGACGGGACAGCGGCTGTATTCGTCAACCAGCAGCAACCGCCGAACCGCGGCACCTTTCAAGCCATCGGCACCTACCGATGCGTTGCCGGCCAACAAACCTCGGTGACCATCTCGAACGAGGGTTCGGATGGCTACGTGATCGTCGACGCGGTGCAGTTCGTGCCCGCTCGATAGACCCGCTACGGCCTCGCAGCCAACCCCCAGGCGCGCGCCCATGACATCTCATGCTCGCACATGGCTGCAAGCCATCCTGACCACGCTACCGATCGCAGCCTTGGCCAGCCTGATTGCATGCCACGGCATCGACATTCCGTTGAACGACCAATGGGCGTTGGCGCCACGCATCGAACGTGCCTGCGGCGACGGGTTTCTGTGGACCGACCTGACGGAGCCGCATCACGAGCACTGGATGCCTGTGCCGATGGCGATCATGCTGTCACTGGCTTCGTGGACCGATTGGAACTGCAGGGCGGAACTGCTTGTCAACGGCTTGCTCGGGCTCGGCATCTTGTCCGTTTTCGCATGGCGCACGATGCAGGTGCAGCGTGAACGCGGCAGCCGATCCGTGCTCGCGCTGCCAACCGTTGCCTTGCTCGCACTCTCGGTCACGCAACATCAGAACTGGCTGTGGGGGCTACAGATTTCGTCGCTGCTTTGCGTGCTTGCCAGCCTGACTAGTCTGCACCTGATCTGTAGCGCCAATCCGACGACTATGCGCCTGATCGCTGCGATCACATCAGGAATCATCGCCAGCTGCTCGCAGTTCCATGGCAATCTCGTCTGGCCGATCGGCATCGTCGGCATCGTGCTCAGCCACGGGAACCTGCGCAACGCGGCACGCCCGATGATCGCGTGGACAGTGATCGCAACGCTCGTAGCCGCCAACGCGTATGACCTGCTCGAAACAGACGCAGACACCATGGCGCCACTGCAAGCGCCGCTGCGGGCCCTCGACTACGTGTTCACCTACCTTGGGTCGCCAATTGCCGGTCAGTCCCAGCTCGCTTCGCACCTCAGTGGCATCATTGGCTGCCTTGCCGCCGGCGCGCTACTGATTCGATCCAACACCCCACGCGCCAAGCCGTTCCTCGTGGCGCTGCTGCTGCTCTCTCTCGGAGCAGCAGCGATCACCGCCATCGGCCGCATGAACCACTCGCTCGACGATGCGCGCGCCGGACGATACATCTCCTACGCGACGCCCTTGTGGGTCGCCGTCAGCCTCCTGTTGGCAAGCTCGAACCTGCACGCTCGGCTACGCTCGACTTGCTTGGCGTTGATCTACGCAGCCGTTTGCTGGCAGGGGATCGGGGCGTGGCACGACGCCAGCAACCAGAGCGCACTCCGGCAGGCGGCGCGCGATCATTTCGTCGCGCAGCGAGACGCGATCCCTGCAGACGTCAATGCATTCTCACCCGTGTTCGCGGACCCCGAATTACTTGCCCTTTTGCAACGAGCCGCGCCACAGACCGACCCCGCACACTTCTACATCGAATATCAGGACGAGATCCAGCAGCTACTCGTGCGCTACGGCCTGAGCTTCGTCGACCCGCTGTATCTGACGGTGATGCATCGCAACCACCAACTGGTTCGCAACTGCCTGATCGTCTTGAAGCAGCGGCGCCTGTCGATCTTTCGCGATCAGTAAAGCAGGCCTTTGCGTCACGGGCGCCCAGCAACCGGGCGCCTACCCGGATCCGATCGCTCGATCTACTTGCCCTTCTTGAGCAACTCGACCATCGCCTCACCCATCGCAAGGCCAACATCCATGTAGGTCTTGGCATTGCCGCCATAGTGGCCGTTGGCGCTGCCGCCGTGACAGAACGGGTTGGCATAGACCGTCGTGACGTTGCCCTTGAACTGCTTGTACTTGCCGTTCTTGCCATCGACGGCCATCTGCGCCTTGAGCACCGCACCTTCGTTGCCACCCGTGCTCTTCGTCACGTGTCCAAGCGTTGCGCAAACGAACTTGGCTTTTGGCGCTTGGAAGTCCTTGCGCAGCTGCTCAATCAACCGCACCAGGTTCTGTTCGTAGCGCGCGGAGTGTGCGGCGTTGCCACAATCCTTGGCGCCCTGCCACCAGAAGAACCCCGCGATCTCGTAGCCCTTCGCACCGGGGTAGTAGGTCTTCAACTCGTCGAGAACCTTCTTCGCGTTGGCAGTATCGTCGTCGTACTGCTTGCCGGCGTACCAGCCAATCGGCTTCGGCTCGGTGCCCTTCTCCCACTTGTCCGGACTATCCTTGTAGCCAGCGTACACCTTGCCATCGGACTCGAACTGCTCGCTGCCCGGCGGCAACAGATCCCAGCCAAGGCTGCGATTGCCGATGCAGCTCTTCAAGATCATCACCGGTTCGTCGAGCAAGTTGCCTAGGTGATGACCAATGCCATACTCCGGGCCAATGATCCGGCCTTTGATCGTCATCCACTCGTTATTGAAAACGCGCATGCCCCCGCCACGCCCAACCATGACGCGAACATTGCGAACGTCCTTCCGCTCGGTCCACGCGCCTTCGTCATCGACGAGGAACGGGTAGAGGTTCTCGGTCTTGACCGCGTGCTCTAGCGTGCCCTCCTTGGTCTCCGGACCAATCTTGCCGGCACCCAACATGTTGGACTGCCCCAGCAAGATGAACACCTTGACCTTCTTGCGCATCTTCGCGCTTTTGCCGTCGGGGTCGGGCAGCTGTTGGCTGGCGCTCTGTTTGCTGACCTTCTGGGCGGTGAGGTCTGGGGTCGTGATGTGAACCGCTGCCAACAGGCAGGTCACCGTGAGGAGGGCTTTGATCATGGTTGGTTCTCGTCGCACTGCGCCGGAAGCAAGACAATCGGACAATAGCAGGATTGTGCAACGACTCGCCACAAGCCGAGCCCCCGCGCTCCGGAGGCACTGCAGAGTGCTGTCGAGTCCAGTTGGAACCCCAGGAGCTCGCCGCGTTCACCGGTAGATCCGAGCACCGCCCCAAACCCCAGAAACCTCCTTGTCTCTGGCCCCGCAACGGCCACGCCCTAGGATCTTTCGCCCAACCATGACCACGAAGAGCCTGCTTGTTGAACTGTTCGTCGAAGAACTGCCGCCGAAATCGCTGAAGCGGCTTGGGGATGCGTTCGGATCTGTGCTGGTGTCGAGCTTGCGTGAGCAAGGGCTAACGCCGGCAGACAGTGGCGTCGCGACCTTCGCGACACCACGACGCTTGGCGGTGCTGGTGCAGGACGTTGCCGAGCGCGCGGCCGATCAGCAGGTCGAGGTCAAGCTCGTGCCAGTCAAGGTCGGACTCGACGCCGATGGCAACGCGACGATGCCGCTCAAGAAGAAGCTATCGGCGCTTGGCCTCGACGAGAGCGTCGTGCCGACGCTGACCAAGAAGAGCGATGGCAAGAACGACACGTTGTGGCTCGATCGCATGGAGCCGGGGGCGGAACTGGCAGCAGGTTTGCAGACGGCGCTGGATGCGACGATTGCCAAGCTGCCCATCCCCAAAGTGATGACCTACCAACAGGCCGATGGCTGGAGCAACATCAAGTTCGTGCGGCCAGTGCATCGCTTGACGGCACTGCATGGCAGCGACGTCATCGCGGTCGAAGCACTCGGCGTGCGCGCAAACAATGTCACCCAAGGCCATCGCTTTGAGGCCAAGGCCGAGACGATGACGATTGGCGATGCCGATGGTTACGCCCAGCAGCTCGCCAACGATGGCGCCGTGATCGCTTCGTATGCTGAACGACGCGCGGAGATTGTCCGACAGTTGGCGGCGAAGTCACAGGCCGAAGGCTTGACGCCGATCGAGGACGAAGAGCTTCTCGACGAGGTGAACTCGCTGGTCGAACGACCCAACGTGCTGCTGTGCCAGTTTGAAGAGCAGTTCCTCGAAGTGCCGCAGGAGTGCCTCATCCTGACGATGAAGCAGAACCAGAAGTACTTCCCGCTGCTCGACGGCGCCGGCAAGTTGACCAACAAGTTCTTACTCGTCAGCAACATCACGCCTGACGACGCCAGCGAAGTCGTTGGCGGCAACGAGCGCGTGGTTCGCCCGCGCCTCGCCGATGCCAAGTTCTTCTTTGAGACCGACAAGAAGAAGACGCTCGAAGCGCGCCTGTCGGGCTTGGACAAGGTCGTCTACCACAACCAGCTTGGCACGCAGGGCGAACGCGTGCTACGCGTACGCGAGTTGGCCAAGGCGATTGGCAACCTGCTCGGGGGCGAAGCGATGGCGTCGCTGTGCGATCGCGCGGCCCAACTGGCGAAGGCCGACTTGCTGACCGAGATGGTCGGCGAGTTTCCCGAGCTGCAGGGCATCATGGGCGGCTACTACGCGCGCCACGATGGCGAGCCGGAAGCGATCGCCGAAGCGATCGAAGACCACTACAAGCCGCGCTTCGCTGGCGATGAGCTGCCGCGTGATGCGGTTGGCGTTTCGGTGGCGATGGCGGACAAGCTTGAAACACTGGTCGGCCTGTTTGGCATTGGCCAGGTGCCGACGGGAGACAAGGATCCGTTCGCGCTGCGCCGCCACGCGCTCGGCACGATCCGCATGCTGGTCGAACGCGAACTGCCGCTGCAGCTGGACCAACTGATCGACATCGCGATGACGGTGTTCGGCGACAAGATCGAAGACCCGGAGGCCAAGCTGCAGGATTTCTTCTTCGATCGCCTGGCGACGTCGCTGAAGGATCAGGGCTACACGCCGCAAGAGATCGACGCGGTGGTCAGCTTGCGCCCGCAGCGCTTGGCGGATGTGCATGCGCGGCTGACGGCCGTGCGCGCGTTCTCGAAGCTGCCGGAAGCGGAGTCGCTCGCGGCGGCCAACAAGCGCATTGGCAACATCCTGAAAAAGAGCGAAGACACCGCCGGCGGCCGCATCGATACGGCGCTACTGCAGGACGACCAGGAGAAGGCGTTGCACAGCGAACTACTCAAGGTCGCGGCGAGTGCCGGTCCGGACTTCGACGCAGGCAACTACGAAGTGGCGCTCGCTGCCTGCGCCTCGCTGAAGGCACCGGTCGATGCGTTCTTCGACAAGGTCATGGTCAACGCCGAAGACCAGGCACTGCGGGCCAATCGCTACGCGCTGCTTCGAGAACTGCATACGCTGATGAACCGCGTCGCCGACCTGTCCAAACTGGTCAGCTAACGCGCGACTTGACCGACCGTTCGCGGTGCGGTCGAGTCCTTGCATGACTGCAATCGCAGCCCGGCTGTTCGGCGCGCGCCAGTCAAGCTCGAAGCAGGCAAGCACTACGCAATGCGGACCAACCAGTCGCCACCGTGCCGCGCCCGGCCCTCATCGTCACGCTCGACGAGCCAGACAGCGAACGCCCACAAGAGATCACCCAGTTCTTGAAGCCGCTGTCGCCGAACAAGGCCTATCCTGCCGACGTGATCACTGCCGCACGCCATCCTGCCCTCGTCGTATCCTTGCTGCTCGCGCTTGCCAGCTGCAGCACACAGCCCGGCGACCCGATCCCCGAGCACACGATCTTGATGCTGAAGTCGACCGCGGTCGGCGAAGAACGGCGCATCTCGGTCTACACGCCAAAGGGCTACAACGAAGATCCGACCGCGCGATTCCCGGTGCTCTACATGCCCGACGGTGGCATCGGCGAAGACTTCCCGCACATCGTCGCGACGATCGAAGCGCTGATCGAGGTGCGCACGATCCCGCCGATGCTGGTTGTCGGAATCGAGAACACCCAGCGACGGCGCGACTTGACCGGACCGACACGCGTTGCCGACGATCTCAAGATCGCACCAGAGGTTGGCGGATCGGCGCAGTTCCGCGCGTTCCTCCGCGACGAGCTGATTCCCGAGATCGAACGGCGCTATCGCTGCAATGCGCAACGTGCGATCGTCGGCGAATCGCTAGCCGGATTGTTCGTCATCGAGACGATGCTGCTCGAACCGAAACTCTTCGATCGCTACATCGCCGTCAGCCCGAGCCTCTGGTGGAACAACCATTCCCTCGTGCGCGCCGCGAAGGATTACCTGGTCGACACGATCGGGCACAAGATGCGGTTGTTCTTGACCAACGCCAACGAAAAGGACATCGCACCGCACGCGGCGGAACTGGCGCGCATCATCAAGGAGAACGCGCCGAGCACGTTCCGCCTGGTCTATGAACCGCACCCCGAAGAAGAGCACCACACGATCTTCCGCGCGGCCAAGAAGGCTGCCTTCAGCTCCGCGTTGAGTCGCTAGTGTGGTGTTTCGAACGTTCGTGACATAAGTCGGCGAGTCATGAGCGTTGCTCGCAAGGCGCGGTGACGATGGCATGTTGCAGACATCCTGTCGAGGAATCGCAACGCCGCGAGCGACGTTCAGAGCCGGCGACATTTGCGCCGAACTTCTGGGTCACCCCGCTAGCGAACCAGCCAGACTTCGACCGGCGTGATCTTGCCGGTTTCGACAAACGCCGTCACCTTCTGCGGCTGGTAGCCTTTGGCTGTCACGGTCAACTCGTGTCGACCAGGCCGCAAGATCGGCACGCAGATAAACGGCGTCTCACTAGATGGCGTGCCTCGTCTGTAGCCGTCGGCAAGATTGACTTGATAGGGTCGAAGGACAACCGGCTCACCAGACAAGCCAAGGTTGGTGACCGTCACGCCACTGACCGAGCGCACCTTCTTGTTGTCGGGCAGGTGCAGCGTGACTTGCACGCGACCGCCAGATCGCGCTTCGACTGAGACCAGCGTTTCGATGTTCTCGCTGATGTGGACCTCTTGATCGACGGGGGCAAACTCGTCAAGACCGTTGCGGCCGAGCCCAAGCCGAATGCGCATGCGATACCTGCCGGGCGAGACGCGGAACACGAAGTCCTCACCATCACGAGTCGCAGCTTCGTATCGAGCGGGCGAGTTCAACGCGGTTGCCCGAACACGGGTCAGCTCCGCACTACTGGGCGCGGACCCGTCAGCTGTTCGCGCACGCAGTCGCAGCTTGCCGGACAACGCGACCGGCAAGGGTTCGAGGTCGACTTCGGTCTCGTTGCGGATGCTCTCCGCATGCACCAAGGCTTCGCGCCATTTGTTGCCTGCCGAGTTGCTCAAGCGCCACCACGAACCGCAGGTCACAAGGAACTCTCGGAAGCCACCTGCTCCGCGCGCATCCGTCCGTTCGAACAACTCAAACCAACCTTGGTCAGTTTGGAGCGCAGCTTGAATCTCCTGCGACCGCGCCTTCGTCCAGCCAGAAACTCCGATCCCCAAAGGGCCGCGCACCAAAATGCGATGCCGAGCAATCGTTACTTCTTGCTCCGCTTGCCCCGTCACAACCCGTAGCTCGGGCTCCTTCTCCCCGCGCAACCTGAAGTAGGGCAACTTCACGTCATAGGTTCCTTCGGTGAGATTGAGAATCCGGAACCGACCGTTTTCGTCGGTCTTGACTGTCTCATAGAAGGCCCCAGCCACCAACCGGGAACGCGCGCCAGTGGTCTTCGAAACCTGGACGCGCATGTCGACGATGGGCTGGCCATCCGGATAGATCAGCCGACCGAGCACCGCCGGCTTCGGCTGCAATACCAGATCGCCAACATCCAAGACCCCGATCGCCACGCGCAACCCCTCGCGCCGCACGAATCCAAACGCCGCCGCGAAGGCCGCGAGATCACAGGCTCCGGGAGTCTTGGCTTCGATGCGAAACATGCCATCGGCCTCGGTCTCACCCTTAGCCGCACGATCATCGTCACCCGGCGACCACAACTGCACCGTCGCACCGGCCACGGGACGTGATGCCGTGTTGATGATTCGACCGACGACCACTGCCAATACCGGGGCAACCTGAACGGGCTCGGGGCTCACATCAGCCACCCTTTCGTCGACGAGGTCGCGCTTGGAACCTTCGTCTTGGCCACTAGGAACGACCGCATCCGCGCCCTTCGGCATCGGATTCTCTGGCATCGGGGTCGCAAGGATCGGATCGCCACCCGCAAACGCACCCATCAGCCACGCAAAGCCAAGCCCCACAAGCAATACCGCAACAACCACACTCCTTCGCATCGCCACAGTCTACGCTCTGCTTCGCGCCCGCGCCCTTGGTCCCTCACGCGCTGCGCGAGTAGGATCCACATCGCCCTCCGCACGAACCCACTCCCACACCCCCAACCCACCCAACGCACCCTTGGTCGACCTTTCCCGCTTTCCTCGCCGTCGCTACACCCACGGCCCGACGCCGATCGAGTTCTTGCCGAACTTCACCGAGGCGCTCGGCGGTCCGAAGATCTGGATCAAGCGCGATGACCAGCTTGGCCTGACGCCGGGCGGCAACAAGACGCGCAAGTTGGAGTTCTTGGTCGCCGACGCGCTAGCGAGTGGTTGCGACACGTTGATCACGTGTGGCGCGCCGCAATCCAATCACTGCCGGATCACGCTGTCGGCAGCGATCAAAGAAGACTTGAAGTGCCGCTTCCTGATCGAGGAGCGCGTACCGGGCAGCTATGACGAGCGCGCCAGCGGCAACAACTTCTTGTTCCACTTGATGGGCGTCGAGTCGATCACCGTGGTGCCAGGCGGCAGCGACATGGCGGCCGGGATGCAGAAGATCAAGAACGCCGTCGAGGCCGAAGGCCGCAAGGGCTACGTGATTCCCGGTGGTGGCTCGAACGCGCTTGGCGGCCTCGGCTACGTCGCCTGCGCCCAGGAACTCCAGCAACAATTGTTCGAGCAAGACCTTGAGCTCGATCGCGTCGTGCTCGGATCCGGCAGCTCCGGCACGCACGGCGGCATGGTCGCCGGTTTCCTCGCCAACAGCATCGACATCCAACTCACTGGCGTCGGCGTCAGCCGCGACCCCGAAGACCAGGCGCCGCTCGTGCAACGCGAAGCCCAAGCCGTCTGCGACCTGCTAGAACTCGGCGTCACTGTCCCCGAAGACAAAGTGCAATGCGTCGGCGGCTTCTGGCAGCCGAAATACAGCGTGCCCAACGCCACGATGGTCGAAGCCGTGCAACTGCTCGCGCGCACCGAAGGCATCCTGCTCGACCCCGTCTACACCGGCAAGATCATGGCCGGCATGATCGGCATGATCCGCGCCGGCACGATCGGCAAGCACGAGAACGTGCTATTCCTCCACACCGGCGGCGCCCCATCCCTATTCGCCTACGAAGACGTGCTCCTAAACCGCGAACCCAAGTAGCCGCGAGGAAGTGCGTACGGTGCCAGGACAAAAAAGCACATCCTCGCAGCTAGCTGCGAGGATGTGCTTTTTTGTCCAGGCACCGTACGCACTTCCTCGGAAAGGGGGGCGGGATTGCCGATACTGGGGGCATGTCAAATGCGACTGCCGAACTGAAGTCCGACAACCCGTTCTCTTCCCCCAGCACGCTGCCGCTGCAGGCCCCCGCGTTCGATCAGGTTCGTGAAGAACACTACGTGCCGGCGTTTGAGGTCGGCATGGAGCAGAATCTGGCGGAGATCGAGGCAATTGCGTCTCAGAGCGAGGCGCCGACGTTTGCCAATACGATTGAAGCGATGGAGAAGACGGGCGCCGTGCTGGAGCGCGTTGCCTATGTATTCTTCAATCTGACGGGTTCGACGGTGACGGACGGGCTGCAGAAGATCCAGGCCGAGATCGCGCCGAAGCTCGCGGCACATCGCGATGCTATTTGGCTCAACCGTGAGCTGTTCGCGCGGGTGCAAGCGGTGCACGCCGACCGCTATGGGCTCGACCCGGAGCAACAGCAACTGACCGAACGCTACCACGTGTCGTTCGTGCGCGCGGGGGCGCTGCTCGACAATGACAAGCAGCAACGCATTCGTGAACTCAATGAGCAGGCCTCGAAGTTGACGCCGAAGTTCCAAGAGCGATTGCTGGCCGACACCAAAGCACTGGCGGTGGTGGTCGAGACCAAAGCCGAACTCGACGGACTCAGCGATAGCGACATCTCGGCGGCCGCGGATGCAGCGAAGGAAGCGGGCCACGACGGCAAGTTCTTGATCACGCTGCAACTGCCAACGTCGCAAGGCATCCTTTCTTCGCTCAACAATCGCGACACGCGCAAGCGGGTCTTCGATGCGTCCAGTGCCCGCTGCAGCCAAGGCAACGACAACGACACCAAGGAGATCGTGCTCGAGCTGTGCGCGCTGCGTGCCGAACGCGCCGAACTGCTCGGTTACGAAACGCACGCCCACTATGTGCTCGATGACGAGACCTCGGGAACGCCCGCTGCCGTGCGTGAAATGATGGGCAGCATGACGGGCACGATCGTCGAGAAGACCAAGGCCGAAGCGGCCGAACTACAGAGTCACCTCGACAAGGTTGCGCCCGGCACCAAGCTTGAGGCGTGGGATTGGGCGTGGGCCGCTGAGGGCGTGCGCAAGGCGCGCTACGACCTCGATGAAGCCGAGGTGAAGCAGTTCTTCGAGTTTGAGCGGGTCCTGCATGACGGCCTGTTCTTCATGGCCAACCAGCTCTACGGCATCACGATGAAGGAGCGCACCGACCTGCCGGTCTATCACAAGACGGTGCGTGTGTTTGACGTGTTCGACGAGAGCGGTGAGCAGATCGCGCTGTTCTACGCCGACTACTACGCGCGACCGAGCAAACGCGGCGGTGCGTGGATGAGCAGCTTCGTCAGCCAGTCCGAGCTGCTGGGCACCAAGCCGGTCGTCGTCAACGTCATGAACCTCAAGAAGCCGAGCGAAGGGCCGACCCTGCTCAGCTTCGACGAGGTCACGACGATGTTCCACGAGTTTGGCCACGGCGTGCACGGCATGTTTAGCAAGGTGCAGTATCCGATGCTGGCCGGCACCAGCGTGCCGCGCGACTTTGTCGAGTATCCGTCGCAGTTCCACGAGGACTTTGCGTTCGATCCGAAGGTGCTCGAGCGCTGCGCCAAGCACTTCAAGACCGGTGCGGCGATGCCGACCGATCTCAACGACAAGATCAAGCGAGCCCGCAAGTTTGGCCAAGGCTTCTCGTCGCTCGAATACATCGCGGCTGCGTGGCTCGACCTGGCCTGGCACTCGCTGCCCAACGGCACCAAGGTCACCGACGTCGGATCGTTCGAACAACAAGCGCTCGAAGCAGCGGGCGTCGCCTACTCACTGGCACCGCCGCGCTACCGCAGCACCTACTTCGCGCACATCTGGCCGGGCGGCTATTCGTCTGGTTACTACGCGTATCTGTGGAGCGAAGCGCTCGCCGCAGATGGCTTCGCCTACTGCATGGAGAACGGCGGCATGACGCGCAAAAACGGCCAACGCTTCCGCGACACGGTGTTGTCCCGCGGCTTGACGCAGCAGCCGATGGACATGTTCGCGGCGTTCCGCGGCCGGGCGCTGGATACGCAAGCTGTGTTGCAGCGGCGCGGATTGGTGTAGCCCGGACGGGAAACTCCGGGTTGGAAACTCCGGGCAGGCCTGGTGGCTTAGCTCGCGGCGCGGTTTTGATGCCGCGCCCAGGCCCAACCGGCGAACCAGAAGGCGATGCCGATCGCGTGAATGCTCACGAGCAGCTTCCAGATCAGCGGCAACCAGTTGTCCAACACCGCTGACAACGATCCGAAGCCAATGCCCGCCGCGGTCGGGACGACGACACCCGTCGTCACCAACATTCGCTCTGGCGCCGGGTGCTCAGCACGCCACGACGCGGGGCCTTCGACCAGCTCGTGAGTTGGCCAGGCAGTTGGTGACCACGGTGGCACAAGCCAAAACAGCACTTGAGTCAACACCAACACGCCGATGAAGATCGCACGGTGACGATTGCTAACACCAAGGAAGCGTGTGGCCGCAACGATCAGCGGCAAAAGAATCAAGTTGGAGTGGCGCGCCCAATCGAACGCGATGCAGAAGATCACGACGATGCCCATACCGACCAACCAAAGGTGCCAGCGCTCGCCGGCCTGGCTCTTGGTGTGTTGGTGCCACGCAAGCACAGCCAGGATGGGACCGAACGCGCACGTGTAGTGCACAGCCGCGAGGTTCCACACCACCAACGAACCACCGGGGAACAGGGGATTGGCCATGAAGTAGTCGACGCTGTAGGTCTCGACGACGTTGGCCTTCACCCAGAAGTAGAACGCGGCATAGATGGCTAGCACGGCGCCCAGGCAGATGCCATCGAACTGCCACCGCGCGTCTTCACGGCGACGTAGGAACCATAGCCATGGCACCAAGAACACCGCCAACTCGTGGTTCGTCAGGTTGATGAGCAGCAACGACCACATCACCACTGGCTTGCGCACCGCGAGCATCATCCACAAGAACAGCGTGTAGCACAGCGGGTCGGTGTAGCCCGACCAGTGCAGTTTGTACATCTGCACCGGTGCGGTGATCGCAACGGCAAACGTCACCAGCAACGCATCGAGATAGCGGCCGCGTAGACGCACCACCACAAAGAACACCGACGCCAACATCAGCCCATGCAGGCCGTGCGTGAAGCCAAGGTAGCTCTCCCCACCAAGCCCCAACAACCACGCAAGGAACGGCACCAACGCCCGATGCGGAAAGAGCCCCCGATCACGGAAGGGGTTCTCCGACATCAGCTGCCATTCGGTACCGAAGCCGCTCGCCGTAGCAATCGGCGGTACCAGCCAACACGACAGCGCGTAAGCGAACCAACCGAACGCGACCGCCAACAGCAAGTCACATGCAAGGCGCGTTGGCGTGGGACGATCGAGCGTGGCGTCGGCTGAGGTCATGATGGGCTTCCGGCGCAAAGAGGCTACCACACGGGACATCATGTGAATGCCTCAACAGAGCGGTCAAATCCGCCAGGAGCTGCACCCAATGGTCCCATGCGAACGGCGACTACTTCAGTTCGACTTCGATCGTTTCGCTAGTCAACACTCCGGGCTGCACCAGGATCGCCTTGGTGCCGACCAACTCAAAGCCGCGCCGCACCTCAATCAATGCCGGGCCGGCCGGCACTTCGTTGGCCTCCAGGTGGTGCTTGCCGCGACCACTGGAGAAGGCTTCGTGGTGCGTCCACATCTGCAGCATGACCCCTCGGGCAACACGCCCACGGCATCGCGCTTCAACCGAAACACTGCCGCGCACCCCAAGCTGCACGGTCACGCGCCCCGGTAGCGGACCCTCGGCAAGGTCGAGCCAACCATGCTCGGAAAACTGCCGGTTCGAGAACAAGAGCCGCATCGGCCGCTCCTTCACCTGGCTCTCTCGCAATGTCACATGATTGGCCGTGCTACTGGTCAGGCCCCAATGCATGACCGAACCCAACTCACTGGCGCGCTGCACGACGACGTCTTTGGCTAGCTTGCCATCAGCGCCAAAGACTTCGACCACGATGGCGTTGTGGTCGACGGGTGGCGTGACGAGCGGCACCTGGAAGCCAGCCGCCTTCCCGTTGCCAAGATCAAGTTCAAGGACTGGCCCCGTTGGTGCAACCGGCTCGGGGATTCGTTCGAGTTCCTCAAGTTTCACTTCGATGTAGACGCGCGGCTGCGCGGCGGTCAGTTCGACTGTTGCCGATCCGACCAACGATCCTTCTCCCGTCGCCGAGAGGATGTGTTTGCCGAGCGTCTTCGGCTGCAACGAGAAGCGTTCCGAGGCCACGGCGGTTCGGGCCTGCGTTCGATAGTCAGCGGCGCTGGCAAGCACCACCACCGCGGACCTTGGGTTACCCGAGTGATCGACGACGTGCCCTTCGATGCGAAGTGCACCGGGCACTGCGAGCACAACTTGCGCACCTTCACTCGCGACCCACTCCGCCTCGACGTTTTCGAATCCTGGCACCGACAAACGAGCGAAGCCTGGCACATCGGCAGCAGCTTCGAATGCAAATCGCCCCGCGGCGTCGGTCACCACTTCATTCGGCCAAACGTGCGGAGAACTTGCCCCATACAGCAGTTCGCGCGCTTCCAGCCTGACGTGCACTCCCGGCCAC
>CAXBFC010000051.1:0-26499 GCA_963974725.1 uncultured bacterium | reverse complement strand
AGAATGGGCCCGAGGCAATCCTGCGGGCCAGCCATCAGGTGGATCTCTACGATTGGCACTTCGGGCGAATCTACGAGGAAGGGATTCATATGCTGCCGGCCGATCCGGCCATTGCGGCGGCGCATGGGCCCGCTCGCGAGGCTGTGCAATCGGCGGTGGATGCCGACGCTGTGGTGCGTCAGGTCGATGCCGCTGGCGAGTTGGTCAATGCTTCCTTGGCAGCTTCGGTCGCCCCATTGTTGGACGCGGGCCGCATCGTCGGTGTCATCGGTGGCGATCACTCGATTCCGTTCGCGGCGATCGCCGCGGTGGCCGAGCGCGAGCCGATCGGCATCTTGCATATCGATGCACACGCGGACCTTCGCGATGCCTACGAGGGCTTCCGTTGGAGTCACGCGTCGATCATGCACAACGTGCTCGCGAACTGCCCCGGTGTCGAACGGTTGGTGCAGGTTGGGATCCGCGATTACAGCGAAGGAGAACTGCAGGCGATCCATGCCAGCGAAGGCCGCGTCGTGACCCACTTCGATGCCGAGTGGCATCGACGTCGATTCGCCGGCGAGACGTTCGACCAACTGCTCGCGGAAGTGTTCGAGGCGTTGCCCGAACGCGTCTGGGTTAGTTGCGACATTGACGGTCTCGACCCGAGCCTGTGTCCCAACACGGGCACTCCGGTTCCGGGTGGCCTGCAGTTCGCAGAGGTGGTCCACATGCTGGCGCAACTTGCCGCAAGTGGCCGTCGCATCGTTGGGTTTGACCTGGTGGAGGTATCGCCCGGACAGGATGAGTGGGACGCGAACGTAGGCGCGCGGTTGCTCTACAAGATGTGTGGCGCGGCACTTCGTTCGGGTCGCAGCTAGAGGCGTGGCCGGTAGTCAGCGTGCATCGCCTGTGGATGGAATCGCTGTGCGTGGTGGTGCGCGAGAACGCAGGCGGATTGGTGGATTTGGCGAGGCTCTCGCGGGACGCCAGTGCGGCGAGGTCGCCGCAGTCGCGGGGCGCCGCTTTTCGGCCGGGCCTCCAGGAGTTTGAGGCCGAAACCTGCGGCCCTATCCGCGGCCGGCAACGCCGCTCGCTGCGTTGGGTCGTGCTCGACCCACCCCTGAATGTACTTGCCACCAATACGCCTGTCGCAACCCGCCTTGCGAGCGTCGCCGCCGACTCACGGACAAGACCCCATCTGCCCGCATCACACTACTAGCGAATCGCGCGCGAACTTCGTGATCAGAATCGCGACGCTACGGCGACCTCGGCGCAATCACAATGTGCCGGCCATGCGCTGCTTAAGTCGCTTCACAAAGGGATCCGATGACTACGGCAATTGCTGCCAATGTCCATCGTTACGGGAATCCAGACACTCAGTCAGATCGTCGATCGCTTGCCTGCTGGCGGCTACGCGGTTGCGGCCGAACTGGTGCAGCAGATGGGTACCATCGAGGGGCAGGCGCGCGAGCAGTCGTTTGAAGATCTGGTGCAACTGTGCCGCGAGGCCACCAAGACGATCCAAACCTTGGTTGGCAACGAGCAGCTGATCGAGAACGCGGAGCGAATCGAACAACATCTGAGAGAGGTCTGCACGTTTGTTGCGCAGTGGGCAGAGTGCATTGCACGCGGCGACCAGCCGGTTGACGTTCGGGCGCCGAAGCCGCTAGCGATCGCCGATGCCAACGACGAGGCGCTGTATGCAGAGACCGTCGGGATGTTCGTTGGTAGCGCGCTCGGTGCGTTGAGCGACCTCGAAGAAGAGCTGCTATCGGTTGAGTCTGCTGGCGAGCGCCTTGGCGAAGTCCTCACCGGCATCCGCCGAACGGTGCATACGCTCAAGGCCGAGTTTGGCGTTCTGAACATGCTGGGGCCGCAGGCGCTCTGCCATCAGGCGGAAACGATGATCGATGCCATCCAAGAGCATGGCGCACCGTTCCCGGTCGACACGATGTTGGCGTTTGGCGACATGATCAAGCGGTTCGTCGAGAGTCTCGCTACGGACGTCAAGTCCGAGTTTGGTGACGCGGAATCGATGCTGGCTACGTTGTGTCACCTGGCCCAACAAGCACCTGGCCAACTTGGGGATGACGACGAGCCGGTCGAGTTGCGCGTCGATGGCGACTATGTCGACAGCCTGCCCGAGTTCATCGGCGAAGCCCGCTCGCACCTTGCGGACGCCGAGGTTGCGATGGTCGAGCTCTCCAGTCACACCGATCATGACGGTTGCAACGACGAGAACCCCGGCAGCGACGAGAACCTCAACCTGACGTTTCGCGCGTTCCACACGATCAAGGGTGTCGCCGCGTTCCTCAACCTGAACGCGTTGGTGGAACTTGCCCACGTCGCCGAGACGCTGCTGGATGGCGCCCGGTCTGCTCGCTTCCGGCTCGCGGCACAAGACATTGACCTGGTGCTCGCTGCTGGCGACATGATCACCAAGATGATCGATGGGCTCGAGGGGCAGACCCCGCCCAGTCGCGGCGATTGGCGCGACCTGATCAACCGGCTACAGACGCGCGCAGCGCGCTCGTCGGATGTAGCACAGGTTGGTTTGGCAGCCGCGTCTGCCGAGCCGGCAGTGCAGTTGGTTGCTCCGCATGACGCGACGCCCTCGTCTGCCGCCGTGGTCACGCCGCCGGCACCGGTCAAGGCGGGTCAGGTCCAGGTGCGCGCCGCTCGGGTCGAGCGCACGATCAAAGTCAGCACGACCAGGCTCGACTTGCTGGTGGACATGGTCGGCGAGTTGGTGATTGCGCAGTCGATGGTTCTGCAGGATCCGGCGATCCAATGCCTCGAAGGTCAGACTCTGGCACGCAACATTGGCCAAGTTGGCAAGATCACCCGCGACCTGCAGGAAGCGGCGATGTCGCTGCGCATGGTGACCGTCAAGTCGACGTTTCAGAAGATGGCGCGGCTGGTTCGTGACGTCGCTGGCAAGTCCGGCAAGCGCGTGGCGCTGAGCATCGCAGGGGAAGACACCGAACTCGATCGCAACGTCGTCGAGCAGGTCTCGGACCCACTGGTGCACATGATCCGCAATGCGATCGACCATGGGATCGAAGCGCCAGCGGACCGGCTTGCCATCGGCAAGGACGAAGAAGGTCAGTTGTCGCTGAGCGCCTACCACCAGGGCGGCTCGATCGTCATCGAGATTCGCGACGATGGTCGCGGTCTCGACCGCGACAAGGTGTTCGCCAAGGCCGTGTCGAAGGGTCTGCTTGGCAACGATGTCAGCGCTCAGGCGATGAGCGATTTCGAAGTCTTCAACCTGATCTTCTTGCCGGGCTTCTCCACCGCGGAAACGATCACGGACCTCAGCGGCCGTGGCGTCGGCATGGACGTTGTCCGCCGCAACATCGAAGCGTTGCGTGGCAAGATCGAGATCGATAGCACGCTTGGCAAAGGCACGACCTTCCGTCTGCGACTGCCGCTGACGCTAGCCATCATCGATGGCATGATCGTTCGCGTGGGGGAGAGCCGCTACGTGGTGCCAACGCTTAGCATCGAGCAGAGCTTCCGGCCGAACACCAAGGACGTGCACCACGTCGTCGATCGTGGCGAATGCGTTCACGTGCGCGGCGCAGTGCTACCGATCTTTCGCCTCAAGGAGATCTTCGACCAACCGAGTGGCTGTACCGACCTCAGCGAAGGCATTCTGATCGTGGTCGAGGTCGACGGTCAGCGCAACTGCTTGTTCGTCGATGAGATCATCGGCCAGCAACAAGTCGTCATCAAGTCTCTGGGGATGTCACGGGACCGCATCGTCGGGCTGTCTGGCGGAGCCATCATGACCGATGGTCGGGTCGCACTGATCCTCGATGTGGGCACTCTGGTCGAGTCCGTTCTGAGCGCGTAGACGGAGTGAACAAGGATCGATGAATACAACCACCGACAACGCAGCTACTGACAATGCGCCCGCCGTGAAGGCCGCGTTCGATGGCGGCAAGTTCTTGTCCTTTCAGCTCAGCAGGGAAGAGTACGGAATCGCGATCCTCAAAGTGCGTGAGATCATCGGCATGGTGGAAATCACCAGCTTGCCGCGCACACCGGATTTCGTCCGGGGGGTCATCAACCTGCGCGGTCGCATCATTCCGGTCATCGACTTGCGCCGCAAGTTTGACATGGAGCCAGCGGAGACTACCGCCGAGACCGTCATCGTCGTTGTCGATTGCGGCAACGGCTGCGACTCGTCGTTCCGTGTTGGTTGCGTCGTCGACAGTGTCAGCGAAGTGTTGGCGATCCGCGCGGAAGACTTCGAGGCGCCGCCGCGTTGCGCCAACGCATCCGGCGACTACATCGATGGCTTGGCCAAACTCAAAGACCGCGTCTTGATCCTGTTGGATATCGACAAGGTCATTGACGATATCGATCCGTCCTCGCTAGCCCCAGGCGCAGCGCAATGAGCGGGAATCACCGCAATGGCTTGGTGGTCGGGGTCGCGGACATGGCGATCGGTTCGGTCGACGACGGCCAGATCGTCACGTATGCGCTTGCGTCATGCATTGGGTTGACGGCCTACGATCCAATTGCACGTGTGGGTGGCTTGCTGCACTTCATGTTGCCGCAGCCGAGTCCCAAGAGTGAGCCAAAGGAACTCAAGCAGTTCATGTATGCGACTACGGGTATGCCGCGCATGTTCCGCCGTTTGGTCGAGCGAGGCGCGGAGCAAAACCGTCTGATTCTGATTGCCGCGGGGGGCGCTGAGATCCTTGCGGGTGCTGCCCACATGGCGATTGGGAAGCGCAACCGAACGATGGTGCGGAAGGTGCTTTGGAAGATGAATCTGGCGTTGGTCGCGGAGGACACTGGCGGCAGCGTCGCGCGCACCATGAGTCTCGACCTGGCCACTGGCGAGGTGCGCATCCGGTCGCAAGACTGCAACCAAGTGCTTTGGCAGCCGGCGACCGCACCGGTGACGAAGGAAGTCTGACATGAACTACCGCATCCTGATCGTGGACGATTCGCCGTTGCTTCGCGCCACCGCCCGTCGAGCGGTGTTGCAAGCTGGTGCCGCTCCCAGCCAGATTCGCGAGGCATGCAATGGCCAGGAGGCGTTGGCAGCCTTGCGTGAAGAACTCGCCGACATTGTCTTGTTGGACCTCAACATGCCGGTCATGGATGGCTTCCAGTTCGTCGAAGAGAAGATCAAGGACCCGAACCTCGCAGCGGTCCGGGTGGCGCTGGTGACGACGGAAGGCAACCAGAAGCGGCTTGCGCGCATGACCGCTATGGGGGTCGAGCACTACCTCCGCAAACCATTCGAACCGGAAGAACTGCGAGCTCTCGTGGCAGACCTGTTCGGCAGCCAATAGGGAATCACGATGCTGACGATTTCATCTGACAATCTGGGCGAACTCGTTGGTTCGGCATTGCAGCGCATGGCGTTCGTGTTTTGTGATCCGGCGGATTCGACCGGCGGCGAAGTCTTGGCGGTGGCCAAGTCGCACGCGTGGATCGAGCTTCGCGGCAATCCGAGTTACGTCGTTACCGTGTCTGCGACGCCTGGGTTCATCCAGGAAGTTGCCTCCGGCATGATGGGTTGCGAGCCCGAGGACATTGATGTCGATGAGCACGGCCGCGCCACGGTCGCCGAGTTGGCCAACATCTTCGGCGGTGAGCTGGTCATGCAATTGGCGTCCCAAGACGATGGCATGATGATTGGATTGCCGCGCGAACTGGATGACGAGGAGATGAGCATCTGCATGGAAGCGGCGGCGACGGCTGGGCAAAGCACCATCCTCGAGACCGAGCTGGGCCAGTTGATGGTCTGCTTCCTGAGCAACTAGGTCGCAAGCAAGCGAAGCTGGGCGAGGGCTCGAGGTTGCCGCTGGGGCCTTTGCCGCGCCGGGGCCTTCTTGGCGCTGCCGCGCGAACGCACGAGACTTGATGTTGCGTCGAGCACGTCGCGGCGCGAAGGTTCTGGCACTATGGCGAACCCTCTCGAATTGCGTGACGCGCGTGCCCACGTGCTGTCCCGCACCCAATCCCAGCAGCAATGCGAGCGGGTGACGTTGGCAGATGCCCACGGACGCACGCTGGCGGAAGCGATTTGCACTGATGGTCCGTGGCCGGTTACGGACCGGTCGGCGATGGATGGGTTCGCGATCGCGACCGGGCCCGATGGCTTGCAAGCCGGGACGAGCACGCCGGTGATTGGCGCAAGCTTGGCAGGCAAGCCATTTGACGGTGTGCTGACACTGGGTCAGGCGATCCGCATCATGACCGGCGCGGTCGTGCCCGAAGGCGCGACCACGGTCGTGCCGGTCGAGAATACCGATGGCTATGAAGGCGATCAGGTCACCGTCACCGAGGCCGTTGCGCCGCATGCCAACATCCGCCTGCGTGGCAGTGAGCGTCAGGCGGGGGTCGAAGTGCTGGCTCCCGGTTGCCGTTTGCACGCGGCCGAGATCGGCGTGCTGGCAGTGCTCGGCCACCACCAGGTGTCGGTGCGGCGCCGGCCCAGAGTGGCGATCGTTGCAACTGGCGACGAAGTCGTCCCGGTCGAGCAGACGCCGTTGCCGCATCAGGTGCGCGAGAGCAACTCGTGGGCATTGGCGGCGCAGGTGCAAGAGTGTGGTGGCGTCGCGACGCGCTTGGGCATCGCTCCCGATGAAGTCGAAGGATTGCGCGAGATGTTGCAGGCGGCGCTCGCCGATGCCGATGTCGTGTTGACGATTGGTGGCATCAGCAAGGGCACGCACGATCTGGTGCACACGACGCTCGCCGAGTTGGGCGTCGTCACGGAGTTTCACGGCATCAAGTTGAAGCCTGGCAAGCCGACCTACTTTGGCTTGCGGCAAGACGGCGATGCGACGCAATACGTGTTCGGTCTACCTGGCAACCCTGCGTCGACGTTCACCGTGTTTGATTTGCTGGTGCGGCCGATGCTCAAGCGTTGGCTCGGTAGCGATCCTGGCGAATGGGGGACACGGGTGTCGCTCGGGGACACGACCTGGAAGAAGAACTGGCGCGTGCAGGCGGTGCCGGCGCGGCTTGTGCCCGATGCCGATGGCAATCTGGTCGCCGAGCTAGCCAAGCCATCACCCAGTGGCGATCCATTCAGCTTGTTGCTCGGCACGTGCTACGCGTTGGTGCCGAGTGAGGTGAAGCGCGAAGACTGCACTTCGATCGAAGTCGCCGGCAGCACGCGGCCAACGGAACTGCCGTGAGTCGATCCGCCAACTGGATGCTGGCCATCGTCGGGGCCTTGTTGCTTGGCTTCAGTGCCCCGCCGGCGATCGTGCCGTTCGCCGAGTGGTTGGTGCTGCCGGGACTGGCGGTCTGGTTTGTGCTCGCGACGTCTGAGCGCGCGACGTTGCGCCACAGCTACGTCTACGGCTGCGTCTACATGGCGTGGTTCTCGTGGTCGGTGCGCCACATCATGCTGCCGGCGTATCTGGCGATCGTCGTGGTCGGCGGCCTCTACTTCCTGTTGGGCACTGCCGCGGTGCGCGGTGCGCCGAAGCGCGGCCGGTCGCTCGCGTTTGCGATCGCCGTTGCCGGAACGTTCTGGCTGCGCGCGATGATGCCCGACATCTACTACCCGCATGGTCAGCCGTGCCACAGCCTGTGGCAGTGGCCGGCGTTGATGCGCATCGTGACCGTTGGCGGCGAACCGCTGATGAATGCGCTGCTGGCGTTGGTTGCTGCGACCGGTGTGCAAGTCTGGCAGAGTTGGCGGGTGGCGGTGCCGGCATGGCGGCCATCGCTGCTGCGCTTTGGTGGGGCGGTTGCGGTGACGGTTGCGGCGGTGCTTGCCGGTCATCTGCTTGCCGCAGCTGTCGCGCCGACCGCCGACGAAGCGGCGGCGGATCGCAGCGTGCACATTGCCGCCATCGAGCCGGGCTACCATCCCTTCGAGATCTGGGGGGCCGGCCCACGTTGGCATGAGGTCTTCATGGACCTTCTCGAGCAGCGCTTGCTGGCACCGACGGCCGCCTTGTTGCAGGAGCAGCGGCCAGCGGGGCAAGAACTCGACCTCATCTTGTGGCCGGAGAGCAGCTTGCTCGCACCGACGATTCCCTTGGCGGACGTCGAGTCGGGCCGCGGCGCGTTGTTTTCGGGGCGCTTTCCGAAGTCGGACACTCGAATCGCGTTTGGTGCCAGCCTCGAAGATGACCAAGGCGGGGTTGGTCCGGCGACGTTGTTGGTCGAACTGCAGAACCATCGCATCCTGGACTACCAGCCCAAGCAGTGGTTGGTTCCAGGCGGCGAGTTCTTGCCGTTGGTTGGCATCTTGCCCAAGTCTTGGGCCGATTCGGTGCGGCTGAGCTTCCAGGCGGCACTCGGGACTCCGGCCAACTGCCTGTCCGGAGCCGCGCGCCGCCCGATGAAGACCGCCGCTGGCGTGCCGTTCGGGTCCTTGCTCTGCTACGACAACGCCTTCTACGGCCCAGCGGCCGACCGCGTCGCCGCCGGCGCCGAGTTCCTGGTCGTGCTGTCCAATGAGACCTGGTATCGCGGTGGCGCCGAGCTGACCCAGCTGGTCGCGATGACCGTGGTTCGGGCGCTGGAAAACGCCGTTCCGATTGTTCGTTGCACAATGGATGGCCACAGCGTCGCGGTCGACGCGAACGGCCAGGTCGTCGCTGAGCTGACGATTGCCCCTGCGCCACAGCCCGCAGCGAGAATTCTCGAGGTTTCGATCGATCGTGCGACTGGCCGTATTCCCCCAATGGCATGGCTGCGACGTAGTTGCGGCTGGGTTCTGGCGCTGCTTACGGCCCTCGGAGCAGCGCACAGCGTGCTTCGGTGGGTTAGAATCCGTTCAGCTCGAACGGCACTCTCCGCCGCAGTTGCTCCCGGCTCTTCCGGGGACAGCTCAGGTGGCTCTTGACGGTGCCGGGCATGGAGTTAGGATTCCGCAGCCCCCAAGGCCCTTTCGCTTGGGATGTGGATCTCTCCTGTCCGGTCGTCCGACCACTCAGGAGGTTCCGAAGGGCCGTCTTTTGCCTTTCTGTTTGGCGTCTTTCCAACCCCTCTGGTTAATGACCTGCGTCCTGATTTCTCCCTTCAGACACGCAGCAAGCTAAAGAACCACCTGGTCATCATGAGTCCCATCGGTCGCGTATTCATCGTTCTCAATCTGGTCCTCGCCGCTGGTTTCGTCTTCACGGGCGGCCAGTTGCTCCAGAACCAACACAAGTACAAGCAACTCCTCAGTGAGGAACAGTCGGCTCGCAAGGCGGACGCCGAGCAAGCGAAAAGCCAGGTTGCTGCTCTCGAAAAGGAGCGGAACAAGTTCGACAACTCGAGCAACTCGTTCCAGCAACTCGCTGACCAGCGCAAGCTGGCGCTCGACAAGGCCAACGACGACAACCTTCGTCTCGGCAAGTTGACGAGCTCGCAAGCTGCGGACCTCAAGAAGGCCGTTTCGCTGCAAGAAGCCGCCAACACGCTGGCCAAGTCGGCATTCGACGACTCCCGCAAGGCTTACAAGGACGCCATCGCCGCCATCGAGGCACGCGACGCCGCCGTCAACGCCAAGAACGCTGCCGAAGGCGAAGCCCGCAACCTCAACAACGAGATTGCCGCGCTCAACGATCGCATCAGCCAGAAGGATCTGCAGATCGCTGCGCTCGACCGCGACAACCAAGAGAAGAACCTCCTGGTCGCCGCTGCTCAAGCCAACGGCTTCATCAACGCGATGGCCGCTCCGGACCTCGCTGGCACGGTCACCAACGCTTCGGGCCGTCTCTGCACGATCTCGATCGGTGAGAACCCCGGCAACGTCGACATCCAGTCGGTCATCAGCCGCATGCCGTTCCGCTTCGCCATCTACGACGACAACGGCTTCAAGGCCGAGGCCGTCGCGACGAAGTATGAGCCGAGCGCCAACGCGGTTCTCTGCAACCTGATGTTCACCAAGGGCGAAGCCACGATTCGCACTGGCGACAAGGCCTCGACCAAGCCGTAGTTGATGCCCGGGCTGTCTTGCAGCCCGGAAAGCAACCACTCGCTAATCCCAAACCAAGGAGCAATCATGGCCCGCAAATCAAACCGCAAAGCTGCTGCTGCCGCCCCCGTCGCTGACGTGGAAGCCGTCAGCAAGCCAGGCATGGGCATCGACGAAGGCGTCGTGTTCACCACGTTCATCCTGCTCGCCCTGGCGATCACCTGTGTCGTCATGGCCAACGGCCACTACACGGCGTAGCACCAAACGGCATAGTAAGAAGCACAGCTTGGAGGGCGACGCCTCTCAGCTACCTTGGTCGCTGCCAAGGATGCAAACGTCGCCTGACGAAAGGCAACCAACGAACCCGGTTCGCGCCACGCGCGGATCGGGTTCGTTCGGTTTTGCAGATCGATTGCTTCTGCCGAGACGCAATCGATCGCAAGAATACGTTGCGACCGGAGCGTGGAATGCTACCTTGCATACCGCACCGATTGGTCCCGGTGTCTGTGTCTGCAGGTCATGGTTCACCCGCGCCATCAAGGCGGGTGGCCGCTTAGGTCATCACAATGTTGAAACCGTTCGAGTGGCTGCTGCGCGGCTTCTCAGTCGATTTGGGAATCGATCTGGGTACCGCCAACACGCTAGTTTTCGTGCGCGACAAAGGCATCGTCCTCGACGAGCCATCGGTCGTTGCTGTTCGCAAGGGAACTACCGATGTGCTGCTGGACGGCATGGCGGTTGGTGACGCGGCACTCGAGTATCTCGGCCGAACGCCGCCAGGCTTCCTGGCAGTGCGCCCGATGAAGAGCGGCGTCATTGCTGACTTTGAGATCACCGAGAAGATGCTGCGCTACTTCATGAGCAAAGCATGCGGTGGCAAGCGCCTGGTCAAACCACGACTGGTGATCGCGGTGCCGTGGGGCATCACGATGGTCGAGAAGCGCGCCGTGATCGGCAGTGCCGAACGCGCCGGTGCGCGCCGCGTATTCCTGGTCGACGAGCCAACGGCGGCGGCGATCGGTGCGGGCCTACAGGTGCATGAACCTCGCGGCACGATGATCGTGGATATCGGTGGTGGCACGTGCGAAGTCGCCGTCATCTCGTTGGCGAACGTCGTCATGGCCGAGTGCCTGCGCGTTGCTGGCGATGACTTCAACGACGCGATCGTGCAGTACATCCGCGCCAAGTACAACTTGCTGATCGGAGAGATCACCGCCGAACGCTTGAAGATCGCTGCCGGCAGTTGTGTGCCCCTTGAAGAAGAGATCCAGGTCGAAGTGCGTGGCCGCGACTCGCTGGTCAACTTGCCGCGGCGTGCCGTCATCTCCTCCGAAGACGTGCGTGAAGCGTTGCAGGAGCCGGTGCGCAAGATCATCGGCACGATCAAGAACGTGCTCGAGCGCACACCGCCCGAACTCGCGTCTGACTTGGTCGATTCCGGCATCACCTTGTGCGGCGGTGGTTCGCTGTTGCGTGGCTTGCCGGAGTTGATCGCCAAGGAAACCGAACTCGATGTGCGTGTTGCCGAGCGTCCACTCGAAGCCGTCGCGCGCGGCACTGGCATCTTCCTTGAGAACCTCGAGCTCTACTCGCAGTTCCTTGAGGGCGGCGAAGACCTGGGCTGATCGCACGATCTAGATAGTGGGACTCGCATCCGAGCGATGTGGTCCGTAACAGAACGACCCGCAGACGCATGTGTCTCGGGTCAGGTGGTTGGGAGCGGTGGAACGTTCGTCCTATGGCGAAGAAGTCGGCAGCCTTCCCGGCGGGTCTCTATGCCATGTTGCTGTTCGCGCTGGCGTGGTTGACGTTGCCGCGGGTGTTTGCGCCCTTGGAGCGCTGGTTGGTCGGGTCCGCCTGCTTCGTACCGCGCCTTGGTTCTGCGTGGATGGGCGAGCCGGCGATGGCCGCCAATCGCGACGACCTCGCGCGCATTGACCAACTGAGCGCCGACCTGCGCGAAGGCGTGCGCCGCAGTGACTTCGCGGGAGCTGGCATCACGATGCCGGTCGACGACAAGAAGATCCTTTGTGGGGTGCTATCGATCGGCCTGCGCGGTGGCGGTGGCGAGCCGAGTGAACTGCTGCTCGATCACACCTACGAGGAACTTGCCGGTTGTCGGGAGATCGTGACCAAGGGACCTGCCTTGCTCGGGTTCTTGCTGCAGCCAGGTGTCGGGCGTGCCGCCGACGACTTGCCCAGTGATCCGGCGCGCGTGATGCTCTGCAATCATCGGGATGCGCCGCGCATCTATGCCAGCCTCGAGAGCGAGGACCCGACGCCGCTGCGGTTCGTCATCGAGCCGGCGGCAGTCGTTGACCCCGAGCCGATGCGGGTCGACTTCTGGGACGATCCGTATCGCGCCGCCGAGCTCAGCAAATCGCAACAGCGCGTCTATACGTTGCCAGTCTCGTTCGGTAAGCAGCGCGTTCCGGGTGGCCTGCTAGTCGGCCGCACCCGGCGTTGGGGTTACGAGCGCGAGAACGGCGAAGATTCCCTGACGATCGGTATGTTCGTGACGCCAGCGGTGGCGCCGCGCGCCTTGTCGCATGTGGTCGTCTGGCGCTCGGGGCAATATCCGGATCCGCCGCTGGCGTTCCGATCGACGCTGCGTTCGCGTCGTCGCATCCACGCGACGGTCTACGATCTGCCAGGTGCCACGCACGGCCGCCACATGCTGGTTGCTGACGAAGACGTTCCCGATGGTGCCGCGGTCGTGCAAGACGGTCTGTTCCTCGGCTCTGCCCGCGGCCTATGTCTCGGCTCGGCGTTGGTGACATCGTTCGCGGCCTCACGGCAGGAATGGAGCCTGCTGTACTTGCCGCACGACGAGCAATCGATCCCGATCGAGTTGCACGGCCGTGTCGAGCGAACCGAAGGCCACATCGCGTGGCTGAAGTGGAGTGGCCCGAGTCGCGAGCAGCTCGCGCGTTTGGGTAGCGGCTACTTGTTTACCGGCAGCAACGGCAAGTTCTGCCCGGCTGGACTCTGGGTCGGCAGTGCTGAGCCGGACCGTTTTGAACGCAACTGGCTGAAAGTCACCGTGCCGTCTCAGTCGGGTCCGCGGGTCGCCGAAGTCATCGTCGGAGAGCGCGACGCATGAGGCGCTGGTTTTGGTGGTTCTTGTTGGTGCCCCAAGGGTTCCTGCTGGTTGGGTTCTTGCAAGACCTCGGCTTGCCGCCGCTCAACATGGCGGTGTTGTCGTGTCTCTACCTGTCCTGGTTTGCGCAACGTTCAGCGTTGCCGTTCTTGTTGCTCGGTGTGGCGATCGGTCGCACGCTCGTTGATGAGGCAACGTTGCCGGTGCACATCCTGGTGATCGGCATTCCGGTCGCGTTGTTGCTGCCGCTGCGTTCGCTATTTGTCGCACAACGTTGGCTCTGGCAGGCAGTGGCTGCGGCGTTGCTTGCGGTCGCGGTACCGAAGTTGGCGGGGCTGTTTGGCCGCGTCTTCGATCAGCCGTCATTGAGTTCCGTGCTCAACGGTTGGCAGGTCGTCTGGTCGGCGCTGTTGCTGCCACCGCTGCTGACGGTGTTGCGGTTCTTGCCGCCATTCGCTGGCTTCACCGAGCCCGATGGCTTGGATAAGGTGCCGCAATGACCTCAAGCCGCACACGACTTGCGGTGTTGTCGGGCGTGTTCGTCGTGGCGCTGGGCATCGTGCTGTTGCACTTGTGGTTCTTGATGGTGCAAGAGAACGACGCCTGGGCACGTCGCAGCTACGAGAATCGCTGGGCGTTTCGTTCGGTGCCAAGTCAGCGTGGCCAACTGTTCGATCGTGATGGCGAACGGCTGGCGTGGGACGAACCGACCACGCGCGCTTCGATCTACTACCACCGCTTCCGTCTCTACCACGTAGTTGGTGCCGCGGTGCACGGTGCCACTCTATGGGCTTCGTTGCAGCCCCTGCAGAAGGGCACGACCTACAGTTACTTCGACGGTGTCCTGGGGCCGCGTGTCGCCGCCGAAGACTTGCTGTCGATGCCGGTGGCTGTGTTTGAGGGCGGTGTGCTCGAAAAGGCCGACTTCGGGCCGCTGGCGAAGTATGCCACGACGGTGCTATCCGTTTGCTCCGGACTGCCTCGCAAGAAGGTCTACGCTGCGATGCGCAAGGCGGCGACTGCTGGTGCGAATCTAGGCATCGGCGATGTGCTGGCGATGTCGCGGTCCGAGCTTCTGCAGCGGTTCGACGAGCGACTGCAGAAGCTGCACGAACTCGATAGCCTGTTCGAAATTGAGCAGCAGAATCACAACGCGAGGCTTGGGCGTACGACGGTCAATCCGACGTTGATCGAATCGTTGGAGCGCTTGCGGCGCGATAGCCTGGATCAGCGCAAGGTTGTCCTGGAGGTCAAGAAGGACGAAGCCGGCAAGCCGGTGTTGGACGATAACGGCAGGCAGATCCCGGTCCGCTGGGGCAGCCTGATCGAGGACATTCGTCGCTACTTCGCCAACGACGTTGCGTTCGAACTGGCGGCGTCGCTGCGCGTTAACCAATCGTCCTACCCCGGCATCGGCGTCGACCCAGCGATTCGCCGTGTGCGCCGCGGTGACAGCGAGGACCTCGGTCGCCGCGACACGTCGCTTGACGTGATCATCGGCGAGGTGCGTTCGAACGACCGCCTGATCAAGAAGAAGCCGACTCCAGTTGCGAATGGCGACGAGTCAGCGCCCAAGTCAGTCCCAGCGTCCGAGAGACTGCCCGAGGAGTGGCGCACTGAGTGGCGCAATGAGTTGGTGCCAGACGATGTCGTCGCCGACGAAGACGCGCTCGAGCACATGCGCAAGGAGGCGGACCGCCGCTACCTGCGAGACACACTGGTCAACGAGCGCAGTGGTATCAGCGGCATGGAAGCTGTGTGCGACCAAGACCTGACCGGCAAGCTCGGCATGCGGTTCGTCGAGCACGACAGCCGGCGTCGCGAACATAGATTGTGGAGTCACCTGCGGGTGGAGTCCGGCAAGGACGCGCGGTTGACGATCGATGTCGACTTGCAGGATCTCGCGGAGGAGGCGGTGGTCGATGCGCTCGCAAAGTATCGCGGGGAATACGACGATCCAGCCGACAAGGATAAGGTCGAAGCTTGCCTGGCAATCATCGATGCGCTTACCGGCGATGTGTTGGCCTTGGCGGGGGCGCCGATCAGGGGTGAGGCGCGCCGTAGGATGTCCGGTCTCGTTTGGGAGGGCAACGGTTCCATTGGATCGCTCGTCAAGCCATTCGTTCTACTCGAACACCTCGAGAGCCAACGTTTGGGGCGACCGTGTCTTGCTGCAGAGAGCGTCAAGCCATGTGAGCAGGAGATCCTACTTGGCGGGCGTAGGCTCAGATGTGAAGGCATGCATTGGGGGCATGGGGTTGGCCCCGTGGTGGCCTTGGCGAAGTCATGCAACATCTTCTTCTACCAGGCGGGCAATGGCCTGGGTGCAGATGGCTTTGCGCGCGCATTGAAGCGTTTTGGCCTATTGCGTTCGGTCGACGGAGATCCGTTCTCTGGTTGTTGGCAGCCAAGCGTTCGCGGGTTGCGGATCGCCGCGCCACGCCTCGATCCGAACATCTCATTGCCACGCCGTTCGATTGGCTACGGAGTGCAGGTGCCGGCGCTCTTCATTGCGCGAGCCTATGCTGGCGTCGCCACCGGCATATTGCCGGAAGTCGATCTACGTCTAGGGGGGGAGCGAACGTTCGTGCCGCTTGGCGACATCGGCGAGTCTCTCGCTGTCGTGCACGAAGCAATGGCAGAATGTGTTCAGACCGGCACGGCGGCTTCTCTGCCGATGCTCAAAGAACTGGACGTGCGCGCCAAGACTGGAACGGCAGAGATCAGCCGTGTCACCAAGCAGAACAACGGTTGGTTCGCTGGCTTCATACCATGGACGGGCAGAGGCGGCATGCAGATCGCGTTCTGCGCTGTCGTGTATCGGGTGCCAGAGAGTGTGCACGGTGACGAAGCTGCCGGCGGCATGCTGGTGGAGTTTTTGCACAACGTGGATAAGAACCCGGAACTGCGCGATCGCTACCTGACTGAGGAAGGTCGGTGAGCGACTTCGGTCACATCGTCGCAAACCACCGTTTGCGCGTGCTCCGCAATATTGACGGTTGGCTCGTGCTAACGGTCGCGGCGCTATGCCTCGCGGGCCTGTTGTTTATCGGTTCCGCAACCAGTGATGACGCGCTGTTTGGCGCCCAGCAGGGCCGCCAGTCGCTGTTCGTTGTGGTTGGCCTGGGCATCGGGTTCTTTCTGCTATTGCCGCACTACGTGCACATCATGCGCGCGTCGTGGTTCTTGTACGCCGTTGCGGTATTGGCGCTAGTCGGCCTGCCGTTCTTCGCGCCATCGATCAACGGTGCGCGCCGGTGGTATGCGTTTCCTGGCTTCTCGATCCAGCCCAGCGAGTTTGCCAAGATCGCCGTCGTGCTCGCGCTGGCGGCGCTACTGCGCTTCAAGAGCCGAGCCAAGACGTTCGAAGGCCTGGTTGTGCCGATGTTGGTCGCGGCCGTTCCGGCACTGTTGATCCTCAAGCAGCCCGACCTCGGTAGCTCGTTGGTGTTCGGCCCGGTGTTGCTGGCGATGTGCTACGCGGCAGGAGCCTCCGCGCGCAGCATCCTGCTACTGCTCGCGATCGCAGCAGGAGTCATGGTGGTCGCCTACTTCTACCTGATGCACGACTACCAGGTCGCGCGCGTTGAGACGTGGCGAGAGCATTGGAGCTGGAATGACTCCAACCTGCACACCCATGACGTTCGCGAGATGATCCGCGGCAAGGGCTTCCAGCCATGGCAGGCGTTGATAGCGATGGGCTCCGGTGGTTGGGCCGGGCACGGACTCGGACTCGGCCCGCAGAATCGCTACGACTTCCTGCCCTACCGAAGCGAAGACTATCTGTTCGCCGTCGTCGGTGAGGAGGGCGGCTACCTGGGGTGCCTGCTGATCCTTGGCCTGATCGCCGTGTTGGTGCTAGGCCTGCTCAACATCGCCGCGCGAACCCGCGAGCGCTTTGGCAGGTTGGTCTGCGTCGGTGTTGCGGCTTGGTTGGGCTCACAGAGCCTGTTCCACGTCGCCGTTTGCGGTTGGTTGATTCCGAGCACGGGCTTGCCGTTGCCTTTGCTGAGTTACGGCGGCAGCTCGACGCTGGCGATGTTGTTGGCGCTCGCGATCTGCATCAACATCGGGGCGCGGCGCGAGCCGATCCTGGCCGGCGACGGGTTTCAGTAGCCGGATTCCAGCAGGCTCTCTCGGGCCGCCCGTCGAGGTCGGATCGTGCCGTGCGGTGCGATCAGAAGCCGAACTGCACGGCAACTGCGTCCGAAAGCGACAACCCGCCCGGCACGTTGTCGAGAACGGCGTGCTGCAGCAGCAGCGAATATCCGCGCCACGCTGGCAGGAGCGGAAAGCTCACGTCGAGGTTCGCCGGCGATTGTGCCGACGTGAACGCCAGTACCGTGACGTCGAGGCTTACGTAGAGCGTGCAGCCCTGGGTGCCAAACACCGGGTCGATGTTGAATGGCAGTGGCAAGGCGCCGGTCTGCGAACTGCTGATGCCCACGAGCAGCAAGCCCGGAACATTCGGGTCGTGGTTCGTCGACCGGCAGTTGAGTTGCGCGTTGGGGCCATTGCCGATTTGCGCTGTGGACGTCACGGTGCCGAACGCACCGGCGCAGCCACTGCCGAAGTTGGAGATGCGTTCTTGGTAGGGCTCGGCGCCGCGAAAGTCTGGAAACGAGCCACCGATCACTACCGCGTTCCCCGTCAAGATGTCGATTTCGTAGAGCGCGTTGTTGCCGCCGACCAGCTTTCCATCGGAGCGGCGAGCGAGCCACTGCATGTCGCCGTTGCCACCAACGGTGACATCGATGTCGGTTGCTGCGCCCGTGAGCGGATCAATCGTCAGCAGCCCCGAGTTGTTGTCCCACGCATACATCACGCCGCCGAGGGTCGCGAGGCATTGGATCGCCGAGTATCCCGTCGGGCCGATTGTCGTCACCTGTGAGGTCGTCACGTCGATCTTGACGAGCTGGTCGGCACCGGTGTCCTCAATGCCCCACAACAGCGAACCGCCAGCAGAGGCCATCGCGCGCAGGTCGGCGAAGTTTGGGGTGACCGTCGTTGCGGCACCGGTCGCCGGATCGATGCTCGTCAACGAGTAGGTCAAGCCAACCCGTTCCGTGCTCCAGAGCCCACCGAGGTCATCACGCGCGAGCGAGTTCTGGCCGAAGGCACCGTTGCCAAGGAGCGTTGCGGTGCCGGCGAACGAGTCGAGCGCATAAACGGCACCGCTCCAACTGACGGCGATCATGTCCTGGGCGGTTGCGATGGGTGCCGCGAAGGCGGCGGCGAGTAGGAGGCGTTGCATGCCTTCAACAGCGGCAGGACTCAGCCGGCATTACGCGCTGTTTCGCATCCTGTCGCGAACGGCTGCTCGCTTACTGCGGCACGCACTCGCTAGCGATGAGCTCTTACCCTTCGCCTTGTTCTTCAAGTAGGTAGAACTTTGCGATACTTCGCAGACACCTTTGGGCTCGAGCCGCGGTTGCTCGCCAGTCCGGCGGCGATCGGCTTGCCAGCGGCTACGAATACCCTGGTGCTGCGCCGTCGCGGTCGGAGTTTGGGATGGCTCGAACGGGTGTTGCCGCGGTGACGTGCCGCACGAAGCAAGGAGACGGCACGCAGGGAATCGCGGCCAAACGTCAAAGCTCGCAATGCAGCACGCGCCACTGCGGCGCTAGAGCATCGACCTCGCCGTGACCAACAGGTGGCGCGGTCGCCGTTCTGGTCGAAGCCTTGATTTGCGATCTCGTGATTCAGGCTTGGTGAACAGCACCAACTCGTCAGCGCTGAAAGATCGGCAGATAGTGCCGCGGGATCTGCAGGATGATGCAGGCGACCGCGGTGCCAAACGCATCGCCCGGCCCTTCATCCGTTGGGTTGCGCCAACGACCGTCCGGCATCTGGTCCGCTAGCAGGTGCGTGCGCATCTTCTGGTAATAGCGATCGAAGCAGCCTTCGCGCAGCAGACCATCAGCCTGAAAGAAGACCTGACTCGCATAGTAGTTGCCGTACCAAAAGTAGTAGTGGTGCGGCGAGTACTTCATGACCTCATCCAGGTCCCGTTCGAGAAAATCGACAACCTCATCGAGCAGCTTGGCTTCGTAGATGCCAGCCGACAGCAACGACGTCGCAGCCGCCGCCTGGATCGAATACTTGTCCGTCTTCCGAAACGCCCTGCGGCCGTGGATGCTGTAGTAGTACAGGCCCTTGGCGCGACCCGACGGCACCTGGTGTTGCACGACGTAGGCGACGGCGCGATCAATCGTCGACTTCGGAATGTTGATGCCGATGTTGTGCGCGGCCCGCAGCGCCTGCAATTGGCAGACAGTCACCGACAGATCGGCATCGCGTGAGAACGCGTTGTAGCGCCAACCGCCGTGCGCGTTCTGGGTGTCGACGATGATATGCGTGCACCGTTCTAGACCAGATTTCAGTTCTGACGACGCCGCATTGCCGTAGACCTCAGCCAAGAACAGGCTCGCAAACGCGTGGCTGTACATGCGCGATCCCGATGTGGTGAGCATGCCGTTCTCTTGAACACACGACAACACGGCGTTTGCCGCGCGCCGCACATTGGCTCCGTATTGGCCGCGTCCCGGTAGGTTGCCACCGGCCAAGAACGCCATGCCACAGAGTGCGGTTACACCTAGGTGCCCGCTGCCGGTCTGCACCTGCAATTCGTACGAAGCGATTGGCGTATAGCCACGGCCTCGGCTGCCGACGACTCCATGCCAAAAGCCGTTCTTGTTCTGTTGCCCGTCGAGCCACGCTAGGCCGCGCGCGACTGCGTCATCTACGTCTTGGTCGCGCGCGATGATGGCGCCAGCGACGGCACGGTCGGTGACGATCTTGCGTTCGGGTGCTGCGCCGTTCTGTGCAGCCAGCGGCGTGCCCAGGACAAGTGCGGCGACCAGGCTGATAACGCAGCGCGACATCGGCGGCCATCGTAGTCGGTGGCGCCACATCGCATGCACCCTGAAACCTCACGCCATGTAACGCTCTTTCTAAAACAGCAGCGCCTGGGCCGTCGCCATTCGCAAGGCACGATGCGATACAAAGCCGTGCCTGATCTTGCCCCGGAAGCGTGGCGCAACCGACGATGTTCGCGTCTCAGCCCCAGGGACGGCAGTGCGTCAAGCGAGGCAACGCTGTGTGCCGAACTGGCATCTTGACCGCAGCAATATCCGGTCGCGGGGTTGCTGCTGCGCGACGAGCGTTGCGCTGGCGTCGCGCACGCCGCCTACTTCTTACCCTTCGCCTTGTTCTTCAAGTAGGCCTCGTAGTACTTGCGATAGCGCGGTGGGTCAGTGGTGCGGAGCGCGGCAAGTGCCGATAACGGCCTGAAATCACTGGTTTCGCCCATTGGTGCGAAACGGGAACAGTTGGGTGCACCGCGAAGTGAGAACATTTTGGGAACAACTCGCGGTGGTGGGGGAAAGCGAAGCCGGTGGCAGTTGCGCAATGCCAATAGCGGCCACCACCGGCTTCTGCGGGCATGTTCAAGACCCACCGGGGCAAGCTTAGCGAGGCGCTGAGCGCGCCACTAGTGGCATACCCCGCCGAGTGCCCTTGCGTGCCACACCGGGTCGAGATCGCGCAGCAGCGCGGCGGCAGCGGCCCCGAAAAAGAGCAACCCGCCGTGCCCCCTCAAAAAAGGCGCGGCGGGTTGCTCAGTGATGTTAGGACCCAAACAGATGATCTGGGGGCCATTATGGCTCGGAAGTGCGTTGGCGCTACCTCCCGCGCTCTTGTTCCTGCTGTTCCCGTTGCTCGCGTGCCGCATCACCTGCCTTGATGAGCAGCCCGCAGCAACCACCGGCTACCACGGTGGCCGCTACGACGATCGCGAGCAGCACGCCCATTGTTCCGGCGAAGAACTTGTTGAATGTGCTGGCGGGCTTCTTCTCGGGCCTGCGTCGTTGGTAGGCCATCGCTAGTAGTGATACCCGGTGACCGACACGGGCGAGCTGCTCGCGCTGCTTTCGACGCGGAGAACGCTGCCAGCAGGCACAGGAATGCCAGCGCCATCAGCGAGGCTGAGCTGCCGAGTCGTCGTCGTGGCCGACCACCAGGTTTCGACCACGGAGTTGACCAAGATGGCATAGGTGCCGTTGCTCGTGACGGTCAGGTCGGTCAGGACGAAGTCGACCGGCACCGTAATGCTCGCACCTCCCGAGGTGTGTTGGGTTGTGGCTCCTCCGGCAGTCAAGGCTAGCGCGAACGCCTTCGGAGTTGTCTGTGCGAAGAAGAACGGCCCACCGGCTGCTGCACCAGTGGCAGCGGAAACGGCGAGCAACGAAGTGAGTGTGAGGGCCTTCATGGATAAGTCTTCGCTACTGGTTCCCGATCAGCCAGTCGATGCCATTGCTCGCGATGATTTGCAGCGAGTTCTCGCCGGGTGCGAAGCAGTAAGCCTGCAAGTAGACGTGCGCGCCGAGCAGCGAACCGAGGAACGGGATTGGGAAGTCGAACTGCAACGTCGTTGCGGTGAGCGGCGTGACTGGCAAGCCGAAGACATCGTTCGAGTGCAGCAGTTGGCAACCCGGCATTCCAATGAAGGCGAGGTTCAGTGGCAACAACGGCACTCCAGCGAGATGTGAATCACTCCAACCCATCGTCACGCCGCCAAAGGACGTTGGTGCGTTGGCTATCAAGCCACCTGCCGTCGTGCCAAGGATGGGGTTGGACGCTGGCGAGAAGTCGAGCGGGGTCGCGCCGCAACCCACGCCGTAAGTAGTCGCACTTGAAGGGTGTCCGTTGGGCGGCACGCCATCGTCATATTCCCAAGTGTCGGCGAGGTGGCCAACGTCGTAGCCACCAAACACCACCATCTTCTCACGAGTGGCGTCGAAGGTCATCGAGTGCTGATAGCGACCACTCGGGCTAGTCGCAGTCGCGACCTGCGTCCAGTTGACGCTGTCATACTCCCACACATCGTTGAGGTAGCCAACGCCAGCCCCTCCAAACATCACCACTTTCCCGCTAGCAGTGTCGTAGACCATCTCGTGATCATGGCGACTACTCGGACTATTAGCAGTCGCGACCTGCGCCCAGTTGACCCCGTCATACTCCCACGTGTCGGTAACGGTGCCGCCAGCATCGAGGCCACTAAACATCACAACTTTTCCACGCGCGCTGTCGTAGGCCATCGCGTGGTTCCGGCGAGCCGGACTGTTGGCAGTCGTTACCTGCGTCCAATTGACTCCGTCGTATTCCCACGTGTCGGCAAAGATGCCAACATTGTCGTGGCCCCCAAACAACACCATGTTGCCGCGCGCGCTGTCGTAAACCATGGCGTGGAGGTTGCGAGCAATCGGACTGCTGCTAGTCCAGACCTGCGCCCAATTGACCCCGTCATACTCCCACGTGTCGTTGACGAAACCGACATCGTCGTTGCCACCAAACAACACCATGATGCCGCGCGCGCTGTCGTAGGCCATCGTGTGAAAACTACGAGCCGGTGGACTGGTGGCAGTAGCGATCTGCGTCCAATTGACGCCGTCATACTCCCACGTGTCGTTGAGGTTGCCAACGTCCCAGCCCCCGAACAGGACGATCTTGCCGCGAGTGCTGTCGTAGGCCATTGCGTGGAGGCGGCGAGCACTCGGGCTATTGGCCGTCGTGACCTGCGTCCAGTCGGGGGTTTGGGCAACAGCGCCGACGGCGAAGCCAGTTGCGGCGACAACGAGTGCGATCCTTCTCATTGCCCCCCAGATTCCCCGATCATTGGCCGCACGGCAACACCCACTGTGCGCATACTGCGTTAGATGCGGCGGCACGGAATGCCGAGCGAGGAACTAGTGCTTCGCGTCCAAACCCAGCGCCTTGCGGATCATCTCTGACGGCGCTCCATCATTCGCACCGCCGCCGCCTGTTTGCGCTTCACGTAGCTGAACTCGCGCCGCAGGTTTCTCGCGGCAAGCCGTTCGAGGCGGCGCTGTTGCCGCTCACGCTTGCGCTGTTCGCGGTGGAGTCCAACGAGCAACAGTGGCATGCCGCCATCAGGCAACTTGTAGATGGTCTCGACGACGTTGTGGTCGCCGTCGCAGATCACGTAGTCGATGTCGAGAGTCACAGGTGACTAATGTCACCGGTAGCTCAACGGTGTCAACCGCCTCGGGCTGCTTCGCCGCGTGGCGATCGCCCGCAGCTACTTCGCAGGCTTCCAGCCTCCGGGCCAACCGTTACTCGGCCTTTTCGCGGAGGCTCGCCGTCGGAGCTAGCAGCCTACGAGAATGCACAGGACCGCCGGTCCTGCTCCGACGGTGGAGCGGGCCGCCGGTGTTAAGCTGGTCTGCCTTTCACCCAGGAGACTCGATGAGGGAGTCGAGGGAAAGGCATGACTGCCGGGCGGTTAGCGGCTTGGCAGCTCATGGCTGGCGGGTAGGATGACAGCGAGGCCACTGCTTTCGGGTGTCGAACGTAGTTTTGCCGAATACTAGTTAGCCAGACATGCGTTGTTGCACCTTCTCAAGCTTGTTGGTTGTGATCTCGCTAGCGTCTTGCAGTGCCACTGGAGCTAGCGATGCTCCGCCAGATGGTTGGGGGCGTGCTGCGGAAATCGCCTTGTTTCCAGTCAACGTGATTCCTGACATTGTCGGGAACACGGCCGTCTGCGTGTCTATGCCATTGTGGATCTGGAGCGTCGATGAACCAGGCAACCTCTGGCCGATCATGTGGCTGGGCTTCCCGATAGTTGGCCCGGTTGGTGGTGTCCTCGACGCTTGGCACGGCTACCCGTTTTGGGATCCGATAGCGTTGGACGAGCATCGCAAGTATGGCCGCTAATCAGCTGGACCTCAGAGGTGCCGCCGTGCGGATTTTGCCGGCACAGGTATGATTGCTGGCTAACAAGATGATGCAGCTGGCGAGGCTCCGCCTCGCAGCTGATCATCCAAAGACGTTGGGCAGACCGTGCGTTCGATGTGCCAGCGGTGTAGTAACGTGTAGATCTATGGATGACGCCCCTGAATCTGCCGCATCGGCGTATCCCGTATCAGGGACAGCTTGCTGCTTTGACACCCTGACGAATGCTGTTGCAGCGATTAACGCTCACTGGAAGCGACGCTGGAACATGACGTCACCCGGCATCATCTTCCGGGGCACGAGATGCCAGTCTTTCGCACTGAATCCAAGTCTGCTGAGGAAGCCGTATCCGAGTGATGCAGCGCGCCTCTCGAAGCTCGAGAACAATCTGTGGAGTGAGTTCAAGATCCGCTCGAAGCAACTGCTCGGACACCACGTTCGAAACGCATGGGAAGCGTTGCTTGTAATGCAGCAGCACGGGTTGCCGACACGACTCCTGGACTGGTCGAAGAGCCTCGCTGTTGGCGCCTACTTTGCTGCCAAGGAATGGGACGATCGGACGGACGCAGCAGTTTGGATCTTGGCCTCTCGGGGGCTCATGGACAAGACGGGCGAGTCAGGAGTCTGGGAGACAATTATTGGAGATCCGTCGATCGAGCCACTCGGATTGCGCGTGGATGCGGAGGGGTTGGACGCCTTCAACGAGCAGGACCCAGTCGTCTTGCGGCCAGACCATGTGTCGCCTCGGATAGTTGCCCAGCGAGGAGTATACACGCTGCATTCGTTCCGGTTGGATGCGATCGAGAAGCTCGCTCTTCAGGACCGCGAGCTACATGGTGACGCATGCTTCCTGCACAAGGTCATCATTCCATCTGATGCGAAGGCGGGTTATCTCGATGCGGTTTCTGTGGTTGCCGGTGTGACGGAGGAGGCGCTCTTCCCTGACTTGGACGGCTTCGCAAGAGACTTCGTTGACTCCCAAAAGCGTTACGCTGCCAGGCCCCATAATCAAAGCGAGTAGAGTCTCCGTGTCGGAGGCTGATCATCCAAAGACGTCAGAAGGCCGCCTGCCTAGCCGAGCAACTCAAGCAGGCCGACCGCGTCGGGCAGTTCACCGATTGGACAGCGCAGCTCGCAACTCGGCGTGATCTTCACCACGCCCGGCATCACCGCAGGCGACGGGCGCGGCACGTCGTCGCTCACGACACCGCTGGGTTCATCGAGAACGTAAAACTCGCCGTCGTCGAGAGCCCACTCGGGTCGCTGCTCTTTGGCCACCGACTCTTCGAATACGGCCCAGTTGCGGCAGCACTTGAAGTTGTCGTGCTCGGCTTCGGGCAGGCTTGCGACAGTTACCGCCAACACCTTGCTGAACGGTTGGCCGGTCTTGCGGTGCACGCGCACCGCGTGGTCGAGGATGCGAAGAGGGATCTCTAAGTTTGGGTTGCTCGTCATAGCTCTCTACTTGCGCTCATCTGGTTGAAGCCGCTGCGCGCTGCGGCGCTAAACTTCTGGGGGTTGTGCTTCGACTAGGTCGCGCAGCTCTTCGAACTCGCGTGCTTGGTGTTCGAGGTCGCCGGCAAACACTCGCCGCGCTAACAGGCGCGCCGAGTCTTCCAAAGTTGTCGGGCCGACGCCTTCGACGACTGCGCGCTCGATGTCGTTGCGCCACTCAGCGAGGCAGTCGTCGCACACCGTGCCGTAGGCCAGCGCGGTGGCAGCTAGGCCGTCGTCGCGGCCAACGTCGTCGCCTTCGTGGTCGATCAATCGATCGGCCATTGAACGAGCAACAGAGCGCAGTCGCGGCGAGTAGCCGAGGTGCACGGTGAGCTGCCTACGCTGAGACACCACCGCCACCGCAATGCGATCGACTTCGTGTTGGTAAGCCTCGGCATCCGAGGCACGCTTCGGCGGCGGCCCGTTCTCCGGGTGCTTGCCGTAGATGTTCGTGCTACGGATGCGAGGCGAGTAGCGCATCGGATTACAGGTAGCCGACGCCGTCTTCGAACGTTGCCGGGGCAAGTCCACCAGCGTTGTCGACCAGCTTCGCGGTGAAAACGCCGTGATCCGTGCCCGAGCCGCCGCCCGTGAATCGAACGCCCAAGTAGAGCGGCGTGCCGTCAAGCAGGTCGGTGTTGACCGGCGGAATCGCAACGAAGACCGGAATGGCGTTCGTGGTAGACGCAGCAGCAAACTTGGCCTTTGGGTAGACACCGCTCGCGGCGATGACGTTGACGTTCGTGGTGAGCCCTACGTCGTCGGCGACGATGATCTCGAACATCATCTCGGTGCCCAAGGCACCGATCGGTGCGATGCAGCCGAACTCAACCATCAGGCTGTGCGAGCCGCTGGCGAAGGCGGCAAAGGCCGCGTAGTTGCCCGCGTTGTGATAGGCACCGCCGAGTGACCTAGTTGGGCTCGGGTTGGCTTGACCAGTCGCACCGGCTAGCGGGGCAAGCAAGTAGGAGTCAGTGCCCACCGTTGCCGAAGGCGTGGTGAGAGTCTGACCTGTGTCGCCGCCATCAAAGCGTGTGAGAATGTCGTGAAGAGTCATGGGGTTAGTTAGCTCGCCGCGTGGGGTAGTGAAGTAAGTCCACGCAACGAAGCGGCGTCGCGTCGCGGGCTGAAGAGTAGTTGGGCGAACTGCTGCAAGCAGCGCGTGCCCGGATGCCAAAGCAAGTCAAAGTCGGATGCGGTTTCGAGCGCTAGCTCGAACGCACCGTGGGCCATGTTGTCGGCTTCGATGCGCGTCTGTTCGTCGACA
>CAXBFC010000050.1:0-26529 GCA_963974725.1 uncultured bacterium | reverse complement strand
GAGGCCAAGTGCCTGCGCTCGCGCCACGGTAGTGCCATCTGCAATGGCCCCGGCGACGGGGGAGTTGCCATCGATGCCGTCGGTGCCACCGCTCAGTACAGTGATCGGTTGGCCTTCGATCCGAGTTGCGCAGTGCAAGGCGAACTGCACGTTGCGACCGCCGATGCCGGGCGTCGGCGGCAACGTCACGGACAGTTCTCCGGTCGCGACAACCGCGACGCGCTTGCCCGGGTGGGCAAGGTGTAGTTCTTCGAGTCGCTGCAGCAGGCGCGCGGCCGCCTTTTGGTATGGCCAATCATCGACGTCGCACTCGCTGTCGACAACCCAGCCGTAGTCATGGGCGGTTGCGATCGCCGCAGCGCTGGCGTGGCGCTCATTCAGCAGCAGGATCATTTCCGAGGCGCGGGCGACGGCATGCATCGGCGGCATCGGTGGTGGTAGGTCGCCGCGTTGCATGCGTTGCTGCAACACGGCGGGCACCAGTGGCCAGAGAGAATAGCGGTCAAGGATCTCGCGGCAGTCGTCGAGGCTTGAGGACTCTGGCACGGTCGGGCCCGATGCGATGGCCGGCGTCGCATCTTCTGGAACATCGGAGATCACCAAGTTGCAATGCCACTTGGCGGCCGCTGCGGCGAGCGCGAGCCGTCCGCCCTTCAGTGCGGATAGATGCCGTCGCACGATGTTGATGTGTTCGATCTTGGCACCCGAGGCGATCAGGCCCTGATTGAGCGCACGCAACTCCTCGAGCGTGACCGCGTCATCTGCCGGTGCTTCGAGCATCGCCGAACCTCCACCCGAAATCAGGAACAGGACGACCTCGTCGTGGCGCACGCTGCGCGCGAGTTGCAGCGCGCGTCGACCGGCGCGCAGGCTGCCTTCGGTCGGCAGCGGATGGCCTCCGGCGAGGATTTCGAACGGGGGCAGTGGTGCGGCGTCTTGCTCTGGCGGCACCACCAGGCCACGCATCGGCGTATTCGGGAGCAGGGCTGGCAGTTCGCCCGCCATGCGTCGCGCGGCCTTGCCGAAGGCGATGACCAGCAGAGATTCGCCTCGGCATCGCTGCTGCCATGCCATCGGGATGTGCATGGCCTGAGCGGAGTCGACCTTGTCCAGCACGTGCGAGAACAGCGCGCGCAGTTGCTGCTTCACACCATTGCCTCGGGGTTGACCAGGTGTTCGGGACCCTCGCCGCTGAAGACTGCGGCACAGTCGCGCGCCGCGATCGCACACATCAACGAACGCACGCTGGTGACGGCGCTGCCAACGTGTGGCAGCAAGACAACATTTGGCAGCGCCAGTAGATCGTCGGCAACGTTCGGCTCGTCTTCGAACACATCGAGGCCGGCGCCGGCGATCAAGCCTTCTTCGAGCGCCGCTGTCAGAGCACGTTCGTCGACGATGGGGCCGCGCGCCGTGTTGAGCAACACCGCCGAACGCTTCATCTGGCACAGTTGCTCAATCGAAATCAGGTGCCGGGTTGCGTCCGTCAACGGCACGTGCACGGAGACGAAGTCGCTTTCGCGCAACAGCGCATCGAGTGGCACGCGCATAGCGCCGAACTCTTGTTCGATTTCGGGCGGCGCAGGGTTGCGACTCGCGTAGAGCACCCGCATCGAAAAGCCTTTGGCGCGGCGGGCCACGGCCTGGCCAATGCGCCCAAAGCCGATGATCCCGATGGTCTGGCCGTGCACATCGCTGCCACACAGAAGGTCGACGTCCCACCGCTGCCACTTGCCCTCGCGCAAGAAGCGTTCGGCCGCTGGCAGTTGGCGTGCCGCGGCCAGCAGCAGCGCGAACGTCAGGTCCGCAGTTGCTTCGGTGAGCACTCCCGGCGTGTTGGTGACCGCGATCTTGCGCTCGGTCGCCGCCGCGACGTCGATGTTGTCGATACCTACAGCGATCTGCGAGATGACCCGCAGCTTGGGGGCCGATTCGATTACCGCCCGCGTCATCGGGTCGGTCAATTGGCAGACGACACCGTCCGCCAGCTGCAGCTTCCTGCTGAGCTGCGCTTCATCCATGACTTCGTAGCGGTCCTGGTAGTCGACCACGCAGTGCTCCTGCAGGATCGGGATCGCGGCAGGATAGACGTGACGGGTGATCAGCACGCGCGGCTTCATAGGGCGAACGGTAGCTGCCCGAGTGCGGTTGCGCGAACACGCAGTTGTGACGCGGAGCGCAACGCACGCTTGGTCTACCGAGGCCAGCCGCTATCTTGCCAGCGTGTCCGAACGTTCTGGCTTCCGGTATTGGCGCGAACCGTTGTGCCTAGTAGCCATCGTGCTCTACGTCGCCAACACCGTCTGGTGGAAGCCGATGACGGACGACTCGACGTCGTTCGTGCACTGCTATCTCGGCGATGTCTTGTGTCTGCCGGTGTGCGTGCCCATGACGTTGTGGCTGCAACGCCGCGTCGGATTGCGCGGCGACGATCGCCGACCGACGGCGCGCGAACTGCTGTTGCATTGGCTCTTGTGGTCGGCCTGCTTCGAGTGGTTGGGGCCGCGCATGCCATTGTTGGCACCGGGGGCCGTCAGTGATCCCTGGGACGCCGTGGCGTATGCGGTTGGCGGCTTGCTGGCGGCGGTCGTATGGCGGCCGCGGCGGGGTGAGCACTTGTTGGGTCGCCCCTCGTCGGGGGGCGTGCTGTCGGGCGGCATGCTCTCCGTACCAGCGATTGCCGGGCGGGCCGCCGTCGCGATGGCCGTCGCACTGTTCGTCTTGAGTGCCTACCGCGTCGGCGTCATGTTTCGCTAGCACAGTCTGCTGCTCGAGCACACTGGGGTATCCCCGTTTCGGCTAGGATAGCGCGCATGCGCACCTTCGTTCTCGCTGTCGCGTCGCTGGTCGCGGCTCCAATTGCCAGCGTGTCAGGCCAGGCACAAACCTTGCCACACTTCGTCTTGACGGAGTTGCTGGGCAGTCCGGCGGCGCAGGTCCTCGAACTGGATCCCCTGACCGGTGCCTATCAGCCCATCATTGGCTTCCCGTCCGATAACTTGCCGCCACTTGCGATGGCCCAGGATCCGATCGATGGTGACTTGCTGGTCGCCTTGTGGGAAGCAGTTGGCAACAGCCGTGTCGTGCGCCTGCATCGCTTCGCGGGCGCCTATGTGGAGGTCCCTGTGGTGACGGTGCCCGGGCGGGTCGTCGACCTGGCGGTAGTCCTCGAATCGGTATTGATCGCCGTCGATGCCGCGAATGGTGGCGTCTATCGCGCACCCCGTCGCGGTGGCGCAGCGACGTTGGTGTTGCCGCAGCCGAACCTGACCGCGATGAACGCGTTTGACTACGACGGCCTGGCGCTCGCTTGGACCGGCCGGCCCGGAACCCCGGCGCTGGATTCCGGAGTTGGCGTCATGAGTGCGACGCAGTTGCAGTGGTGGTTCGGCCCGTTCTTGTTTCCGAATCCCGGTGGCAGAGAGATAACGGGAGTGTTGGACATGCCGACCGGCGTGCCGCGGCAACTGCTGACGTTTGACGATGGCACCATGGAGTTGTTCTCCGGCTTCGTGATCCCTCCCGGACAGCCGCTGGTCTTTGTGCCGCCATTGCCCGTCGGTGCAACGACCGCGCTGCACTTTCTCGGCTCCTACTCGTTGCCGGTGGCCGCGCTCGGCAACGGCGCGTATCCGTTCCTCTACACGGTCGATCCTTGGTCCACGGCGGTGACGCAAGTCAGCCAAGCCTTGCCGGGGTCGCCTCTCGACTTCGCCTATGGCGTCAGCGCATCGGCGCACGCGATCCCGTATGGCGTGGCATGCGGTGCGGAAGTCTTGCAGCAGACCGTCCCGGCAACCGCACAACTAGGTGGAGCGATGGTCGTCGCCGTCAATGGCGCGCCGAACTTGGCCGTGCTGTTCGCGGCCGGACTCGATGACTTCGCGCTGGGTCAGCTGCCAGCGACATTGCCGGGTGGTTGTGTGCTCGAAGTGTCCCCGGATGTCGTGCTGCTGGAGGTGACTTCGCCATCGGGCGGTGCAACCAAGACCATCAACGTGCCGGCGCTACCTGCTCTGTTGGGCACCGTGGTGCACACCCAGTGGGCGCACTACGACCCAGCGGGAATCTCGGTCTCCCGCGCGATCGCCAACTGGATCGGGTCATGATCTAGGCATCAGGGTTTCACGGGCCGCTTCGCGACAATCGCCGGACGGGCCGTAACCATGATGTCTAGGCGAGCCGCTAGACAGCAGCGCGGCGGGCGATCATGCTTCCCTGATGCTGCCAAAGGCCTTGCTTGTGTTCTTGTTGTGTGTGCTGGGTGCCCTTGCTGTTGGCCAAGGCAAGCCACTTGTCGATGTGCCCGCGCAGGCACAGGAACCCAACGTTGCGGCGCAGCCTGTGCGGCCAGCTTTGACCGTGCTGTTCGACAAATCCAAGCCGGTTGCGGCGGATGATTTGCGTCGTCGCCTCAAGAACCTGGTTGGCGTCGATCTCGATGACAAGGCACCGAAGCAAACTGGCACCGACGTGCATTGGCTGACGGCGCACAAAGAAGACTTGATCGGCGCGCTCGCCGGACACGGCTTCCGCGTGCACTTCGAAGCGAAACCCATCGAGCTGACGGAGAAGGCGTGTGGCCATCTCGATCCAGATGCGATTGCGGCGATGAAGAAGCACACCGCCAACGCGGTCATCGAATTGCAAGGCTCGTTTGACGCGGACTCCAAGGTTGACGACTACGAAGTGCTGGGCGCCATCGCGTGTGGGTTGCTGCGCCGCGGCGCGTTGGCAATCTCGGCACGTGAGTTTGGCACGCTGGAGCGGGTGGATGCCGATATGCGCGAGTCGCTACTGGAGAGCCCGGTGCTCGACGTCTTGCGACCGGTCGAAGAGAGTACCCTCGTCGTGTTCTTGTCGAAGCCGCGCGAACTGACCGAGCAGTCGCTGCAGAAGGCGATGGCCAAAGAGTTTCCCAAGCTGTTTGGCAAAGGCGGTGCTGGCTTCGTCGTCGTGCGGGAAGGCATGACGGTCGTTGGTCTCAATGATGCGGTGGTGGTGTTGACCTTCAATCCGAAGGCGAAGATCGACCCCGACAGCCTTGGTGAAATGCGCGTGCGTAAGGCCATCAAGGATCATCAGGTGATGCTGCACATGTGGACCTCGGGCGCCATTGATGCCAAGGCCGAACGGCAACGCCAGCAACATCTCGCCCGCATCGCCGCCGCTTTGTGGCAGGACGATTGTCTCGCGCTAAGTTGGTACTGCAACCTCGCCATCGTGCCGGCGCACACGGACTTGCTGGAGCAGTTGCGCGCCGCCGACCCGGTTGCGAAGACGCTGGATGTTGGCGTAGTGCCGGTGGTCGAAGCAGTCGACGAGAAGGCGATGGAGAAGGCGATCGCGATGGCGCGCAAGACGTGGCCGGAGGCATGGAAGAAGTCGCAGGGCGGAGCCCAAGTGTCGGCAAAGTTCCCGTTCCCAACCCGCGCCGGTAGCGTGGAGCACATCTGGGTGTCGGTCGCCAAGGTGGCTGGTGACCAGGTGCAAGGCACGATTGGCAATGAACCCGTGGACATCGAAGGTGTCGAACTCGGCAGCGAGGTCACCTGTAAGCTGAGCGAACTCAGTGACTGGATCTACTTCGAGAACGGCGAGATGATTGGCGGATTCACGGTCAAGGTGTTGCAGAAGCAGGCTGCAGCCGACAAGAAGAAGTAACGTCTGCGGCATGAGCCGATGCGCCTTGCTGACTGTTTGCCTGCTGAACTTGCCGTTGCCGCTGCAGGGGCAGCAGAAGCCGTCGAGCGATTCGCCGGCGGCAGTTCCGCCAACCGCAGTTCCACTCGAGGATCTGCAGGCGCTGCTCGCCCCGATCCGCACGCGCCACGATATGCCCGCGCTCGGTGCCGCCGTGCTCGTCGATGGCAAACTCGTGGCGCTCGGCGTCGACGGCATCCGCAAGGTTGGTGACGACACGCCGGTTACCCGCCAGGACCTGTGGCACCTTGGCTCGTGCACCAAGGCGATGACGGCGACGTTGTTGGCGAAGCAAGTTGCCGCCGGCAAACTCAAGTGGGAGACCACGCTGGGGCAGGCGCTGCCAGATCTTCGCGCCGGCATGCATGCCGACGCGCGCAAGATCACGATCGCGAGCTTGCTGCAGCACCGATCGGGTTTGCCAGGCCAGCCACCGATGGCGCAATGGCTGGAGCTGTTCAAGTTTGACGGCACGGATACCGAGGCGCGCCGCGAAGTCGCTGCCAAGATGCTCAAGAAAGCGCCGGAGGCAGCGCTCGGCGAGCGTTTCTTGTATTCGAATGCGGGCTACATGATCGCCGGCGCCGTGCTCGAACGCGCCGCCGGCAAGACCTGGCAGGACCTGATGAAGGCGGAACTGTTCGTGCCGCTGGGCATGAACCGTGCGGCCTTTGGCGTGCCCGGCCGCGATCAGCACGTCGAGCAACCTTGGGGCCATGTCGCAGCTGCGCGCGGCAGCCGGCCGATGTTCGCGGACAATCCATCCTCGCTCGGTCCGGCCGGAACCGTGCACGCGACGCTCGAGGATTGGGCCAAGTTTGTGGCGCTGCACCTCGGGGTCGTAGCCAAGGAGGGCCAACAGGTGCTGGCGGCGCCGCACCTCGCGATGCTGCACCAGCCACCGAAGGGCGCCGACTATGCGTTCGGCTGGGTGGTTACCAAGCGCGGCTGGGCTGAAGGCCCGATCATCTGGCACAACGGTTCGAACACGATGTGGTTCGCGGTCACGTGGCTGGCGCCGGACGCGAAGTTCGCGGTTTTGGTCACTTGCAATCACGGCGGCGGTCAGAAGGCGTGCGACGAAGTAGCTGCCGCGTGCATTCAGCGCTTCCGCCGCTAGCTTCTGGGTATGTCGTTTGCCTACCAACCTGTCTTCGAACTCGGCGAAGATGACACGCCCTACCGCCTGATCACCAAAGAAGGCGTCTCGACCATCGACGCTGGCGGCCGCGAGCTGCTGCGCATCGAGCCCGAAGCTCTGCGCACCTTGACGTTCGCGGCGATCCGCGACATCAGTCACTTGCTCCGGCCGGGGCACTTGCAGCAGTTGCGCAACATCCTTGAGGATCCCGAGGCATCACAGAACGATCGCTTCGTCGCACTGCAGCTGTTGAAGAACGCCAACGTCTCTGCCGGCATGGTGCTGCCAGGTTGCCAGGATACCGGCACCGCGATCGTGATCGGCAAGAAGGGGCAGAACGTGTTTACCGATGGTGACGACGAAGCGGCGATCAGCGAGGGCATCGCACGCACCTATCTGGAGACCAACCTGCGTTACTCGCAGATGGCACCGCTCGACATGTATGCCGAGAAGAACACCGGCAACAACTTGCCGGCGCAGATCGAGCTCTACGCCGAAGCGGGCGACGCCTACAAGTTCTTGTTCCTGACCAAGGGCGGGGGCTCGGCCAACAAGACGTTCTTGTTCCAGAAGACCAAGGCGGTACTCAACGAGAGAGATCTGCTCGCGTGGATCGACGTCGAGACGCGCAAGCTTGGCACGGCCGCGTGTCCGCCTTACCACTTGGCGATCGTCGTCGGCGGCATGTCCGCGGAGTTCAATCTCAAGACGGTCAAGCTGGCCAGCGCTCGCTATCTCGACAGTCTGCCGACCACCGGTAACGAGCATGGCCGCGCGTTCCGCGATCTCAAGCTTGAGCAACAAGTGCTCGACATCACCCGCAAGAACGGCATCGGGGCACAGTTTGGCGGCAAATACTTCTGCCACGACGTGCGCGTCATTCGACTGCCACGCCACGGTGCTTCGTTGCCGATTGGCATTGGTGTGTCATGCAGTGCCGATCGTCAGGCCAAGGCCAAGATCACCAAGGAAGGCGTGTTCCTCGAGACGCTCGAAACCAACCCGGCGCGCTTCCTGCCCGAAGTCGAAGAACTCGGTGGCGAGGTCGTAGCGATCGACCTCAACCAACCGATGGCTGACGTGCGCAAGCTGCTTAGCCAATACCCGATCAAGACGCGCTTCACGTTGACTGGTTCGATCATCGTCGCCCGCGACATCGCGCACGCGCGCATTCGCGAGCGACTCGAGCGCGGCGAAGGCCTCCCACAGTATCTCAAGGACCACGTCGTCTACTACGCCGGCCCCGCCAAGCGCCCAGATGGCATGGCATCGGGTTCGTTTGGTCCGACTACCGCCGGTCGCATGGACGGCTACGTCGACATGTTCCAAGAAGCGGGCGGAAGCTTCGTCATGCTGGCCAAGGGCAACCGTAGCAAGGCAGTCACCGCGGCCTGCAAGAAGCACGGAGGCTTCTACCTCGGTTCGATCGGCGGTCCGGCGGCAATCCTCGCGCAGGACTCGATCAAGAAGATCGAAGTGCTCGACTACGAAGACCTCGGCATGGAAGCTGTCTGGAAGATCGACGTGCAGGATTTTCCGGCCTTCATGGTCGTCGACGACAAGGGCAACGACTTCTTCGCCTAGCCTTGGGGAAGAAGACTAGCCTTGGCCAAGAAGTCTGTGGGTCAATTGGCGAGCACCCTAACGCCGCTGGTCGTATACAGAAGTCCGGCTTGCAGTTCGACGCCTTGGATCCAGATGGTCACAGGCCGAACGCCCGCCGGCAGTGGGATTTCCAGGCTGCTGTAGGACCCGGTGACCAAGACGACGTCGGGTCTCGGTAGCAAGAGGCACGGGAACGTTGTGATCGTCGGCAGCAGCACCGGTTGCGTCTGCAACCCGAAGACGTACACCCTTGGCACGACGGCACCGCTCAGGTTCTGAACGGTGACGCCTCGATCCAGAAAGCTCGGTCGCACGAACGGGCCTGGGCCGCCACAACCGACGACGGCGTCATCAACCAGCACGTCGTTGTCGGGCAATAGTATGATCCGCACGTTGGTGAGGTTCTGGCCGGGCTGCCACAGGTCGGCATCGAGGATGACGCGAAACTGCCAGCCAAGTGGTCCGATGATGCGCGGCTGGAAGAACCCCGTCTGGGTGCCGTTGACGTAGTCGAGCGAGCCGTTGTTGTCGACATCGACCGCTGCCAGCGGCACCGTCGCACCAGGTGACAAGGCGCTGTCAAACTCGACCGCGAGGCGAACACGGGTTGGCACGGCAGCGGTGAAGTTGGCGAGCACTTCGACGGTGTTGCACGAGGTCACGGCGCTTGCCGTGTTGTTGCTGCAGCCAGCGCCCATGCTGCAATAGGCCTCGATCGTCGTGACCTCGGCGGAAGACTCGAACCTTGCGGTCGTGCCTGTGCCAGGGATCGTGCTGGATACCTCCATATACGCGTTCGCCAGCGGGCCGGCCGGTTGGGTGTTGGTGGCGGTCACGAGGCCTTCGGTGGCGGTCGTCGTGATCGGGGTCAGTGCAGTCAACGTGACGGCGACTTGAGCCGCCAGTGGTTGGCTGATGCAGGCTCCGGCGATCAGGAATAGGATGTCGTAGGGGCGCATTGGGCGGCGTGCCAGGTCGGTGTGGTGGGGTTGCGGGCTGGGTAGCGTTCGGTCGTGCAATCGAGACACGAGCGACGCATTGTCAGCCGCTTAGGCAATTCGTGGGCCATCCGGAGATCTCTTTCTTCAAGTTCTGCCCGAACTAGAATCCGGCGCACCTTTGATCGGGACTGCGGTGGGAGTGCGAAGCTCCCGGCACCCGACCTGACTCTTGGAGCTAGTTTGATGTTGAGCCTATTCCGTTCGGCCGTTGCTGCCGTGCTTGTTGCTGCGATGGTGCCGTCCCTGATCGCGCAAGCAGAAGGCAAGTCGACGCCCGAAGGTTCACAGGCAACGCCTGAAGCAGCACAAGAACCACAGCTGACTGCAGAGCAAGAAGCTGCTGAGTTTCTGAAGCCGTTCGCGCCGCAGACCGGAACCATCGACCTGGGCGGTGTTGCGGAGATCAAGCTCGAGGCAGGGTGGCAGTGGATCGATGGCTTGCAAGGCCAGCGGTTGCTGAGGGAGTTTGGCAACGAGATAGATCCCAGCGTGCGCGGCGTGGCGCTGCCGCCCGACTTCGCGACATCGAACATCTTCGCGGTCTACACGATCTCGGACGATGGCCACATCGAGGACGAAGAGCCTGACTACGACGAGCTGCTCGAACAGATGAAGGAGCAAACGGTCGAAGGCAGCAAGGCGCGCAAGCAGGCTGGCATGGGCGGCGTCGAGTTGATCGGTTGGGCTGAGCCACCGCACTACGACAAGCAGGACCACAAGCTCTACTGGGCGAAGGAGCTGATGTTCGAAGGCTCACCAACCGCGACCTTGAACTACAACGTGCGCGTGCTTGGCCGCACCAGCAACATCGAGATCAACGGTGTCGGCGACATCGGGCAGTTGCAGGAAGTGGACCAACACTGCAAGAAACTGCTGCGCGCAACCGAGTTCACCGAAGGCAAGCGCTACAGTGACTTCGACCCCGAATACGACAAGATCGCGGCCTACGGCATCGGTGGCCTGATCGCCGGCAAGATCGCGTTGAAGGTCGGCTTGTTCGCCAAGCTCGGCATCTTCCTGCTGAAGTTCCTCAAGCCGCTGCTCGTCGGCCTCGCCGTCGTCGGCGGCATCCTGGTCAAGGTGTTCGGTGGCCGCAAGAAGCAGCCACTCGCGGCGGGCTCGGCCGCCGAAACGATGCCGCCGATCGAAGACAAGTAGCTGGCTGGTTGGCTATGGCTGGCTGGTTGGCTGGCTATGGCTGGAGCCTATTGCCCGCGGCTGGCCAGGCGTTCTCGCAAGCGCGTCAGCGTGGGCTCGTGGTAGTCCTTGTTGGCTTCCCGCTCGTTGAGATAGGCGAGCGCCGCTGGATGCTCGCCGAGGCATAGCAGGCCAAACGCTGCGGCCACGCGCACGTCCATGGTTTCCTGTTCGTCCTGCAATCGCTGTTCGAGTCGCGGCTTGCTTTCGGTATCGCCGAGCAAGCCGAGCGCCTGGCACGCTTCGCGGCGCAGTTCGGTGTCGCGGTCGTCGAGCAGTGGGCGCAGGTGCGGGATGGTCTCGGTGACTCCGATCTCGCTTAGTGCATGGACTGCATACATTGCGGTCAGCGGGTCGCCGAGCAGCGGCATGATGGCGTCGGCTGCCGACTTGGCAGCCGTTCCGAGGTTGGCCAGCACCTGCAGCGGCATCGAACGCAGGTAGTGCTCCTCGGCCTGCAAGGTCTTGGCGATCATCGGCACCGCCAGGGTGCCGAGGCGGGTCAGCACGAAGCGCGCGTCATCGACGGGTCGCAACTGCGTGCCTTCGGGGGTTTGCAGATGGTGCGCCAGGCGCGCGGTCAACTGTTGTTGGTCGATCGGGACGGTTGCTTGGTGGGCGGACACTCCGGTCGCTCGCCACTTGTCGGACAGTTCTTGCAGCAGCTTGGTGAGGTCTTCCCAGCTCGGACTATCGGGAACGGTTACCCCGCGTGCGTTCAGTGCCGCGATGGCGACTTGGCCAGCTTGGTTGGCGGTCTGCTCTCGGTTGAAGGCGGGCGGCAAGTACACCAAGGCACTGTCATTGCCAAGTTTGAGCAGCGCGTCTGCGACCCAGATCAAACCGGCGGGGTCGAGTTCGTACTTGAGGCGAAGCAGCAGCGGCAGCTGCAGGATCGCCTGGCCAGACTGTCCGCACAGCCATGCGGCTCGCTGGCGCACGCCGGCATCGTCGTGCACGAGTGCCGGCTCGAGCACATACCAGGCGTCTTTGTGCTCAAGCAACGATTGCACCACCATGCGCTCGGTGCGCGGGTCGGTTTCGACCAGGCGCAGAGAGATGTCGGCGTAGTCGCGCAGAACCTTCTGCGTCTTGTCGTCCGGTGCCTGCAAGGTCGCGGCCAGCGATTGCAGCTCCTCAAGCATCGGATGCAGCGTCAGTGCCGGTAGGGGCGGCCGCGCTGGACCTGGTTCGTTTTTGGGTTCTTGCTTGCAGCCGGCGAACAGCGTCGTCAGTGCCGTCAGTGCCAGCACTGCAGCCGAACGGTTTGCGATCGAACCGGTGGCGAGGAACGGAAGGCACTTCATTTGAGATCCACCTTTTGTTCTTCGAGCAACGTGCTCATGGGACTGTCATCGCCGATGAATGGCGTCAATCGATACCACAAACGCGCTTCGGCGAGCACGGCACCTTCTGGGATGGCGACGCGCAGCACTTTGGTTGCGCCGGCGGCCAGCTGCGTGTTTTCGCCGCTCTCGTTGCCGGGGTTGATCGGTTCCATTTCGTCGCGGTATGGCTGACGGAAGCGATAGGCGCGTTGCCACTCCGACGTTTCGCCTGCGACGGTCGTGAAGCGATACATGATGTCGACCGCGCGATGCCGTTCTTCGGTAGGAAAGTTGTGGCCGGCGCCGATATTGCTCAGCGAGAGCACCAATTCGTTGCCGTCGCGGGCGCTCTCAAACTTGCCTGCACTGCGCAGGGTTTGCTCGTCGTGGCAGCCTTCCCACGCGTGCTTGCGGCCCATGCGCTTGCTGCCGTCCTTGCGGAAGCGTTCGATTTGCGGCATGTGGCAGGTGGCGCAGTCGTTGCCAAGCTTGGCGAAGTGGCTGGCACGGAACTGGTCGGTGGTGCCGTGTTGGTTGTGGCACGAGGCGCACGCATCGACCATCAAGAACTCGGCGCTCGCCTGCGGCTTGCACGGCACTTCGGGCCGATCGTTGCGTCCGAGGATGCCGCCATCGGCGCCGAGGTGGCAGGTGATGCAGCTGACGCCTTCGTCGAAGTGGGTGCGGCGGGGCAGGGTTCGCTTGCCAAACCCGGTCACGGCGAGCGGCCGCGGCAGGTGGCAGTCCATGCACTCTTCCTTGCGGAAGTCGTCGCTGAGTTGCCGTACTTCGGGGTTGGTGTAGGCGATCTGGTGGTGGGAGCCATACCACTCGTCGAAGACGGCGGCGTGGCATTCTTGGCACTGCTTGGACGATTCCCAGCGAACGCCTTGCTGCGCGCCGGCTTCGTTTTTGTGTTCGCTGTCTAGCATGAACACAACGATGCCAACACAGGCGCCGACGATCATGGCCAGCAGAACGAGGCGTGAAGCGAGGTTCATGATGTTTCTGGTTTCAGCTGGTGGTGGTCAGGTTATGCCAAGGAAGGAACCGCGGGGCGGCATCCAGCCGCAAGCGAGTCGTATCCGACGTGGGGACTCGATGGGCCCGAGCGATCACGATCTGATCTTCGCACGCCAGGCGCAGGCGGATGCCATCGCCGTCACTTGGGGTGGCGGCGAGAATCTTGGCCTCTGGGCCGTCGCTGGTTTCGTCGGCGGTCACTTCGCCAGGGAACACGACGAGGCGAACATCGTCGCTCGTGCCAGCCGGCGCATCGAGTTCGCCGAACACCGTAGTCATGCGACCGTTGCCGTTTGGCGTCGCAGACAAGCAAGCCGCGCCGCGCAAGAACGCCGCCGTGAATGCGGTCTTCGGGCGTTCGAGCAGCTCGAGGGAAGCGCCTTGCTCGACCAGTTGGCCGTCGCGCATGACGACCAGGTAGTCAGCTAACGCAAGGGCTTCGTCGCGGTCGTGGGTGACCAGGATCGAGGTGACGTTGCGCTCGTTGCACATGCTGCGCAACAGCAGCACGAGGCTGTCACGTTGGTGCACGTCGACTGATCGAAGCGGTTCGTCGAGCAACAGTACCGCGGGATTGGGCGCCAACGCGCGCAGCAGGCCGAGTCGTTGGGCTTCACCGCCCGACATCGTGCCGGGCTTCTTCTTGGCTTGCGCGAGGATGCCGCCGCGTTCGAGCAGCGACAACGCGTCCTTCTTGGATAGACCCGGCGCGGCGAAGCGCAGGTGCTTGAGCGCCGACATGTGTGGCCACAAGGCGCCGTCCTGAAAGACCAGACCGAGTTGACGTTCGGCCGGCGCCAGGCGCGTGTTCTCGTTGTCGACGATGGTGTCGCCGACCTTGATCGTGCCGGAATCAGGCTTTTGCAAGCCAGCGAGGCAACGCAGCAAGGTGGTCTTGCCGGACCCCGATGGGCCGACGATCGCGACCCGTGCTCCGGCCGCGACCTCAAGCGAAATCGGGCCGAGCCGGAAGTTGGCCCGGCTGCATTGGAGTTGGTCGATGGAGACGGCGAGGGTCACGGTTTTATCCTAGCAGCCCGTTGAAGAACTGCTTCGCTCGACAGGGTTGTGATCATCGATGAAGATCGGGGCGAGCAAACGCAGGCGAATCAGTCGATTCGGCGAGGCTTGCGTGTGTCGATCTGCGCGATTGGCGCAGTCGTGGTGAGTGAATGAGTTTTTCAACGGACTGCTAGGACAGGGAAGACAGCTTGCGGCCGAAGAGCAGGGCGGGCAACAGTGGCAGCAAGACGGCGAAACTGAGCAGCATCAAGGCGATGACGCCGCTCCAGTCCTCGTGTTGGAAGTGCACCGCGTTGGCCAGGCGACGCACCGCGGTGGCGTTCGCCGCCGGCAACATCACGGCGAGGTCGAGTTCGCGCAGGGCGAGCACGAACGACAATACGAATGCGCTCCATGCCGCCGGCATCAGCGGCAGGATGTGCAGGCGTAGTGCGCGCGAACTGGCCGAACGGTGCACGAAGCGGCCCGCTTCTTCGGCGGCGATCGATTGGCGGCGCACATGGCTCGCGAGGGTCAGGGCTGCGAATGGCAGGAAGCGCGCCGCGTAGCCGCAAACGGCAAAACCCCAGCCGGCGTAGAAGTCGTAGTTGGTCCAGCCGAGGCCGGGGTTGTGGTTGAACGTTCGGATCAGGGCGATACCCAGCAGGATCGCTGGCATGGCCGCCGGCAGTGCGACCAACAAGTCGAGCACTGGCCAGCGCCGTGCGGATTGCCGCGCCAGCGGGATGGCCAACAGCACGACGACGGCAGCGACGGCGAGGCCCAGATACAGCGAGTGCATCAGATCCGGCAGCCCTTGGTCGATGGCCTTCGCAAAGCTCTCGCGCGCGTAGTCGATGCCCATCGGGTCGCGTCGCTGCGCCGACCCCAGAACCCAACGGGTCAACACAAACAGCGGCACGAACACGCCGGCGCCGAGATACACGATCGGCAGCAGCAACGCGGGCCAGCGCAGCTTGCCGAGCGTTTGTACTGGCAGTGGCTTGACGACGCCGCGATCGGGGTTGTTGGCGCGCAGTCGCAGGGCCGCCCAGAGCATGCAACCGAGCGCCGCCAAGAACGGCAGCGCCGCGACGATCGGTGACTGCAGTTCGGCGTGGGTGGTGCCGACGGCGCGTCGGGTCCAGCGCGAGAAGATGCCTTCGGCGTAGGTGTGCCAGGTCTTGCCCTTGACGGTCAGAAACTCGGGCACGCCGTGATCGGCGACGGTGAACAAGAACGCGAGCAGGCAGCCGGCGAGCAGTTCTGGCGCGATCATGCGCAGCAACCAGCGATCGGCTGGGCCGCGGCCGCGCAGTAGCAAGGCCGACTCGTAGGATCGTCCGTCGACCGTTCGCAGACCGCGCGTGGTCAGCACGGCGACGAACGGCGCGTGGGCAACGCCCAGCAGCACCGCGCAGGGCCAGAAGCCACCGACATCCATGACCAGGTCGGAGATGCCCATCGCCATGAAGATCGGCGGCACCACCAACGGCGCGATGCCAAGTGGTCCCAACCACGACCGGCCGGGCAGATCGCGTGCGACGGTCAGCCACGCGTGGCCAGCGCCGAGCACGGCGGAGACCGCGGTGGCACCCAGGCCGAGTTGCAGCGAGGCCAGCAGTTGGGCCTTGGCGTTCTCGTCTTCGGCGAGCGCGCGCCAGGCGGCGAGCGTGAATCCTTCGGGGCTGGCAAACGTCTCGTAGACGAGCACCAGCAGCGGCACGAGCACGAACAGCGACAAGAAACCCAGCGCCATCCACAGCGGCAGTCGCGCCAAGCGATCGTTGCGGGATGCCATGGGAAGGTGTTGCTGGGAGGGGGCGGCTGGAGCGGGGGCGGATGCAGTCGGGTGGTCTAGCCTACAGGCCAAACAGCTTGCCGAACTTCTGGTCGAACGCGGCCAGGTTGTCGCCGGTCCACAACAAGTCCCACTGCATCTCGCGGAACTGGCCGAGCTTCAGGATCTCGGGGTCCTTGGGCGAAGGCACGCCGGTGCGCAACGGGATCTGGGCACCGTCGGCAGCAGCGAGCAACGCCTCGGTATCGCGCGCGAGGATCTTGTCGATCAAGCGCTTGGCGTTCTCCTGGTCCGGCCCACCCTTGATCAAGGCCACCGAGTTCGGAATCAGCATCGTGCCGATGCCATCCGCTTGTTGGTCTGGAAACACGCACGCGACCGGGAAGCCTTTGAGCTTGGCGACGTGGAAGTCATCGGTGTCGGTGAATGCGAACGCCTTCTTGCCGTCGCGCACCATGCGCATGGTCGCGCCGTTGCTGGGCAAGAACTGCACGTCGTTGTTCTGCATGTCCTCGATCCACTGCTTCATGCCGTCGTCACCGAGCAGCTTCCACATGCTGACGAAGTGCGTCAGGGTCGTGCCGGTCTTCGGCTTGGCAATCGCGCACTTGCCCTGCCACTTCGGGTCGGTCAGATCCTTGTAGCTGGTCGGCCAGTCCGCCTTGTTGGGCACCAGTTCGGTGTTGACGATCAGGATGCGGGCCCGCGCTGCGAACGCGGTCCAGCGATGCTCCGGGTCGCGCCAGCGCGATGGCACGTCCTCGGCGTTCGGCGATTCGTAGGGTTCGAGCACGCCCTTGTTGGCGAGGCTCGCGGTGTGTGCGACTTCGTTGTTCCAAAACACCGAGCAACGTTGCTGGTCGCGGTCTTCGAGGATCGCCGTCACCAGTCCGACCGTCTTGTTGCTTTCGGCGTCGTGGCGTTGCTTGAGTTTGATGCCTAGTTCCTTGGCGAATCCATTGAGTACGGGTTCGCTAAACTGCTGGTCGAGTGCGACGTAAATCGTCGGGCCTGACTTCTGGCCCGAATCGCCGCCTTGGTTGCCGGTGTCGGTTGCGTTGTCGGTACAGGCGGCGAGAGAAAGCAGGAGTGCAGTGGTGGAGGCGAAGCGCATGGGGAGGGGCGGAAGATAGGGGGCTTGGTGTTTGGGACAGCGTGGCGCCCGCCAATCGTAGCTACGCGCCGGGATTGCCGCGAACGTCTCTGGCCGACTTGCCTTGCTCAGCGAGCAGGAACTACTTGTTGCGGAACGCTCGGTGGCAAGTCTTGCAGCCTTGGCTGAGCGTCGACAACGATTGCTCTGCCTGCAGTGCGTTGCCGTTGCGCACCGCATCGTCGAGCTTCTTGCTGGCTGCGATCGAGTCGCCGAGCATGCTTTGGTATTCGCTTGCGTGGTTGAGGCTTTCCGGCTCGTCGCGCAAGCGGCGGAACAACTGGTGCAGACGAGCGGTTTCTTTGGGTGCGACCAGGTCGGGGTGATCGTCTGGTGCCTTCCAGCCGGCTTCGTGGGCTTGCTTGACGAGGTCGATGACCTGGTCGATCTCGGACATGATCGCGACCATGCCAGTTACTTGGGTCAGACTGGGGAACGAATCAGGGTCGGCTTGCAGCTGCTCCGCGGACAGCGGCTGCGCGTCGCGAACGGCTTGCCACAAGCCTTCGTAGCTTGGTGAGGTTCCGGACGCTTGCATGCGAGCAGTGACTTCGTCAACCGACATCAGGCCCGAGCGAACCAGCGCGGTCCCGAGTCCGGCACCACTGCGGTGTTTGCCGTGGTGGCAGTGCACGAAGATGGGGCCCTTGAGGTTGGTGATGGCTTGCGCGAGTTGCGTCTGTCGCTCCGTGCTGACGCTGTCGTAGCTGATCGGCAGATGCACGTAGCGCATGCCGTGCGCGGCGGCGCGCTTGAGGTCAGGGGTCGCGCCATCGACGGAAATGATGGTTTGAATGCCCATGGCTTGCAGGGTTGCAAAGCCCTGGTCGCCTTCGGGAACGCCACCGCACACCAGTCCTTCCCGATAGGTCACGATGTTGTGCACACCCGGCAGGTGGCTTGCGATGGCTTCTGTTGCGTCGGGGGCTGCGATGACGGCGTCGGAGATTCCGGGCTGGCCGTGCGCTTGCCCACCGTTGGCCATGCAGCCGTTGACCCCGGCGAGCATCAGGCCGGTGACGATGGCCAGTGGGAGGAGAGTGCGGCGATCGGACGCGTACATGATCTTCCCGTGAGCAAGCTGCGTGCCACGGTTGATCGCTAGGGCCTGCGCGTGGTCGCCGTGGCTGGTCGGGCGAGAATGGGTAACAACTTGTGCGGGGATGACCGAAAGGCAACCACCGAGGGTCGAGGTGGCGGTTGTCCGCAGGCTGGCGGGCGGCAGCCATATTGGTTCGGCGGTCAACCGGGCGCTCGTTCGCAAGGTGTTTTGGCGGTGTGTATTAGGCGTCGTTGTGGTGGTGTTTCGCAGAGGTAACAACAGCGTTGGTGTCGGGCCCCTGTTTGACCGTGCTCTGGGGGGTTGTTGTTCTCGTCAAGTGCTTTACCATGCAAAGTCGATGAGGATGATATGCAAGTGAAGCGCGCAGATGCGATGGGTATGTGCTTTGGGGTGCGCGATGCCCTGGCGGCGATCGAGCGGGTTGCGAACCCGGCGGCCGTCACCATTCATGGTGAGCTGGTGCACAACGGAGAGGTCTTGCAGCTGCTGGAATCGCGCGGTTTCCAGCAGTCGCACGAAGACTCTCGCCAGGTGCCACAGACTCCTCAGGTGCTGATCACGGCGCATGGGGTCAGCAACCGTGAGCGGTTGAAGCTGCGACGGGCGGGCAAGTCGCTGATCGACACCACGTGCCCGTTGGTGCACAAGGCGCACGAAGCGGCGCAGCTGCTGCAAGCGGATGGTCGCCGAGTCATCGTCATTGGCAGGCCCGACCATGTCGAAGTGCGCGGAATCATCGAAGACCTCGACGACGCGGTCGTGGTGCAGAAGGTGCAGGACGTCGCGATCTGGCCGGAAAGCCGGATTGGCGTGGTTTGTCAGACCACGACCCCGAGCGAGCGCGTCGATGAGATCATGCTCGCGATTCGCCGCGAGAACGGACACGCCGACGTTCGTCTGATCGACACCGTTTGCAATCCGACCAAGGCGCGTGGCGCGGCCCTTGAAGCGTTGTTGCCGCAGATTGATGCGTTGGTGGTCGTCGGTGGGCGTGATTCCAACAATACCCGGCAACTGGTGGTGCGCGGGCAGCTTCGTGGCATTGCGACCGTGCATATCGAGAACGCGCAAGAGCTCGATGAGGATTGGCTGCAGGGCCGGCAAGTTGTCGGTCTTACCGCGGGCACGTCGACGCTGCCGGAGACCATCGAGGCGGTCTACGAGCGACTGATTCGTCTCGCTGCGGGAGTGCAGCCCAGCTCGTCTTGACTGACCCCCAAATGGGGCTAGGCTCCCGCAGCCGCTTCTGCGGCCGCTACACCGTGAGCCACTCCCATCACCATCATCACGGGTCTTCCGACTCGGAGCCGCCAGATCAAGAACAGCTGCTCAAGAAGGAAGGTGAGTTCTGGGATCTGCAAGAGGACAAGATCGACAGCCTCTACCAGCGCCCGCACGATTGGCGCTTCGTGCCGAAGCTGGCCGACATCATCATCATGCCGCGGGTGAAGACGTTGTTGCGCTTGCTCGACACGCACCAGGACATCAAGAGCCTCGTCGACATCGGTTGTGGCAACGGTTGGCTTTGCCACGCGACGGCGAAGCGCGGCATCAAGTCGATTGGCATTGATCTGTCCGAGAAGAAGATCGCGACCGCCAAGCGTATGGCGAAAGAACAGGGTGTCGACCACCTGTGCGAGTTCGTCGCCGGCGACGTCATGAAGTGGCAGCCAAAGGAACCGGTCGACCTGCTGACGTCGCACGGCAGCTTGCACCACTTCCCGGGCTTTGACAACGCGATGAAGCACATCGTCGCGAACCACATGCGGCGCGATGGCTACATGATGTTCATCGAGCCGAACCACGAAGGCATGTCACCCGAAGTGCGTCAGTACTTCCTCAAGAAGGCCAAGAGCAAGTTCTGGTCAAAGCGCTTCGACTTCCCGTTCTACTTCGAAGTAACGGGACAGACGTCCCTGACCGAACCACCAAAAGAAAGCCCTGCAGGCACCGTCGACATTCGCGACGAGAGTCCCGCCGGCAAGGAGTTCTTCGGCGAGCACATCGACCTCGACAAGTACTTCCACGACCACTACGACGTCATCGAGAAGGAGTTCTACCACTACTTCTCAAGCCACGGCACGAACATGTTCTACGTGTTCATGAAGTCCAAACTGATCCGCATGGCCTGGCGCCTGCTGCTGCCAATGATGGTCCGCCGCGACACCAAACTGCTAAAGAACCCAAAATACTCCCAATGGGCCGAAGACGGCCTCTGGTTCATGCAGCAGAAAGAAGTGCGTACGGTGCCAGGACAAAAAAACACTTCCTCGCCGTCGTAGTCCGTTCGGCGTCGGGATAGCAGCAACATGTCCCGCAGCGAACCGTGACACTGGAGTGAACGCGATTGCATCGCTTTGCTATGGGCATCTTGGAACTCATTAGGAAGATGCTGTTCTCGCGATTCTCTGGCCTGGTCGTGCTTGCGGCCATTCTCCCGCCGACGCTGGTCGTTGCGCAGAGCACCCAGAAGCAGGCGGTCAAGCAGCAGCACGTGCGCGTCTATGGCCAGCCGTTGCGCGGTCACAAGGCGGGTGTGACGTGCGCCGACTACAGTCCGGACGGCAAGCGGATCGTTACGTCTGGCGCTGCTGGGCAGCTCAAGTTGTGGACGGCGAGCAACGGCAAGCTCAAGAAGTCGATCGCGGCGCATCAAGGGGATGTGCACTTGGTCTGCTTCTACGAAGCTGGTGCCAAGCTCGTGTCGGTCGGCACCGATCGCACGATTGGGTTCTTCGATAGCAAGACCGGTGCCGAGATCGGTCGCATTCGCGATCTGCCGGAGAAGTTCCAAGGCCGCATGCAATACCTCTGCTGGCAACGAACGGCAGACGGTGCGCACTTGCTGCTCGAAGATCCAACTCGCAACGCGAAGGCACTGCTGCGCGTCGATCTGGCCAAGCAAGCCTTGGCCGATCCGTTGATGCTGCCGGCCAAAGCCATCACGCAGTTTGCCTTGGCCAACGATGGCCGCCACCTGGCGTTGGTCGAGCGTGGCGAGTTCTTCGGCCAAGAACTGCATCTCTACGATCTCGAAACGAAGCAGACGATTGCGCGCGTTCCGGAACTACCGTTCACGGACAACCTGTTCTTCTCCGCGGATGGCAGCAAGTTGTTCGCACTCGGAGCCGAGCGCTGGCAAGTATGGAACGGCAAGACTGGTGAGTTGACCGCCGATTACCAAGGCCTCGTCGGGCAGTCGCGCGGCACCGCGTTGTCGGCCGATGGCGACAGGTTGTTCGTGGGCTCCTCGGCCCAGCGTTCGGTTGTCGGCGTCGACCTGGCCAAGTCGAGCGTGATCTTGGAGTGGGCGGGGTTCACTCACCAAGTGCTCGCCGTGGCGTTGTCGCCGGATGAGAAGACGATGGTCGCAGGCAGCTCCGACGGCAGCTTGCGGTTCTTCAGTGTCGCCACTGGCAACGAGAAGTTGCGTTCTAAAGGCCATGGCGCCGCGGTGAGCGCGCTCGCGCTTTCACCGGATGGTTCGCGCATGCTGACGGGCAGCCACGATCACGAAGTGGTGCTGTGGGACGTGAAGCGTCGCAAGGAGATCGCGCGTCACGGCGAGCACGAACAGCGCATCGTTTGTGCTGGCTATAACAAGGCAGGCCAACCGTTCACGGTCAGTGCCGACTTGCAGTGGAAGTTGTTGGACGCCGCTACTGGTAAGGTCACCAAGACCGTTGACCTGGCGAAGTTGGCCCCGAATGCGATGGGTGTGTGTGCCAGTTCGGATGGATCGCAACTTGTCATCAGCGACTGGGAAGGGCCCGACGATCATGCGACGGGTCGGCAACTGGTTTGTGATCTCGTCAGTGGCAAGGTTCTGGCGACGCATGCGAGCGCGGCTCCGTTCCATGCCTATGGGGTGTCCGCCGACGGCAAGCGCGCCGTGGTGCTGCATGGCGACCATCTCGCGATCTGGACCATGGGCAAGAAGGAGCCGGACCACTCCTTCGAACCGCAGGAATATGGCTACTACGGCATGGCGCTGGTGTCGGCCGACGCTGCCGTGTCCGGCAATCTCGATGGCGAGCTCGTGCTCTGGAAGAAGGGTTCCGCCCAACCGAACAAGTTGGTCGCGCTCTCCGAGGATGGCGCTTCGCCGCTGAGCATCTTGGTCGCGCCAAGCGGCAAGCACATCTTCGTTGCGATGCAGGGTGGCGTCGTCATCTACGACGCCGAGCTGAACGAACTCGCGCGCCTCACTGCGTTCGATGGGGTTCCTGAGAGCTTGGCGCTCAGTGCAGACGGTGCGCACCTGCTCTGCGGCATGGCCGACAGCACGGCGCTAATCTGGTCGCTCGCCAGGGTTCTGAAGTGAGGAAGTGTTTTTTTGTCCAGGCACCGTACGCACTTCTCGGAAGGATGAGACGGTTAGCATGAAGTCTTGGGCTACCGATCGGTAGTTGGCTAGCGGGGTGCGCAGGACGAATACGAACGTGCGTTCGTGGTCGCGCACGGTTGCGTAGCGGGCGACGGTGATGCCTTCGGGGGTGCGTTTGGTGGCTAGGATGTCGCCCATGACGCCGTGCGGGGTTGGGCGCGGGCGGCTTGAGATGGGGGTCATGCCTAGTTGTTCGAGCCACTCGTCGAGCCAGTTGGCGAGGTCGACATCGGCGGTCAGGCGCAGTCCGACGATGTCGATGCTGGCGTCGTAGTCCACTAGCAGGATTCTTGAGAGGGTCGCCGGTGGGGTGGCGCTGTGGTCCGCGCTCGCGATTGGCTCGACCTGCGCTGATACGGGGAGGCGCACCTCGAAGTGCCAGCGGGCATCGGGCACTGGCTTGATGTGCACGGTTTGGTAGTCACGTTGCAGGGTCGCCGCCGGGATTCGGTGGCTTCGTGGGAACGGCAAGCGGGCGACGAAGCCGTGCTCACGTTCGGTTTGCGTTAGCCACGCTGCCAGCCTCGCGTCATAGTCGCGGTGCGCCGCGTCGGTCTCGACGACGACGAAATCAGAAGCCTCGGGGGCTGGTTCGCGTTCGTTGTGGATCTTTGGACCTGGGCAGGTGGAGCGCGGAGTCTAAGCCCGCAACGACCTCGACCGTTACGGTGTGGCAGTGATTTGTGCCCGGGCCCGCCGGTGACTCGGCGTATGCTCCGGGCAGCCATGAACACTCCCACGCGTCACGTTACCCGCTGCCTGGTAGGCGGCATCGTCGCGCTGCTGCCGATCGGCGGCACGGTCCTGGGGGTTGCCTACCTCGAAAGCGTGCTGACCGAATCCTGGCGCGGCGAGGTGAATTGGTACTTTCCCGGCCTCGGCCTGCTGCTCGCGGTGGCGGTGATCTACCTCGTCGGCCTGTTCGTGACGACGTTCTTGGGCAAATGGCTGTGGCGTCGCGCCGACCACTTGCTCGAAAAGCTGCCCATTCTTGGCTCGCTTTACCAGTCGTTGAAGGAAGTTCTTGGCTACGACTCCAAGCGCGATCGCTTCTTTCAGGCGGTGGTGGCGGTGTCGGTCGACGACGGCTTCGAGATCGGCTTGGTGACCGGTTCGGCACCGGGGCCCGACGGCGTCGAACATACGGTCGTGTTTGTGCCCAGTTCGCCAAATCCGACCAACGGGCGCTTGTTGTTGTTGCCGCCAGATCGTATCCGCAAGTTGGATTTGCGGGCCGCGGATGCCCTGCGCGGACTGGTTTCGATGGGCAAGACCACACTGAAGCCCGAGCCGAAGTAGCCCGCTAGTCGCAGAGCGCTGTGGCTCGTTGTTGCAATCGACCCGCTGGATGCGGATCGTCTCTACCACCAATGTCTTGGCTGACTTCCTTCTGGCGGTCGTCGATCGGCGGCAAGGTGACCATGGCGGTCACCGGGCTCATGCTGTTCGGCTTCGTCGTTTCTCACTTGCTCGGCAACCTGCAGCTCCTGCAGGGCCCCGACAAGATCAATGGCTACGCAAAGTGGCTGCATGACCTTGGCCCGCTGCTGTGGGTCGCACGGATTGGCCTGTTGGCGATCTTTGTGTTGCACGTCGCGACGGCGATCCGCTTGTCGCGTGCCAACAAGGCGGCGCGGCCCGTGCCCTACCACAAGCCCCATACGGTGCAGGCGAACATGGCGTCGCGGTCGATGTTGCTAAGCGGCTTGACGCTGTTGGTCTTCCTCATCTACCACCTGCTGCACTTCACGTTTGGCGTGACCAATCCGGCGCATCATGACCTGAAGGCCGCCGGAGCGGATGGTCATGACGTCTATGCGATGGTGGTCAAGAGCTTTGGAAATCCAGCCATTGCGATCGCCTACGCGGTGTTCCAGTTGGTGCTGTTCCTGCACCTGAGCCATGGCATGCAAAGCATGGCCCAGACGATTGGCATCCATCACGCTCGCTATACCCCGATGATCAAGACCGTGTCTTTCCTGGTTGCGCTAGCCATCGCTGGCGGCAACGCGCTGCTGTCACTGTCGGTCATGTTTGGCCTCGTTGGGGGAGCACAATGAATCTCGATTCACGCATTCCGGACGGCCCGATCCAAGACAAGTGGGATAGCCGCAAGTTCGATCTCAAGCTGGTCAACCCCGCCAACAAGCGCAAATACAAGGTGCTGGTCGTTGGCAGTGGCCTGGCAGGCGCCGCGGCGGCTGCGTCGATGGCCGAGCTCGGCTACCAGGTCGAGTGCTTCTGCTACCAAGACAGTCCGCGTCGCGCGCACTCGATTGCGGCGCAAGGTGGCATCAATGCCGCCAAGAACTACCGCAACGATGGTGACTCGGTGTGGCGCCTGTTCTACGACACGGTCAAGGGCGGCGACTTCCGCGCCCGCGAAGCCAACGTCTACCGACTTGCGCAATGCAGCGTCAACATCATCGACCAGGCGGTTGCGCAAGGCGTACCGTTTGCTCGCGACTACTCGGGCTTGCTCGACAACCGCAGCTTCGGCGGCGCGCAGGTTAGCCGCACGTTCTACGCGCGCGGCCAGACTGGCCAGCAGCTGCTGCTAGGCGCGTACGCGTCGCTGTCGCGGCAGATTGGTCTCGGCACGGTCAAGATGTACAACCGCACCGAGATGCTCGATGTGGTCAAGGTCGATGGCCACGCCAAGGGCATCGTCGTTCGCGACATGGTGACCGGCGAAATCCGTTCTCATGCTGGTGACGCGGTGGTATTGGCAACCGGCGGCTACGGCAACGTGTTCTACCTGAGCACCAATGCCAAGGGCTGCAACGTTACGGCCGCATGGCGCGCGCACAAGAAGGGCGCAGGCTTTGCCAACCCTTGCTACACGCAGATCCACCCGACCTGCATTCCGGTCAGCGGCGACCATCAGTCGAAGCTGACGCTGATGAGTGAATCGTTGCGCAACGACGGCCGCGTTTGGGCCCCGAAGAAGAAGGGTGACAAGCGCAAGGCACACGAGATACCCGACGACGAGCGCGACTACTTTTTGGAGCGCAAGTACCCGAGCTTCGGCAACCTGGCGCCGCGCGATATCGCGTCTCGTGCCGCCAAGGAAGTCTGCGATGCTGGGCTGGGCGTTGGGGAAACGGGCCTCGGTGTCTACCTCGACTTCCGGGACTCGATTGCACGTCTCGGCGAGCCGGCGATCAAGGCACGCTATGGCAACCTGTTCCACATGTATTCGAAGATCACGGCTGAGAACCCATACAAGCAGCCGATGCGGATCTACCCTGCCGTGCACTACACGATGGGTGGGTTGTGGGTCGACTACGACTTGATGAGTTCGATCCCGGGCATGTTCGTGCTCGGTGAAGCCAACTTCAGCGATCACGGCGCCAACCGCCTCGGCGCGTCGGCGTTGATGCAGGGACTGGCGGACGGCTACTTCGTTGCGCCTTACACGGTCGGTGGCTACCTCGCTGGTCAGAAGGCGGGCGCCGTCGACGAGAAGCACGAAGCCTTCGCGCAGACTGCTGCCGGCGTCAACGAACGCGTCAACAAGTTGCTGTCGGTGCAAGGCAAGCACACCGTCGACCACTTCCACAAGGAGCTCGGCAAAATCATGTGGGGTCGCTGTGGCATGGCGCGCACCGAGGCTGGCCTCAACGAGGCCCTCAAGGAAATCCCCGCGTTGCGCGAGGAGTTCTGGAAGGACGTCAAGGTGCTCGGCAGTGGCCAGACGCTCAACCAATCGCTCGAGAAGGCTGGCCGCGTCGCCGACTTCTTGGAGTTCGGGGAGTTGATGTGCCGCGATGCCCTGGAGCGCCGCGAGTCGTGTGGTGGCCACTTCCGCGAGGAATGGCAGGACGAAGGCGAAGCACAGCGCGACGACGAAAACTTCGCGCACACTGCCGTCTGGGAACATAAGGGCGAGGTCAAGGATGCCGTTCGCCATCAAGAAGAGTTGAAGTTCGACGCCGTGGCGCTGGCCGTGCGGAGCTACAAATGAAGGTTACCCTCCACATCTGGCGTCAGGCCAACGCGAGCACCAAGGACAACGCGAAGCAGGACGGACGTATGGTCCGCTACGAGTTGGCCGATGTGTCGCCTGACATGTCCTTCCTGGAAATGCTCGATGTGCTTAACGAGCAGTTGATCACCAAGGGT
>CAXBFC010000049.1:0-27037 GCA_963974725.1 uncultured bacterium | reverse complement strand
TCGGGTCGCTGGAGACCGTGCCGCGCATGGTTCGTGACTTGCCGCAATGGTTGCCGTCGCTGCGGCGTTGGCACGACACGGAGCAGGCTTCGGCGATCGCCGAGCGTGAGTTGGCGAAGATGCTGGTGGTTGCCGAGAACAGTGAGCGCGAGTTCGCGGCCAAGAGCAAGGGTGGTGCGGCGCTGGAGCAAGCCGTGATTGCTGCCGAGGCGGCCGTTGCACAGGCCGAGGATCAGCTCGCAGAGGCCGACTACGATCAGGTCGCGGCTCGCCGTCGAGAACTTGCGGCGCAGCAAGCGAAGTTGCTGCAGGCGGCCACGGCGTTGCAGCAATGGCAACAGGCGACCAGTGTGGCCAAGCTGGCTCGTGATGCCGCGGCCGCGTCGACTGCTGAGGCCGCTGAGCTCGAACCGGTGCGTGGCAAGACCCAAGAACGTCTGGTGGCAACGGGTCAGGAGCTGGCGAAGGTGCGCGAACAGGTTCGTGTTGCGGAGCAGCAGCACGGTCTCGAAGCACTGCGGGCTCACTTGGTTGATGGCGAGGCATGCCCGTTGTGCGGCTCGGAAGAGCACCACGTTCACAGCGGCGAGCAACCGGACCTTGCGTTGGTTCGCGACGCGGTGCAATTGGCCGAGCGTGCGCATGAGCAAGCGCAGCGTGATGCCGCGCAGGCCGAGTCGAATTGGCAACGCATGCAGCGGGAACTCGCGACGCGCCAGAAGGAGTTGCAGGCGGCGGATGTCTCTTTGGCGGCTGCCAAGTCTGCGTTTGCCGAGTTGGCCGAGGAATCCCTGGATCTTGATCCGCCAAGGCTCGACGAAGAAGGGCAGGCGCAGGCCGCTCTCGACCGGCAGCAGCAGGTGTGGCAGCAATCAGATGCCAGGTTGGCACTGCTTGAGAAGGACGCGGACCGTCGTTCGCAAGCCGTGCGTGCCGCTCGAAAAGCACGCACTGCCGCAGAGCAGGCGCGCGCGAACTGGCGCGAGCAACTGGCGCAGGCGGAGCGCGTGCATCGGGAGGCGGTGGATGCATCCCGTGCTGCCAAGGCAGAGGTCGATCGTGCCGCTGCCGTGCTTGAGGAATTGCGTCAAGGCTTGGCGCCCGCGTGCGACGGCTTGCCCGGTGGCGTGCAGGCAGTGGCCGAACTTGGTTCGCAGCGTCTTGACGTCTTGCAGGCAATGCATGAGTGCGACGTGGCGCGTGTCGCTGCCGTCAAGGTCTTGGCGGAGGCCGCTGAGTTGGTGGCGAAGATGGCTCAGCAGGAGCAAGCCGTGCGCGCGGAAGCCGCGGCGGCCGAGAAGTCGCTTGTGGTTGCGCTGTCCGTCAACCGGGTGACCGAGGACGATGCGGCGATGGCGCACCGACTTGGATCCGATGCGTTGCTCGAAGAAGCCGATGCGCTCAAGGCGTTGGACGAGGCCGTGACGCGCTGTCGCACCGAGTTGAGCTTGCGTGCGAGTTTGCGCAAAGAGCACGAAGACCATGAGCGGCCGACACTGGATGCCGCCGACGCGTTGCGTGCACTCGAAGACGCACAGTTTGAGAAGGCCCGTATCGAAAAACTGCGCATGGGTACGCACGCCAAGGTGCTGTTCGACGACTCGATGCAGAACAGTCGCGCCCAGTTGCAGCCGCAGCTGCAGCGTGCGGATCGCGAACTCGAAATCTGGGGCGCGCTCGCGGACTTGATCGGCAGCAGTGCTGGCGACGCGTTCGCGGTGTTTGCGCAGGGCTTGACGCTGGACCTGTTGTTGCTCGAGGCCAACCGTCGCTTGGAAGAGCTCGCACGCCGCTACCGTCTAGAAAAGAGCACGGGTGGCGAACTCGACTTCGTCGTGGTCGACCTGGATATGGGCGGCACGCGCCGCAGTCTGCACACGTTGTCGGGCGGCGAGACGTTCTTGGTTTCGTTGGCCTTGGCTTTGGCGCTTGCGACGCTGGCGGCGCCGCGTTCGCGCGTGGAGACGCTGTTCTTGGATGAAGGCTTTGGCACGCTCGATGCGCAGAACCTCGAGATTGCGCTCGGTGCGCTGGATTCGCTGCAGGCGACCGGTTGCCAGGTCGGTGTGATCTCCCACGTGGAAGGCATCGCCGAACGCATCGGCGCGGTCGTCGAAGTGCGCCCGGAAGGATCCGGCCAGAGCCGGGTCGTTGCCCGCGGTTGTTGAGAGTTCGGTTACCTGATTCACGCGCGGTCCTATCAAGGGGTGCCGCAGCGACAGAGTCTCTCGGTGGGATGAAGGTCGGTGCGGCGTCCAAGCCCCCAAGGCTCCTCACACAGGATGCACGCGATGATGCGCCTCTGGATTCGCGGTCTGTCTGCAGTTGCAGGTTCGGTAGTTCTGCTCGCGAGTTACGCGTCGGCACAGACTCACTATTCCATTCGGCGTCTGACGTGCGTTGGCCTCGATCACGGTGTCGCCTGGGACATCGACAACCACGGCAATGTGGTTGGCGAGATGCTCGATGCTTCCGGTGTCTCGCGTCCCGTGGTGTGGCGGCAGGCAATTGGCGAAGCACTGGCCGTCTTGCCTGGCGGGAACAGGGGAGTTGCCTACACGATTAGTAGCGAGGGCAGCAGCGAGGGCATCATTGGCGGCTCGAGTGCTGCGAGCAACAGCAGTGCATCCGCGGCGATCTGGGTTCTTGCTGATAGCACAAGAGTTGGCGTGGATCTTGGTACAGGTCCGAATGGCTTCGGTGCTGCGGTGCTCGGCATCCACCAAAACACTGGCGTTGGCTATCTCGATGATGGCATCACTGGTTCGCCTGCGGTGTGGCTGAACATCACCGGCAAGTCAAGCTTGCTGCAGTTGCCGTTGCCGCAGGGCACGATTGCAGGTGAGGCTGTCGGGCTGACTGGTTTGGACTTCATCGTTGGCCATGCGGCAACGTGGTCGACGAGCAAGCCGGTGGTGTGGGATATCTCAGGAGCCACGCCGACGGTGACCGAGTTGCCAACGCTTGGCAACTGGGGGCGCATCGTTGACGTCAACCGCCATCGCCTCGCGATTGGTTCGTCGATTTCGGCGGCAACGGGCTACATGCACCTCGCAAGCTGGCAGGACGGTGCGATCCGCGATCACGGCCATCTTCCGGGAATGGACTGCTTTGGCGAATCCGTCAACGAGTTTGGCGACATCGTTGGTTGGGCGCGCACGAACTCGACCCCGCCCTACACGGCAATCGTCAAGCTGACGGGCAGTGCGATTGTCGACTTGAATGACCTGCTGCCGCCACAGAGCGGCTGGTCGGCGGTGCGTGCGCATGGCATCAACGACGCGGGCTACATCGTTGGCTCTGGAGTGTTCGGGGGCTACTACGAGCCGTTCCTGCTGGTGCCGACCAAGGTCAACCTCGAGGTGCAGCAACCGGCGATTGCCGGCGCGACGAATGCCTTTTCGGTCAGCGGTGCGACGCCGATGGCGACGGTGTTCTATGCGGTGGGGCTGACCGGTGGCGAGACCCAGATTCCTGGATGTGTCGCGGGGTTGGATATCGCGGCGCCACTGATCTTCGCCACGGCAAGCGCAAGCGCCAATGGGGACGCCGTGACCACGGTGCCGGTGCCGGTGTTTTTGAGTCAGGTCCCGCTGTTGTTCCAGGTCTACGATTACGCCGGCTGTGCGACGAGCAACGTCAAGGCCGTCAGCTTCTTGTAGGCGAACGAGTTCGTGGCAATTCGCCCCGTGTCTGCGGGGCGGTAGCACGAGTCGCTACCATCGAGTGCATGTTGGCGACGTTGTCCGTGTTGATCGCTCTGTTGCCGCAGGGCGACGTTCGTAGTGCTGGGCGTGTTGTGGATGCACACGGCCAGCCAGTAGCCAGTGCGAAGGTCTTGTTCTTGGCTCGGCCGATCGCACGTTCGCTCGAGGCGGGCCCCGAGGATCGTCGGGTGGTCACGACGGATGAACGGGGTCGCTACCGCATCGACCTCGACCGAGAACGCCGCTACACGGCTTGGGCGAGTTGGCCCGATGGCGCGACAGACTGTGTCGAAGGCGTTTCTGGTGGTGAGTTCTTGGACCTGCGCGGTCACCCAAACGCGCGGGCAACGGAGCTCCGGTTGCCCGGCCTCGAGGCGTGGCCTGGATTCGAGACCTTTACCGTGCGTGCGGTGGTCGGTGGCGAGAACCTCGACTATGTATCCGCAGTCCGCGATGGCGACAGTTGGCGGTTGCCCCCGATGCCGTTCATTGGCGTGCGCGCGTTTGAAGTGCTCGATGCCGCTGGCGAGGTTCGTTGGTGTTCGTCGTTTAGTGGCAACCGCGTGGTTGTAGAAAGCGCGGTGCCCGAACTTGCGCAGTGGCAGGTCGAGGTTGTCGATGCGCAAGGCGCGCCTCTGGCCGGTGTGACTCTGCGTTGGCACATTCGCAACTACTGGTATTCGGCTAGCGAGTGCCTGCCATATGGCCAGCGCTTCTCGGCATTGTGGCCAGTGGCCTGTGTGACGGACGCGGCTGGCAAAGGCTCGGTTCACGTGCCGTTCGTGAACGGCCAACGCGATCTCTGGATGATGGCCGTGAAAGACGGCTACACGATGTCGCAGGAAGGCATCAAGGACGGCAAGCGGTTCTCCAACGGTGTGCAAGTTCCCGTGCAACCTGAGGACACGCACGAGCCGTTCCGCATCGTGCTGCAGAAGAGCGACCCGGTGACGATCGACTTTCGCGAACCGTCTGGTCGCTGCAGCGTGGCGGGCTGGCTTGCGTGCAGCATGCGCGTCAACATCAAGCACAAGGGTGGCGGATACGGAACGATCATGCAGTTGGTCGTGCCGATCGAGCATGGCAAGGCGGTGTTGCACTCGCCAGTGCCTCCCGGTACCGAAGTCGAGATCGTCGAAACGCGCTTGTCCGACCAGTTGCATGCGGAGCTCGTCAAGGCGCACGGTTCGGCCCCCTGGCAGTGGCGATCGCTAGGTCCGGGTGGCTTGCTGGACGGCAAGCCGGGTGTCGACCCGTTTGCGCTGCTCAATCCCGTTCGTGTGCAGGTCACGTCGGTCGATGGACGTCCCGCGTCCCGCGTTGCGGTGATGTTCGAGGGACGTGGCGGGAGCATTCAGGGCGTGCGCACCGATCGTGTTGGCAAGGCTTGGCTGCCTGGGCCGGGCTTGCGAGTGGGTTCGATCGTGGCGGCCGACGAACAGGGCTTTGCGTTCGCGTCCGTCACGGATCCGACGGCGGTAGTGAAGATGCAGTTGCTGCCATTTCAGCACGCCAAGATTCGAGTCGTAGACACGGATGGCAAGGCGGTCGCAGGGGTTGGTGTCCGGGCTTCCAATTGTCAGGTCGTCGATGCGAGCAAAGCGGTTGGGTGGGGCTTTGGTGTGGTAATGCCGTTTCGTCGCATGGCGGTCAGTGATGAGGCTGGTTGGGCGACGTTGGCCGTGCCGCCGTTCGTCTGCGACATGCGTCTTTCGTGTTCTCGACAGGTCCAGGACGGTGATTCGCTGAGCTGGAATCCGAGCAGTCCTGCGGATCATTCGATCGTCGTGGGCCCGCGTCGCTGATCGCGGCATCGATCCGCCCTTGGGATGCCAGTTGACTTGATGCGAGTGGTCGGTGTCCGGGTTGGTCGGATGTCTCGATGTGAAGGTCGCTACGACAACGCGTCGCCAGTTTGCGAGGTCGCCGGAGATGGAATGCTACATCTCCGCGACTTGTTGCGCGGCCCGGCTTGTTCGGACTCGGGTAACCTGTCGTGACTTCATGCGCGCCCTAGTTGCCTATATGTTTGCCGTGCTTGCCGTCTGTGCAGGCTTGTGGTTCGGATACTTCGCCGAAAACGACGTCGCCGGCAAAGAGTCGAGTCGTCGTTCTAGCAAGACGCCGGTCATTCTCGCTCGCGTCGTCGATGCACCGTTCTCAAGCACGCTCGCGGCGCTTGGCACCGCGGTTGCCAATGAGAGCGTTCGACTGACTGCCAATCGCAGTGACTTGGTCAAGGCGATTCACTTCTCCGATGGACAGCATGTCGAGAAGGATGCGCTGCTGCTCGAGATGGAGACGGGTGAAGAGCAGTCGCGGTTGGCGGAGTCCAAAGCGTTGTTGACCGAACGTGAGGCTGCGCATCGCCGCGCCGTCGAGTTGCAGGCGCAAGGCATCTCGCCGAACAGCGAAGTGCAGCAAGCGTTGGCGCAGATGCACGCCGCGAAGGCACGCGTGGCGACGCTTGAGGTGACCATCCGGGACCACAGTGTTAGAGCGCCGTTCGCTGGCGTGCTTGGCCTCCGGCGGATCAGCGTTGGGTCGTTGCTGCAGTCGTCAACGGTGATTACGACGCTCGACGACCTGTCGGTGATGAAGGTGGACTTCACGATTCCCGAGACCTGGCTGTCGTCGGTTCGCGTCGGTCAGCCGGTGCGAGCGCTCAGCGATGCCTGGCCCGGCAAGACGTTTACCGGCAAGGTTACGGCGATCGACACCAGGCTCGATTCTTCGACCCGTTCGGCCACGATTCGCGCCATCGTCAACAACCCGGATTTGATGCTGCGACCTGGCATGTTGCTGAAGGTGGATGTCGACCGCGGCGAAGCTCCGTCGCGACAAGTGCCCGAAGATGCAGTCGTGCAGAAGGGCGAGAAGCACTTTGTCTTCGTCGTCGGTGCAGACAACGTTGCTCGCCAGACCGACGTGACCGTCGGCCGTCGTCGTGTTGGTCGCGTCGAAGTGCTGGGCGGCCTTGAGAAGGGGCAACGCGTGGTTGTCGATGGACTCGTGCGCGTTCGAGATGGCACCGAAGTAGAAGTCGTCGCCGTTCGCGACGGAGACAAGAAGTGATTCTATCCGATCTGGCGGTGCGCCGACCCGTTCTGGCGTCGGTCCTTAGTCTCGTGATCGTGACGCTTGGCATTGTTGGCATGCTGCGCCTGTCGATGCGCGAGCTGCCCGATATCGATGCGCCGCGCGTCAGCATCAGCACAAGCTATCCCGGCGCGGCCGCCGCGGTCGTGGAGTCGCGGGTGACCCAAGTCATTGAGAGCGCGATCAGCGGCATCGATGGCATTCGCACCGTCTCATCGGAGACGACCGATGGACGCTCTTCGATCGACATTGAGTTCGTTCTCGATCGCGACATCGACGCGGCCGCGAACGATGTTCGCGATCGTGTTTCGCGCGTGGTGGGGGTGTTGCCCGACGAGGTCGATCCCCCGGCGGTCAGCAAGTCGGAGTCTGGTTCGGACACGGTGTTCTGGATGAGCATGGCGTCACCAGTTCGCGACGCGTTGGAGTTGACCGACTATGTCGATCGCTACATTGCCGACCAGTTTTCCAACGTGCCTGGCGTTGCCGATGTGCGATATGGAGGCGGCAGTCGCTATGCGATGCGCATCTGGCTGGACCGTGAGTCGATGGCTTCTACCGGCGTAACTGCAGGCGACATCGAGCGGAGCTTGCGCAGCGAGAACGTTGAGTTGCCGGCTGGTCGGGTCGAATCAGTCAATCGCGAGTTCACGGTGCGCGTTGCCCGTCGCTACAAGACGGCGGAGCAGTTCGGCAATTTGGTGATCGGCCGCGGCACTGCCGGGCACCTGCTGCGTTTGCGGGATGTCGCACGCATCGAAATCGGCCCGTCCGATGACCGCAACGTGTTCCGCCGCAACGGCGAAGACATGGTCGGTATTGGCATCCTGGCGCAGGCCAAGGCGAACGTCGTGTCGGTCGTCGATGGCGTGCGCAAGAAGATGGAGGAGATCAACAAGACGTTGCCATCCGACATCCAGCTCTACCCGAGTAGCGATTCGTCCGTCTACATCCGTGCCGCAATCCACGAGGTCTACCGCACGCTGTTCATCACGGCGCTGGTGGTGGTGCTGGTCATCTTCCTGTTCTTGGGTAGTGGCTTTGCGACGATGATTCCGGCGCTGACCGTGCCGGTGTCGTTGGTTGGAACGTTCTTCGTGCTCGATCAACTGGGCTTCTCGATCAACTTGTTGACGCTGCTCGGTCTGGTGTTGGCGATCGGCCTGGTCGTCGATGATGCGATCGTCGTGCTCGAAAACGTGTCGCGCCGGATTCGCGATGGCGAGGCGCCGCTGCGCGCTGCCTACCTCGGAACGCGTCAAGTGGCCTTCGCTGTGGTCGCGACCACGGTTGTGCTGGTGGCCGTGTTGGTGCCCGTAACGTTCGTCGAAGGCAACACTGGCCGTTTGTTTACCGAGTTCGCGCTCGCGTTGGCGGGAGCCGTCGTGCTGTCGACGGTCGTCGCATTGACGTTGACGCCGGTGATGTGCTCCGTGCTGCTGCGCGGCGGCAAACCGCCGATGATGATGCGGTTCGTCGACTACTTGTTTGCACCGGTGCAACGCCTCTACCGCTGGTTGCTCGAAGGTCTCGTCGGTCAGCCGGTGGCGGCCCTCGCCATTGCTGCCGGCTTGGCGCTGGCGATCGGCGGCCTCTACGCTGATCTGCCGCAGGAATACGCGCCGCAAGAGGATCGCGGTTCGTTCCGCATCAGCATGAAGGGGCCCGAAGGTGCATCCTTCGGCAATGCTCTCGCCGCTGGCACGCAAGGCGAAGAAGTCATGCTGGGGCTGATCGAGTCGGGTGAGGCGCAGCGGGTGTTGATGCGCGTTCCCGGTTCGTGGCGATCTGGTGGCAGCGTCAACTCAGCCTTCGGCACCGTGCTCTTGAAGCTCTGGGGTGAACGCGAGCGCACGACCAAGGAGATCATGGCGGACGTCGACCGCAAGCTCGGGGTGATCCCGGGCTACCGCGCGTTCTGCATCGCGGAGTCCGGGTTGCTGCGGCGTTCGGGGCAACCCGTGCAATTCGTGCTGACCGGATCGACCTACGAAGAGTTGGCTGCATGGCGTGATGTCGTGATCAGTGCGGCCCGCAAGAATCCTGGTTTGGTCGCCGTGAACAGTGACTACGAAGAGACCAAGCCACAGCTGGAAGTTCTCGTCGACAATGAGCGCGCCGCCGACCTTGGCGTGTCGTCGATGGAGATCGGTCGCACGTTGGAGACGATGATGGGCTTTCGTCGCGCGACGACGTTCGTCGAGCGCGGCGAAGAATACGATGTCGTCTTGGAGGCCGAAGACCGCAACAAGCGTTCGCCGGCGGACCTCGAGCAGATCTACGTGCGTTCGGAGACCAGCGGCGAACTAGTGCCACTGGCCAATGTCGTCACTGTTCGCGAGTTCGCCGACTCCGCATCGCGCAACCGTTGGGATCGTCTTCGCGCCATCACGATCAGTGCCAACCTCACCGAGGACTACACGCTCGGTGAAGCGCTAACGTTCTTGCAAGATGTCGTGCGCGAAGAACTGAACAACCAGCCAGGCATCGCCTACGGGGGCCAGAGCCGCGAGTTCGTGGAGTCATCGGACGCGTTGATGATGACGTTTTTGATCTCGCTGTTGCTCGTCTACCTGGTGCTGGCCGCGCAGTTCGAGAGCTTCCTGCAGCCACTAGTCATCCTGCTCACTGTCCCGCTGGCGCTGTTCGGCGGCCTGCTCGGCCTGAAGCTCGGCGGCGCCACGATCAACATCTACAGCCAGGTCGGCATGGTGATCCTGATCGGGCTAGCTGCCAAGAACGGCATCTTGATTGTCGAGTTCGCCAACCAGCTTCGCGACGAAGGCCGATCCTGGCGCGACGCGGTCATCGAAGCCAGCGTCTTGCGCCTGCGTCCCATCCTGATGACAAGCCTCTCGACGTCGCTCGGCGCAATCCCGCTGGTGCTAGCCAGTGGCGCCGGCGCCGAAGGTCGAAGCGCCATCGGCCTGGTGGTTCTCTCGGGCGTGACCGTCGCCACCGTGACCACACTCCTGGTCGTGCCAGGGACCTACGGCCTAATCGCCAGATTCACCGGCTCCCCCGGCGCCCGCCTCCGCGAACTCGAAGGCCAACTAGCCGACGACCTCCCCGCCACCACCCGCGAACCGGTCAAGCAAGTCAGCTAGTCCCGACAGCAACCAAAACCTGCGGTGTGAACCGGGTACCGTACGCAGAATCTGCGTACGGTACCCGGTTCACACCGCAGGTTAATTTGGGCCGGCGTGGCGCTACTGTCTGCCGGGCATGGAATCGTCAGCAGACCCCGGCCATCCCGAAGGTGAGACGCCCAAGCGCGGCATGTCACTGCCGACCAAGATCCTGATCGGGCTCGCCGTGGGTGCGGCCGCAGGGGTCACGCTCAACCTGATGCATGCACCAGCGCTCGGTGCGGAGAAGACGGCTGCGTTTGAGAGTGTCGAGTGGTGGGCGAATCAGGTCATCAAGCCGTTTGGGGATCTGTTCCTTCGGCTGTTGTTCATGGTCGTTGTGCCGATCGTGTTCTGCTCGCTCTACCTCGGAGTTTCCGGGCTCGGCAGCGTGCAAAAGATCGGCTCGTTGGGCAGTCGCACGCTGGCGTGGTTCTTGGGGTCGACGTTCGTTGCCGGGTTGCTCGGCATCGCGTTGGTGCGGTTGATCGAACCGGGCGGCAGCGTGTCACCCGAAACCGTCGAACGCATCAAGGCGCAATACGGCACCGTCGCGCAAGCGAAGATCGATCAGGGCGCAGCGGCCAAGGGCTGGTTGCAGATGGTCGTCGACTTCGTGCCGACCAATGTTGTCGGCGCCGCCGCGGACAACAAGAGCATCCTCGGCTTGATTATCTTCGCGCTGATTCTCGGTGCCGCCGCAACGCGTTTGCCGGCGCACAAGACGATGGTGCTCAAGGACCTGCTCGAAGGCCTTTACGAACTGTGCATCAAGGTGCTGTCCTGGGTCATGGAGTTGGCGCCGATCGGCGTGGCGTGCCTGATCTTTCACGCGACGGCGTTGCTCGGCGTCGATGTGATGAAGCTCGTCGGTTGGTACTTCGTCACGGCGATGGGCGGGCTGGTGTTCTACCAGCTCGTAGTGATTACCGCGTTGGCGCGCGTTTTCGCAGGTGTATCGCCCGGCCGATTCTACCGCGGCATTCGCACGTTGATGGTGACGGCGTTCTCCACGTCCTCTTCCAATGCCACAATGCCGACGACCATCCGCACGGCGGTCGACGAGTTTGGCGCGCCCAAGGAAATCGCGGGCTTCGTCATGCCACTTGGCGCGACCATGAACATGAACGGCACGGCGCTGTTTGAAGGCGTATCCGTGCTGTTCTTGGCGCAGGTCTATGGCGCCGAACTCGACATTGCGCAGCAGGCGATGGTGGTTGGATTCTCGGTGTTGATCGCGATCGGCGCGGCTGGCGTGCCTGGCGGCTCGATCCCTCTACTTGCGATCGTGTTGATGCAGGTGGGAGTGCCGCCGGAGTTCTTGGCGCTGATCCTCGGCGTCGACCGTCTCGTCGACATGACGCGCACGATGCCGAACGTCTGTAGTGACCTGGTCTGTAGTTTGTGGCTATCGCGCCTCGAAGGCCACAAGCTCAAGACGTGACGTCAGCGACGTGAGCAGCTGCCAACGTCAGATCCTCCGGCTCTCAGTTGCACGGGTGTTCGGGCATGTCGATGACGTAGCCCATGTTGACGTAGCCCGACGCGATCACCGGCGCTAGCAGGAGTCCCGTGCAGCGATACTGCACGACGATCACTGGCACCGCTTCGCCGCGTCCCGGCCGGAAGCCGACGTGTGGCGCGGCCATGCGATGTGGCGGGAAGAACTGTTGCCACATCGGCCAGTTGGGCGCGCCGATGCAGCCTAGGCTCAGGGGGCTTGGCACAAGCGATGCGGCCATCAGCGTCGAGCCTGAGTTGACGCAGGGGTTCTGCGCGGAAGTAGCTGCGGCGAGCAGGCTACCGACTAGCGATAGCCACGAGGTGCGACAGGTCATGCAGTTAGTGGCATGACACGGCGCATTGTGGGCCGCATTTTTGCGATGCCGCTCGAGTCACTCGGAAGCTGCCACTCAATCGGGCAGCTTCGACCAGCACTACTCTGGTAGCTTGCTGTGGGCACCGTCGCAAAACGGCGCGTTCTGCGTGTGCTTGCAACCGCACCAGGCGACCTTGCGCGCTTCGGTCAACTCTTCGATCACCGGCGCCATGCCCGTGCCTTGATGGCTGCCATCGCAGAACGGTTGGGTGGCGCTCTTCGCGCACGAACACCATGCGTACTTGCCGGGTTGGCAGTCCATGACGAACGGGCCGCGCTGCGGGGTGTCGGGGTTGCTCATCGTTGCTTAGCGGTTGAACGCGTCGAGTGCGGCCTTCTTGGCGCCTTCATCCATTGCATCCCACTTTGACTTGCAGCGGTCGCAGCAGAAGCCAACCGTCTGGTCCATGAACATCGCGGTCGGACCGCCGGTCGCATCTTCGCCGGTGATGATGCACACGGATGGCAGGTTGTCCTGTGTATCGAGGCCGGGCGAGCTGGCGCAGCCGGTGAGCAAGAGAGTGCCGAGTAACGGCGCGACGACGAGCTTGAGGATCTTCATGCACGGATTGTGCGGAGCAGGTGCCATCGGATCCAACTACAATCAGGTGAAACGCCCATGGCATTGCGCCGCGGGGGTTGACGAGGGTGGGCGCGCGCTCGCAACATCGCTGGGATGAAGTCACTTCTCTCACTCGCGTCAGTGGTGCTCGCTTTGCCTCTCGTGGCTCAGAGCAACGCCATCCCGGGTGCCGACGTCTCCGTCTACGACGTCGGTGGTCCCAATTCTTATGGCCGCGAAGGTGCGCCGTATCCCAACGGCACCGCCGGTATCGTCATCGGACATTCGATGAGCAACTGCGGCACGGTCCATATTCCCTGGCAAGGCAACGTCGGCAGTACGATGGTCGACAACCACGTGCGCATCGCCTTTGTGCTCGCGCGCGAAAGCGGTGGCCGCATCGTGCAGATCAGCGGTAAGAGCTTTCTCAAGCACTCGCGCATTGCGTTCAACTTCAGTGGCGCACCGCCGTGCTTTCCTTGCCAGACTGGCCCAGCAAACCACTTCCGCATCGGTTGCTATGACATCTATAGCGCCGGCTTCAACGGCTCCCAGTTCCACCTTGGCCCGAGCACGGAGATCAACCCGTGGCTCGGCACGTGGGAGCCGCTTGGCAGTTACTTCGACATCGGGGATCCGAGCCAGGCCGGCTATCCCGCGGTTGCGGACTCGGTGCAGTCGTTGGATACGAGTGGCTTTGGCCCGGTCAAGAATCGCATGGCCGTTCCTGAGCAGGAGCTGGTGGTCGCGGGCAACTTCTACGGGCAGAATCAGGTTTCGATCAAGGGCGAGCCAGTTGCCAATCGCGACAACAACCAGGTGTCACGTCCGATGGCCTTCAATTGGAACGGTAGCAGTTGGACGGTGCAGGTGTTGGGCGCGTCGCAGCAAGGTTCGGTGTTGTCGCGTTGGAGCGGCGCTACGCTCAACTACGGCGGCAACGGCATGGACGACGGCCGCTTCTTGGTCGCTGTCAAGGTGACTGGTCCTACCAACGGCATGTGGCACTACGAGTACGCGGTGCAGAACGTCGACAACGACCGCGGCGGCGCGTCGTTCCGTATCCCGGTATGCGACAACGCGCGGGTCGAGAACATCGGCTTCCGCGACATCGATCAAAACCCGCTCAACGAGTGGACGACGACCCGTCAGGGTGGCGAGCTCCAATACCTTGCGTCGGCCAACAACCCGCTCGACTGGAACACCTTCTACAACTTCTACTTCGACAGTGATGCGGCGCCGGTTGCCGGCGACGTCTCCCTCGACCAGGCGCGGCTTGGCCCCGGAGCGCTGACCGTAAACGTTCCGACGACCGTTCCTGGGCTGCTCGGCACCGAGTACTTGGGTGCAGGTTGTGGCGGCTCAACGACCATCGAGGCCAACGGTGTGCCGTCGTCGCCGAACCCGGCCTACGGCATCGATGTCGCAGGTGGTTCTGGCAACTTCGTCGTCGTCGCGTTCGCTGGTGCAACCGCCAACCTCCCGGTCGGCGGGGGCTGCAACTTGTGGGTCGACAAATCCCAGCTGATCGTGAGCGACCTGCTGCAGCTCAACGGTGCGGGCACGCTCAACTACTCCGTGCCCGACCCCGCGGGCCTGTCGCCGATCGATCTCTCGGTGCAAGTTGCGGAACTCTTTTCCGGTGGCCCGCTCTTGGGTCTCGGTGGTCTGAGCAACGGCCTCAAGATCCGCGCTGCCGGCACTGGCTGCCAGTAGCGCTGCCAAGCAGCACTGCGGTTGGGGCACGGCTGGGCCGAACGTCGCGCCGCGCCGGTGAACTCCGGCGCCGGCCTTCTTCGCGGGTCCCGTCACTAGCATGTGGCGTCGCGCGACGGAGGGTGCTCCACTATCGCCATGCAACTCTCGCCCTCCGAACGCATGAACCTGATGAAGTTCGTGTGCTCATTCGTCTGGACGGATCTGAACGTTTCGCAAAGCGAGCGCGATCTCGTTATGCGCATTTCCGGCAACTTGCAGCTGACCGATGCTGAGGCCGCGCAGGTGAAGGATTGGCTCGATGTGCCGCCACCTGCCGAGGAAGTCGATCCGACCAGTGTGCCGTCAGCGCACCGTCAGTTGTTCCTGACGACGTTGGAGATGGTCGTGAAAGCCGACGGCAAGGTCGTCGCTGCCGAGTCCGAGTCGCTGGCGTTGTTCCGCGATCTGATTGGCGACTAGCAGCCCGGTTGGTGAGGTGCGGGCCTCTAGCGGGGTGACCCAAGAAGTTCGGCGCAAATGTCGCCGGTCCTGAACGCTGCTCGCGGCGTTGCGATTCCTCGACCGGATGCCTGTAGCATGACTTCGTCACCGCGCCTTGCGAGCAATGCTCATAGCTCGCCGGCTTGTGCCACGAACTCTTGAAACGCTCTGCTAGAAGTCCGCGCGGTAGCGGTCCCACATCCGTTCGCAGAACGGATTCCACCCGCGCATCCAGTTGCCCTTCGTCTCGACCTGCATGTAGCGGTCGACGTAGTCGAACAGGGCTGGATGATCCCACGCGTCGCGCAAGCCCATGATGCGGGCCGCCAGCACGTAACCGTGCCAGACGTTGGCGGTGCAGCAGCGGCGGTAGGGGTCGGCAGTCCACGCCTTGCGGTCGTAGCTCGGATTGTCGCTGTGGCGGTTGCCCCATTCGGGCAGGCCTTGGTCTTCAGGGCCATAGCCGCCGTGGCCGCGGTTCCATTCGCCGTTGGTCTCGGTGACGTAGAACGTCTGTGCGTCTTCGCCAAACGCGAGCTTGCGTTCGCTCGCCAAGCGCAGCATTTCGTCGTCGTGCAGCACCGCGCCCGCCAACAGCAATGGGAACTTACGCCCGCTGCCGCTGCCGCCATCAGCTAGGAATCGGCCACCGTTCTTGACGATACCGAAGGTGTCGATGCCGAGTTGCACCATCGCGATGAGCAGCGGCTTCTTGTCGACAGGCGAGATGTCGAGCTGCAACGTCAGCGCGCCGACGCCGACGAGGTCGGCCAGGTCTCGGCCGTAGTCGGGCATGTTCTGGCGCGGATGCAGGTAGCGGCCCGTGTAGCCAGGCAAGTGATCGAGCCAGGTGCGTTCGAAGCGTTGGACCAGATCGCGAATCGGCGGCGCGCCGGCTTCGGCGCGCAGTTGTGCGAGCTGCGTCATGTCGAGCTCGTTGGCGCTCCAGCGGGCCAGCTTGTCGGTGCCGCAGTAGGGCGGGCGAAACGAGTTCGCGGCTGGTTGCTTTGCGATGCATGTCAGCACAGCGCAGCTCTCGACCTGCGGCAGTTGTCCGGCAATCGGGTGGCTGACCGTCGACACTAGCGAAGTGCCGGGTACGAGTAGCAACGGCTTCTCGTGCGAAACGTTGAGCGCGACGTTCTTGTCTGGGGCGTAGCGGCCGGCCGCTCCGTTGCCGAACATTGCGCTGTCGTAGCCTTGGGTTAGTTCGCTCGGCGATGGGTTGATCATCGAGCCGTGCCGCACCCGCGCACCATCTTGCAGGCTGGCTGGTTTGATGCTCGTGATTGAGACGGGGCCGAGCACCCACCAGTCGCCGTTGACGTAGCGGCCACAACGGGCCGCTCGATCAAACGTCCACGTGATGCCGTGGCGCTCGATGTCCGTGAGGTGTCCTGCGAGAATCGGAGCTGCCGGCGCCACCTCTTCGATACTGGATAGGCGGTTCACGTGTTCGTCGACCACGATGCCGTTGCTGCTCGCGATCGCACTTGATTGGCCTTCGAGATCGGTAGCACGCACGTTGATGTGTAGCTTGACGCCGGCCGGTAGGTTGAGGTTGTTGGCCGCTGCTTGTCGCGCCCCGGCGACATACTGCCAGTCCAAGACATCCGTTGCGCCAGGTTTGGTGCCGGCGCTCCAATTGTAGACGACAGGCTTTCCCTCGGGATCGACGAAGGCGTCCCAGTTTGCGAACAGCGACGTGCGTGCTTCTTGGCGGTCCATGTCGCGGCCGAGGCCGTCCCGGACTTGGGCCGTCGACGGCGCAGTGTTCGGCTTGACGACAGCATTGGCCGGTGTGCGGCAACCAGACGCCAACGCCGGGATCAGAATGAGGCCAAGCACCGCCGCGGCGAGCGTCTCGCGTCGCCCATGGTTCTGCGGTGGTGTCTTCATTACCGACACGGTAGCGGCCCCGGCGTTGCTTGCCAGTTTGCGGTTTCCACCTAGATGGGCCCGGGGAATCCATTGGGTCAGTTAAGGGTCCAGGAAAGACGAAAGAGAATTGCATGCGTGCCGTTGCTGCCGTGCCGTGGAGGCATGGTGTAGGATGCCGACGATTGACCCGTGGCTTAGCCGATCGACATGACGAAAAACCTCTCTGAAGAGATGCAGCGCAACGCGCGCCAGGCATTGGTTGGCTTGACTCCGCACAGCCAGGGCGATGAAGCCGGCGGCCTGCCCGTGCGGCGACTGGTGGCGGCGTTCTTCCGGGCGCGTTACCTGGTGTTTGGAACAACGCTGTTCGGCTTGCTGATTGGCACGTTCATGGCGATTACGACGCCGAACAACTACGTCAGCTCTGGCCAGTTCTTGCTTACGTCGTCAGGTGCGGAGAGTCGCAGCCTTGACCCAACGCAGGCAAAAGAAACCAGCCAAGAGACGATTGCCACCGGCGCAGCCTACATCCTCAACAGTGATGACCTGCTGATGCGCGTAGTCGAAGAGTTGACTCCGCAACGCATCTTGCAACCGTACCAACCAACTAGCGAAGGCTATGGCAGTGCGAAGGAGTTGTTCTTCAAGATCCAGCGTGACTGGAACGCCGTTGACGAGGCCAACAAGTCGCCGGAAGAAGCGCTGCGCCATTTGCAGAAGACGATTGCCGTGTCGCGCCCGCAGTTCACCGACGTGTTGATTGCTACGTGCAACGCCAACAACCCAGAACTCGCGCAGGAGATCCTCGCGACCTACATGGTCAAGGCTGTTGAGTGGCACATCGAAAAGTACGACGACAAGAAGGCCTACGAAGGTGCGAAGGAAGCCAATGACAAAGCGTTTGAGAGCTACGCGGCCGCGCAGAGCGCGATGCGAGAGTTCCTTGATCGCAAGGCTCTGGTCAACAACTTCGATGAGCACAAGCAGGCGGTGACGTTGGCGGATATGGAGAACGCCACGCGGCTCAAGGCGCTTCAGGATGATCTCACGTTCAAAGCGCGGCAGAAGATCAAGTTCGACAGCATGCTTGCCGACGAGGAGAAGCTGCCTCGGACCGTCAAGCGGAAGGTTCGTCAGAGCATCGCGAACGAGCTCTCAACGGAATTGCGTTCTCAGTTGGCCGCGGCCTACATCAAGCTGAGTGCGCTGCGGCGGCAGTACGTAGACCCCAACGCACTCGAAATCGGGAATCAACAACGGTTGATTGACGACATCAAGTCGTCGCTCGAGAACATGGCGGAGACGAATGACAAGGACACATGGGTCGATCAGATCGTCGACAACCCGCAGTACCTCGATGTCGTTGGGAAGCGCGACGAGTTGGAGCAAGACCTGTGGGGGCTCGAAGCCACGGTGGCCCAGGCGGAAACTCTTCGCAAAGAGACTGCCGCTGAGTTGAAGAGAATCTCGTCGCTAGAGTCGGAGTATGAAACTTTGCGCGGCACACTGTTGCGTTGTGAAGAGGTCAAGAAGGCTGCTGCGATCACTTGGGCAAGTGCTCAGCAGAAGAAGGCGCTTGGCCTCGGCAACTTCAGCTCGCTAAAGGATGTGCAGGCAGCGTCGTTGCCGCTGGAGAAGGAAGGGCCGAACCGCGGCAAGCTCCTGATTGGCGGTCTGTTCGTCGGCCTGTTCCTCGGCCTTGGTTTGGTCGTGCTGCGTGCATTGCCCGACCGCGTCGTGCGCACACGTGACGACCTCGAAGACATTGAAGGACTGTCAGTCATCGGCGTCATGCCGAGGCTGGATCGCACCAACTTGCGACGTCACTCGGCGATGCGTGAGCAGGGCTGGTAGGGGAAAACACGATGCGCAACCTGATCAAGAAAGCGGATACCAAGAGTCGTCGCGCCGAAGTCATCGCGACCGAGTTGGGCTACCTGTGGACGAGCCTGCTGCAGCGCGGAGTCGGCGATACTCATCGTTCGGTCGGCTTCTGTGCGATCGGCGACGACGAAGGCTCGAATACGTTGTGTGCCAACCTCGCGTTGTTCCTTGGCAGCAAGGGCATGCGCATCGCCCTCGTCGAAGCGGCGCTCCGCACCCATGCACTCGCGGAAGTGTTCCAGGCGACACCGATGCCTGGTCTCGCCGAAATCTTGACCGGGCAAGCAGTGCTGCGCGACGCCATGCGACAGGAAGTTGCTGCCGGTGTCGATCTGCTGCCGGCGGGCGAGACGCCCGACCCGTTCTGGGCCTTCACTGGCGACAATTTACGCGAAGTCATCACGGAAGTGGCCACCGGTCGCAATCTGTGCTTGGTCGATGTTCCGAGCCTCAATCAGGCTCCGGAGGCCAGTTTTGTGGTGCGGTCGCTCGACGCCGTCGTGTTGGTTGTTGAGGCCAATCGTCATCGCACCGACGTCGTGCAGCGCAATCTCAAGATGCTGCGGTCGCTGGGTACGCCCGTCTTGGGTTCGGTCGTCAACGAACTGATCCACGAGGTTCCGACGCGCGTCAGCAAGATGGTCTAGTTAGCAGATTGGCCTAGGCGGCGGCGACGCGTTACAACGCCTGCGTGACGAGACCCCCTCCCGCCCTAGTAGTCGACGCCAGCGAGTGGTTCGTCGACGATGCATGGCGCGAACATGTCACCCCGCGCCACTGGCGGCGACTGCCGGCACGTGCGGACGTCAGCGTGCGGTTGGTCTTGCAACAGCTTCAGGATCGAGGTGTGCGCGCGACGTTTTTTGTGCCGGCGGCCTTGGCGTTCGGCGCGCCGGAGTTGTTGTTGGATGTCGTGACATCTGGCCATGAGATTGCCTTGTCGGTGCGTTCGCCGTGGCCGATCGATCAGGTGCCCGAAAATAAGCGGGTCGCGTTCATCCGCGCGTGGGAAGACGAGCGAGCCGAGATCGAACGCGTCATTGGGGTGGCAGTCCATGGGTTCAGTTCCTGTTGGCCCGTGGAGTCCGGCGATGCCTGGTGGCACGCACCGCTCAAGACGCTCGGTTTCGACTACGACGCAACGCCGGTCAGGGGCGCCAATAGTGTTGCCGTGGGGTTGCAGGGCGAGTTCGCTGGCGCGTTGGTGATCGGCCACCGCTTCTCGGCCTGGCAGCTCGATGCCGAGCAACCGCGCCTGATGGGGTTGCCTCGGACGGTGCGCGAAGCCCACGAGTCGATGGTGCGCGCTGGCCCCGAACTGCTGGCGGCGTTGTGCGTGGTGGCGGATACGACGATTGCGCAAACCCTGCATCTCGTGGCGCGGGGTCCGGCCCCCGTGCCAGTTGCGCCGGATGACGTTGTGGTTGTTGATGAGAGCGGCGAGCACGAGATCTTGCCACGCAATTGGCGCAGCAAGAACAAGGTGCCGCGGTTGGCGATCATCGTGCCGCTCAAGGACGAGGCGGATGGCGTGCAGGCGTTGTTTCGCGAGTTGGGTGCCGTCAAGATTGCGCTGTCCGATGCTGTCGATTGTGAGTTCGTGCTCATCGACGATGGCAGCACCGACCAGACGTGGTTGCTGCTAGAACGCACGGCGCGTGCCTATCCGGGAGTCCGGCTAGTGCGCCATGCGCGCAACCGTGGCGTCGCCGCAGCGATTCGCACCGGCTTCTTCGCAACCAATGCGGAGTGGGTTGCATCCATTGACGGCGATCTGTCCTACGACCCGATGGAGCTGCGCGCGATGTTGCAGCTCATGTCCGATGCGGATGTCGTCACGGCATCGCCCTATCACAAGGATGGTGGCGTTCGCAATGTGCCGGGATGGCGGCTGTTCTTGTCGCGCAGCTTGTCGTTTGCCTACCGAGTGTTGTTGCGCAGTCCTGTTTCGACGTGGACGAGCTGCTTCCGGATCTACCGCCGTGAGTTTGTCGTCGACTTGCCGCTCAAGAACGGCGGCTTTCTTGGCACGGCGGAGTTGCTGGTGCGCGTGCTTCGCCGCGGCGGTCGCGTCCTTGAGCATCCGTGCATACTCGAAGCGCGACTGCTAGGTTTCTCGAAGATGCGCGTGCTCGACGTTGTGCTCGACCACATGCGACTGCTGGTGCTCGTCGCGTTGCGTTTGGTCAAGTAGCACTTGAGGTGGGGTCGAAAAGCCGCGCCCAACGCCTGCCGCGGCCTTGCCGTACTTGGCGTCCCGCGAGAGTTTCGTCGAAGCTACCAATTCGCCTGCGTTCTCGCGCACCACTACGCACAGCGATTCCATCCGCACGCGAGGCACGCTGACTACCGGCCACGCCTCTCGTGGGGCGCTTCGAACGTTCGGCGCAAAAGTCGCCGGCCCTGAACGCCGCTCGCGGCGTTGCGATTCCTCGACAGGATGTCTGTAACATGCCTTCGTCACCGCGCCTTGCGAGCAACGCTCATGACTCGCCGACTTATGCCACGAACTTTCGACGCATCACACTAACTGGCCGCTGATTTGATCGCCGACGTTCCGTCGCTGTCTGCCTTCTCTGCCTGCGGTCGAAACGAATCCGCGGACGACAGCGACATCGAGCGTCGCCACGCTTCCGGAATCTTGTCGCCGAGCAGGTCGCCGCGGTTCAGGTAGCTGTAGATCTCCGCATACGTTTTCGTTTCCGTTTCGGAAACGCGACGGCGGATATGCCAAGGTCGCAGCCAGTCTGGGTGGGTGATCCCCGCGGCGCCGAGTGTTTCCAAGAACGCATGTACGGTTGCGTTGTGGTAGTTGGCGACGCGCTGCGTCTTTTGCGACACGACCAGCCCCTTGGTCAGGCGCTTGTTCTGGGTGGCGACGCCGACCGGGCAGTCATTGGCATTGCATCGCAGTGCCTGGATGCACCCGAGCGAGAACATGAATCCGCGCGCCGAGTTGCACAGGTCGGCCCCGGCCGCGATGCGTTTCGCGATCTGGAAACCGGTGATGATCTTGCCCGATGCGATGATCTTGGTCTTCTCCCGCAGTCCGAAGCCTTCGAGGGCGTTGTGCACGACGACGAGTCCGTCGGATAGCGGCGAGCCGACGGAGTTGGAGAACTCGATCGGTGCAGCTCCCGTGCCGCCTTCGCCGCCGTCGACGCTGATGAAGTCTGGAATGATGCCGGTTGCGACCATCGCCTTGCAGATGCCGAGAAACTCTGCACGGTGGCCGACACAGAGTTTGAACCCGACGGGCTTGCCCGACAGTTCGCGCAACTTGTCCACGAAGGTCAGCAGTTCTCGCGGCGTACGGAACGCCGAGTGGCAGGGTGGTGACAACACGTCCTGGCCCATCTCGACACCGCGAATCCTGGCAATCTCGGCGGTCACCTTCTTGCTCGGTAGGATGCCGCCGTGGCCGGGTTTTGCGCCTTGTGAGAGTTTGATTTCGATCATGCGCACGGTGGGCCGCGCCGCATTCTTGACGAACTCTTCTTCGTTGAAGGTGCCGTCACGATTGCGGCAGCCGAAGTAGCCCGTGCCGATTTGCCAGACGAGGTCGCCGCCGTGTTCGAGGTGGTGGTCGCTAATCGCGCCTTCACCGGTGTTGTGGAAGAAGCCGCCGATCTTGGCGCCGCCGTTCAATGCGAGGATTGCGTTCGCGGAAAGTGACCCAAAGCTCATCGCCGAGATGTTGTAGACGGACGCGTCGTACGGCATGCGGGCGCGCCCCTCGCCGATCCGGATGCGCGGGTTCTCAACTGCGTTGATCGCCAGGATGGAGTGGTTGAACCACTCGTAGCCAACTTCGTAGACGTCGTATTGCGTGCCGAACGGGATCGTCTCGAGTTCGCGCTTGGCCCGCTGGTAGGCCACCGAGCGCATGTTGCGACTGAACGGCATGCCATCGGTGTTCGACTCGACGAAATACTGGTTGATCTCCGGTCGGATCATCTCGAGCAGGTAGCGGAAGTGCCCGATGATCGGGAAGTTCCGCAGCACGGCCCGTCGCGTCTGCAGCGAGTCGCGCACGCCAAGCACGATGACTGGCACAACCACGAGCAGAGCCAGCCATGCGGGAGCCCAAAGCCATCCAGCAATCGCAACCAGGCAAAGCACTACAGCCGAGATCCCGAAGAACCAGTGACGCATTCTCGAACCTTACCGTACGGATCTGGTTCTACAGCGGGGGCACTTGGCGTTCTCGGCGAGCTAGTTGGCCGACGTAGAACGGATTGAGAAGGTGTGCAAGCGCGGCTGCATACAGGCTGACACGACCGCGCTTGCCGGCGAGCCACAGCGCGCACCAAATTACGAACCGCAGCACGTGGCCGAGCACGAGGCACAAGCGGATGTACTCGGTCCACATGCGGCCGTGCCATTGCAGGTGGTAGAGCAGCGTGCTTTCACGGAACGCGACAAACGTCTTCTTTGCCGATTGCGCCGCGCTCAGGCCGCCGACGTGCAGGAAGCTGGCTTCGGGCAGGAAGCGCACCACGTGGCCATGCTCGCGGACCCGTTCGCAGAAATCGGCTTCTTCGAAGTACATGAAGAAGCGTTCATCAAAGCCGCCAGAGTCCTTGAGCACGTCGCGGTGTAGCAAGAACACGCAACCACTGACGCAGTCGACGTCGCCCTTGTCCTCGCGCTGCGGGGCCTCATGGAGGCGTTCGAGGAAGAGTGCGTTGAGCAGGTAGTGGCGAGGCAAGTGGCGCTGCCAGGTGCTGCGCTGGGTTACTCCATGCTCGTCGGTGATGCGCGGGCCAAAGATGCCGGTTGCCGCTTCGGCTTCTGCTGCGTTGATGAAGCTCTCGAGTTGTTCCCAGTCGAGTTCTGCGTCGGTGTTGAACAGCAGGATCCACTTGCCGGTCGCCGCTTCGAGACCGCGGTTGACGCCGTATGCAAAGCCACCGTTCTTTGGTTGCGGCAACACGCGCGCCGTCGGAAACGCCTTCTTCGCCGCTGCGACGCTGTCGTCACTGCTCTGGTTGTCGATGACCACAACCTCCATGGCGAGGCGCGGCGAATCGAACAGCTGGCCGAGCACCTTGAGCAGCAGATCCCGTGTGTTCCAGTTGACGATGACGATCGACAGGGTGGGGGCGGAGCTCATCGCGGAACGGATGATGCAGCAGTCCCGCTACGTTGTCCATGCGATGACATCGCCGGTTGCGCTCTCCGACGTCATTGGCTCAGCGATCTACGTGCCAATCGTGGGGTAGGCTACCCGCGGGGAACCATGCGCAAATCCAAGCTATCGCTCTGTGTGTTGCTGTCGACGTCGTTCGCGTCGGCCCAGGTCACAACATCTGCTCAGCTCGTTGGCGGGCAAGTCCTTGCCGGAGTGAGCGCATCGGCTGCGATCGTGCCCGGCACCGATGCCTGGTCCGGTCTGTCCCGTGCGGCCAACAGTGGCGCCAATGCCTCGTCGTTGGCCTTGGCGCACCAGCTCGGCACCGTCGACATCGAACTACAGTGGCAGCTGAGCAGTCAGGCGATCACGAACGGCAACAGCGTCTCCCACGCAGAAGTTCGCTACGAGCTGGATTCGCCGATCTTGCAAACCGGCGAACTGCTGATCGACTGGCAGCCCGCCTCGACCGGCACTGGCCAGGCAACCGTCGCGATCGACGTCTACGACGACGGCTACGTCGACACCCAGACCAGCGCCGCGATCCCGGTCGTATTCGGAGCGGGCCAATACCCGCTACTCCTCCGCGTGACCGCCGAAGCGAGCGCTCAGGCAGGCAGCATGCAGGGGCCGTGGGGCACTTCCTGGAGTTGGAACGGCACAGCATCCGGCCAGCTCCGCATCCGCTTCGTGCCCAGGCACGCCACCGCCACCACCCTCACCCCCCAAACCTGCGCCCCCGTCCCCGCCCTGACCTCGCAGCCCGACCTCCACGAAGGCGTGCGACTAGCAGGCCTCTGCGCCCCAACCGACCACTTCGCCCTGTTCGCCCTCGGTTTCCAAGCCGCGGACCAGCCGCTACCCCTGTCGACCAACTGCCGCCTGCTGATCACGCCAGTCGTAGCCCTGGTGCACGCCCTGCAACCCGGCACCGCCATCCACCAATCCATCCCCGTGCCCCCAGCCGCCCGCCCCGTGCACTTCCTAGCGCAACTGATCGCCCTGAACGCCACGACCATGACCCTGACGGCCAGCAACCTGCTCCAAACCAACATCCAGTGAGTCCGAGGAAGTGCGTACGGTGCCTGGACTAAAAAACACTTCCTCGCCTTGCAGGCGAGGAAGTGTTTTTTAGTCCAGGCACCGTACGCACTTCTTTATCGTCGGGGGCGATGAGTGATGTTCTGCATAGTTCTGCCAAGCCGAGTTCGACTGAGTTTCGCGAGAATCGCGAGCACCACCTGCGCACGATCGAGGAGATCGAAGGGCATGTGAACAAGGCCAAGATGGGGGGTGGCGAGGAGGCGTGTGCTCGGCACCACAAGCGTGGCAAGCTGTTGCCGCGCGAACGCATTGATGCCTTGTTGGATCCGGGGGCGCCGTTCTTGGAGCTGTCGTCGCTGGCGGCGAACGGGCTCTACAAGGATGCGGCGCCGAGTGCCGGGATCGTGACGGGCGTTGGCCTGGTCGAAGGGCGCGAGGTGATGATCGTCGCCAACGATGCAACCGTGAAGGGCGGCACCTACTTTCCGATGACGGTGAAGAAGCATGTGCGCGCGCAAGAGGTTGCGCTCGAGAACAACCTGCCGTGCATCTATCTGGTCGACTCGGGCGGCGCGTTTTTGCCGCTGCAGGACGAAGTGTTCCCGGATCGCGATCACTTTGGTCGCATCTTCTACAACCAGGCACGCATGTCCGCTGCTCGCATCCCGCAGGTGGCTGTTGTGCTCGGTTCGTGCACGGCCGGCGGTGCGTATGTGCCGGCGATGAGCGATGAGAGCATCATCGTCAAAGGCAACGGCACGATCTTCCTCGGCGGTCCGCCGCTGGTGAAGGCCGCGACCGGCGAAGTGGTGTCGGCGGAAGATCTTGGCGGTGCGGATGTGCACACGCGCTTGAGTGGCGTTGCGGATCACTTTGCCGAAGACGAGCAGCACGCGCTTGAGTTGGCGCGTTCGATCGCGCGGCATCTCAATACGCAGAAGCCACAACAGCTGGCGATGCAGTCGGTCGAGGACCCGCTCTACGATCCGGAAGAGCTGCTCGGTGTCATCCCGAAGGATACGCGCACGCCATATGACGTTCGCGAAGTGATTGCGCGCCTTGTCGATGGCAGCCGCTTCCACGAGTTCAAGTCACGCTACGGCGCGACGCTGGTGACCGGCTTCGCGCACATCCATGGCATGCCCGTTGGCATCGTTGCGAACAACGGCATCTTGTTCTCAGAGAGCGCGCAGAAGGCGGCGCACTTCGTCGAGCTGTGCAGCCAACGCAAGGTGCCGCTGCTGTTCTTGCAGAACATCACTGGCTTCATGGTTGGTCGCAAATACGAGACTGGCGGCATCGCGAAGGATGGCGCCAAGATGGTGCAGGCCGTCGCAACCGCGCAGGTACCGAAGATCACGGTGCTGGTCGGCGGGTCGTTCGGCGCTGGCAACTACGGCATGTGTGGTCGCGCCTACCAACCGCGCTTTTTGTTTACGTGGCCCAACTCGCGCATCTCGGTGATGGGCGGCGAGCAGGCCGCGGGCGTGTTGGCACAGGTCAAGAAGGACCAACTCGAGGCGAAGGGCGAGAGCTTGTCCGCCGAAGATGAAGCCGCGTTGAAGGCGCCGATCCTTGAGAAATATGAGACCGAAGGCCATCCGCTCTATGCGACGGCGCGGCTGTGGGATGATGGCATCATGGATCCGCGCCAGACCCGTTCGGCGCTGGCGTTGGCGTTCTCGGCCAGCCTGAACCAGGAGATCCCCGACTGGCAGGCGCCGGTCTTCCGGATGTAGGCGAACCGGTCGGCGTGTGGGGCCGGCCTGTCGGGTCCGCCTGCGGGCCCGAAAACTTCGGGCCCGAAAACTTCGGGCGCGAGAACTTCGGGCGCGAGAACTTTGCGGGTGCGCCGGCAGCTGTTCGGTCCAGGCGTCCGCTTCGGCTATGGTCCTTGCCCAATGCGCGAGTTTTCCGACGATCTGTCTCCGGCCGAGAAGAAGGTCCTACAAGACGTTCTCGAAGAAGGTGTGCACATCGTGCACGTTCCCCACAGCGAAGATGGCCCGGGATTCTCGGCGACCATCGGGCTGTGGTTTCACTTCGAACAACCGGAAGTGATCGTGTTCGGAATGCCTGAGCCAGTCGCCGACGACTTGCTGAATGCGGTGACCGATGCCGCGGATGAAGGCAAGCGCTTCAAGCACGGCGAGGATCACAAAGACCTGTTCGTTGGCTACAGCGTGCGGTTCCTCGACGTGCCGAAGGAGCAGGTTGCGGACTACCTGGGCACCGCGCAGTGGGCGTACGACAGCACCGAGTTCCCGGTTGTGCAGCTAGTCTGGCCCGACAAGCAGCAGCGGTGGCCGTGGCAAGAAGGGGTTCGCGACGGATTCCGCGAGTCGCAGCCGATCCTTGGGTCGCACGAGGCGTGAGCGCTTCCGGCAACAAGCTGGGCAGCGGCTACTTCCTCGGCTTCATCTTCTTCCTGCTCGCGATGCTGTTGTGGCTTCGCGGCATGGGGCGGCTGTTGCTGCCCGCGGCGTTTCTTTGCCTCGTTGGCTACGGCGTGCACCGCTT
>CAXBFC010000048.1:0-27161 GCA_963974725.1 uncultured bacterium | reverse complement strand
GGCTGGTCTGCTCTTCGGTTTGGGCCGTCAGGTTGATGTAGTAGACGTCGGACTCGTCGCCGTCGCGACGGCTGCCAAACGCAATGCGCTTGCCGTCGCCGGACCACGCCGGGCTGCCGTCGAAATCGGGGTGGCGCGATAGGTTGTAGGGCTTCGTTGTGCCGTCGAGCGCGACGACCCACACGTCCGAGTTGTAGTCGGAGTCCTGCGTCGCGTAGGTGAGCCAGCGACCGTCGGGCGACCAGTCGAACTGCGGCATCGACCAGGCCTCGACGACGCGACGATGGTCACTGCCGTCACCGTCCATGACGAAGATGTCGCTCTGTTTGGTATAGGCGATGTGGTCCGCCTTCGGGCTTGTACGCAAGTTGCCTTCGACGGCACGGTCGTCGGTGACCTGGCGCAGAGAGAACTCATCGGCGAGCCACCAAATACCGTCTTCACGATCCATGGTCGCCTCCCAGATGTCGAACTCTCCCGCTACGTCGCTGACGAAGAACAGCCGCTTGCCGTCCTCGCTAAATGCGATGCTGGTCTCGTTGTGTGGCGTGTTGGTGACGCGCCGCGGTTCTTTGAGGATGCGGTCCATGACCCAGACATCTTCGCCAGCGACGAACGCCATCTGCTTGCCATCGGCAGTGAATGCGACGTTTTGAGCCGACGTCTCAACGACGCGTTCGGTCGCGACTGCGTGGTCGTCACCCGAAGCGCGCAACGCAATCGGCTCGACTTTGCCAGAGGTCGTGTCGACCATCATGAGGTCGAACCGGCGCCTCACGAGCATCTTCTTGCCGTCCTTGGAGATGCTAGGGAACGCAACGCCATCGTCACTGCGGTCGAGCGAGCCGACCTTCGTGACGCGGCGTACGTCGTTACTACCTAGGCGCCGTTGGTAGACGTCGAACGTGCCGTCTGGATCGCTGAGGTAGTAGTAGGTTTCGTTGTCCGGTGCCCAAGTGGGGCTCTGGTGCGCGATGTTCTGGTAGTCGGGTTGGTCCTTGTCGAGGCGTTCGATCGTGATCGGCGACTTTCGCAGATCGGCGTGCCAAAGCTGTGCGGACTGGGTGCCGCGGTGGCCCTTGCGCGACCACATCGGCCGACCGCGCACGAACAACAGGTGATGACCATCCGGCGACAGTGCCGCCTGCATCATGGCGACGTCGATCAGCATGCGCTTGGGCTTGTTGCCGTCGAGGTCGATCGCGAACAAGCGTGTCGACTCGGAGTAGTGGAAGCCGCGATCTGTGCTCATGCCGACCAGCAGCTCGGTGCCGTCGTTGCTGAAGCCGTAGATCGTCTTGCGGTCGGAATCGCTGGTGAGCTGCGTGGGTGCGCCGCCCGTCAACGGCACCCGGTAGATTTGTCGGCTGCCGTCGCGGCTGCTCTGGAACACCAAGGCTTGCTGGTTCGGCGTGAAGAACGGCGAGCCGTCGTCGCCAGGGTGCGTGGTCAAGCGGCGTGCGTCGCCACCGTTGCACGAAGCGAGCCAGATGTCACCGCGCCAAGCGAACGCGAGCTGTTCGCCGTCCGGCGATATCTGTGGATCGCGAGGTAGCCGGATGGTGCGGTCTTGCGCGAACGCAGGCACAGCGAGGAGGAGAGAGAACAAAAGGTACGGGCGCTTCATACGACGTGCATTCTGCCGAACCAGAGCCGAGCCGTCTGCCACGCCGCAACCTCGTTACATGTCCGGGCAACGCGAACTGCGCAGACACGATCGGCGGCCGGGCCAGCAACAGCATCGCATGGCTCTGGCACGGGGCAGCAACCCGTTTGCGGGTGGTCGGCCCGGGCTGCCATACGGCCTGGCGTCGTTCGGTGCACCGGGTTGTTGCCTACTTGTCGAGCAATGCGTTGGGGCTCCTGTTCTGTCCCGGCGTCGCCGCGTGAATCGACTGGTCTCGTCCCATCTCAGACAGAGCACCGATAGCTCGCGGGCAAGGCGGCATGGCACATGTCGCGCGCACACCGTCGGAAAGAAGGGACCGCGTGATCGGGATCGAGAGCTGCGATATCCAACTTGGAAGCACCAGCATCCGCTGGTGTTTGGGTAGAGGCCGGGAGATTGATGCCGATCACTTCCACGTCAAACCCGTGGCCTGCGATCGTGCCGCTCGATGCACAGTCTGTGTTGCGGGTGTGCCTTGCAGGTTCGGCAGCAACGCCACCATTCGGCCAGGCTCGGGTCGTTCTGTACTGCTGTGCTGCCTGCAGTGCTTTGCCGCGACCAACGCGTGACCGGTCATCGCGCACCACGCGGGCCGGTCCGTCGGGCGCCGGCGTCGCTGCGTGAAGGGTCAGCAAGGTGACTCATGGAAGCGTGAGCCTTCGTATTCGCGCAAGATCGACCGTTCACTTGTGCAGACCAACGAGCTGTCCTACGTTCCGCGCGATATGGATACCCACTCGATCGTCACGGTTGGCAAGACCGTTCCCGACTTCAGCCTCGATACCTATGATCCGAACACCAAGGACTTTGGCTCGTATTCGCTGGCCGAGGCCAAGAAGGCCGGCAAGTGGACACTGCTGATGTTCTACCCCGCGGACTTCACCTTCGTCTGCGCGACCGAGTTCGCGGCGCTGGCCGAACAGCACGCGGCGCTCAAGGAGGTCGGCTACGAGGTTCTCTCGGTGAGCTGCGACACCAAGTTCACCCACCTCGCGTGGCAGCAGCACGAGGGCGAACTGTCGGGCATCAGCTACCCGATGGGTTCGGACCCGACCGGCAAGCTCGCCCGGACTCTCGGTATCTATCTTGAGGACGCGGGCGTCGCACTGCGCGGCACGTTCCTGATCAACCCGGAGGGGCGTCTGGTCAGCTCCGAGATCAACGAGCTCAATGTCGGCCGCAACATGGAGGAGTTGACCCGCAAGGCGACCGCCTTCGTGCACTTCAGCAAGCTCCCCGCCGAAGCCTGCCCCGCGTCATGGAAAAAGGCCGGCGACAAGTCGCTGAAGCCGGGTGCCGGCCTCGTTGGTAAGGTCAGCGAAGCGATGAAGGGCTGATCGACGCCCCCGGAGCCGACGTGGGTCGGTTCCGGTGCCCCCGGTGCCCCCGACGCCGACGTGGTTCGGCGCTGGCACTGTCCGCACTTGTGACTCAAGTGACTGGCATGAAGTCGCTCGGTTGATTTGCGCATGGTCCCATGCGTTGTGAGCACCGAGCCACGGCGCGGAATGGACCGCGTTCGGCGCGGAGCTTGTCATCCAACTGTCGCAGGCTGGCCTCGACGGCTTCCGTGACCAGGACCTCGTACAGACCTCGTTCCCTGCTGGACATGGCTCAGATCCTAGTCGTCCGAGATCCGTTGGCCTTCGCGGATCTGCCGCGGCCGCCGTTGGCAACACTCTTCTTGGCCTTGCGCGTCATGCACGTGTCTCGGCCGAGAGGGTGATCTCGGGGATCACGACGTGCCACGAGTCACGGCGAAGCCCATCCCGGTAGCCGGATCCTTCGTCGGACCTTCTGCGGATCAGGATCGCTGCGACGCGTACGTTTTCTACTCGTGGCAGTAGGTCCCTCCATCTCGGTGCGGCCGCTTTGGACAGAGCCCCGACCCGAACTCCGTTCGCGGCTGCGAGGAACACGCCGTTGTCCGTCGCTTCGAAGTGTAGATCGTCGCCGGTAGCGAGTCCTCGCAGGGTGTTGTCGACGTTCTCGTGGTAGGCGACGCGCCCAGCGAACGAGAGCGCGATGTCTGCTTGGCTCAAGAGCTCGTAGGTGAGGTTGGGCGGTTGCTCGCAGGCACCGCTGGCCTCGATCCGGAGCCGGTGGAACGCTGCGCCGTGCAATTGGGGCACCCATGGCGCGCCGTCCTGCCGACACTGGAGCAGGGTAAGGGTCTGTCGGGCTCTCGTCATGCCGACGTAGTAGAGGCGGCGCTTCTGCTCCCACGAGTCCCGGCCGCGGAGCTGCCAGCCGCCGTCGAGCAGGATGACGTGGTCGTGCTCGGCGCCCTTGCTGCCGTGCACCGTGCTCAGCATGACGCCGGCGCCGACCGCCCGCTCGCGCCGTTGTTCGAGTAGCACTTCGCCGAAGAGGTCGCGCACGGCCGTCTTCGGCTGGGCGTGCTCGCCGTGGTCCTCGAAGAACGCCGTGACTGTCTGCTCGACGAGCTCGACATTGGGTTCGCGGGGAAATTGCTGGCGCAGTCTGCTCAGCTGCCCTCGGAGCCCGGCTGCATCGATCTCCGACTCCGCTTGCGCGTCGATGCAGTGGAGGAAGGCCTGCACCTCACGCAGCCGGAACAAAGAATACGACCTCTGCGGGTCCACTCGACGGCGGACGGGAATGGACTCGCGCTCGAGCACGGTTCGAACGGCATCGAGCAAGGCGTGTCGAGGGGAGAGCACTGCACAACGGTCCCACCTGAAGTCAGGGTCGCAAGCCTGTAGGCGCCGGAGCTCGGCGAGTACCGCATCCGCTTGCCGAGGAAGGCTCCCGATTTTGACGATCTGGACACGCCCCTTGGCGTCGTGATCGAGCTCTGCGAAGCGCCCACCCCGTGGCACGGTGCGGCGCGCCTTGTCGATGCGAATGGGGGCGTCCCGCTTAAGACGATCCTTGTTCTGCGCGACGACCTGATTCGCGGCATCCACGATGTGCGCCGTGGAACGGTAGTTCTCGACCAGTGGCAGGCGCTGGGCAGCGTAGTCGGCCTCGAACCGCCGCAGGAACTCGACGCTGGCGTGGCGGAACTCGTAGATGTTCTGGTCGTCGTCGCCGACGCCGAGCACGGTCAGCTTGCGGTCGGCATCGCCCAGCGTGCGACCGGCGATGGCGGACACGAGCTGATACTGCCCTTCATCGATGTCCTGGTACTCGTCGACCAGAATGTGGCGGAAGCCCGTCAGCAGGCGATCGCGCAGATCATCGCCGTCGGTCTCGGCGGAAGTCCCCGCCTCGAGCTGTGCGACGGCAGTCCGCATGAGTTCGTCGAATACGTCTTCGTGTGTACCGCCTGCATCCAGCAGGTCGGCCGGGGAGCGTCCGACCAGGCGCGCAGCCATCCCGTGGTAGGTCTGCACGAGCACCCCCCGCGCGTCATCGCCGACGAGGTCGCGCAGGCGGCGGCGAAGCGCGAGCGCGGCGCTGCGGTTGAAGCAGAGTACGAGGATCGATCGGGCGGGGACGCGTTTGACGCGCAGGAGGTACGCGCAGCGATGCACCACCACGTGCGTTTTACCGGAGCCCGGGCCCGCCAGTACCAGCAAGGACTCGTTGTCGTTGGCTTCGACAATTCGCCGCTGGTCCCTGCTGAGGTCTTTGACGATGCGGCGCCACGACTCGGGACTGGTCGCGCGCTCCAGCTCGCTAAAGCGCTGCCTGAAGTGGCGCTCCAGGAACTGCTGGCGCGGTAGTGTGAAGTAATCGTCGAGCAACTGCAGGCCGCCCGTATCGGGCTTCTCCATGCGGCGTGCGAACTCGTGCATGGCGTGGATCTGGACGACGCGTTCGTCCTGATGCTGGGCGAGCGGCTGGAAGTCGTCGCGTGTGTATTGGCGCGGTTGCGGTTTCCTGGGCACGCGCAGCACCATCGCCTGGCGAAACACCGCGAGGCCCTTGTGCAGGACGATGGCTTCGATGCGGTGCAGGAACAGCAGCGCGTATTCGATCTCGGTTGCGGGGTCCGGGGATGGTGCGCTGCGCAAGACGAGGTCCTGGTCCATGGCCGCCAGGAGCTGCTCCAGTGAGAACTCGACGAGCAGCGAGGCACCGCGCGCCTGGGCGTCAGGCAGCCTTGCGATCAGAGTATGGAGGCAGACCTGAGCGATGGTGTGGCGGCGACGGGCACTGCTGACGATCTGATCCCAGCCGCCTTGTACCTGGACCCGGCAATGGTCGTGCGCCGTGAACGAGAGCCGCAAGCCCGGCGAACGCTGGCTCGCGTGTTGGGCGCGGTCAGCCATCGACGACAAGACTTGCTGCACCTGCGCCACGGAGATGACCGAGTTGTTCCTGGCCAGCTCCTGCGTCAGCGCCCGCAGGCTCAGTGGGTAGTGATGATGGTTGTCGGGATCGGGTTCCAGCTCGCGCAATAGCTCGATAATCTGCAGCTCCATCGCCGCCGCAGCCTCGAGCCGAGCACTGGAAGACCCGGCAACGCCCTGGCGCACAAAAGCGGTCATCTGCACGCCGGTCGACAGCAGCCGCGCCTTCTGCATCTCGACCAGGATGCGCAGGATCGAGCGCCCGGATGCCGCACTGTTCTCGGTGTTGACGACCCCTAGGACCTCCGGCAGGCCGAGGAAGTCGTCCGAGCTGAAACCATCGTCGGCGTCGGCGTTCATCAGCCGCGACAGAATCGCGAGCCAGGCATCGGCCCTCTTCGGAGGCAGATCCAGGCTCGTGATGCGTTGACGTGCTTCGTCGAGTGTTTTCACGAGCGGCCGTCCCTGGAACAGCGTGGTCGCGTTCTCGTCGCGACGCAGGAACTTGCCACGCTCGAGCCATGCGATCGCGGTCACGACCCGGGTCGGCGCGCCGCGATCGCTCGGGTCGATCGTCTCAGCGAGTTCGTCGTCGCGCAGAATCTCGCCGGTGGTGCAGATGGCCTCGCGCACCATGTCCTCGCGGCCGTAGCCGTCGCGAGTCGGGCGGGCCAGGTGGCGGATGCGCCGCAGGATGCCGCGCAGGTCGCGCAAGTCGAGCCGCGACAACGAGGCTAGCCGGAACTGCGTCTCGATGTCGTCGCGTGCGAACAACAGAACAGCTTCGGCAGGATTGCCGTCACGTCCGGCGCGCCCGACCTCCTGCACGTAGGCCTCCAGCGAGCCGGGGATCTCGAAGTGCACGACGAGGCGGATATCCGGTTTGTCGATTCCCATGCCGAACGCATTGGTCGCGCAGACGACCCGGCTCTCGCCTCTGAGGAAGCTTTCCTGCACGGCCTTCTTGGTGGGGATGTCGAGTCCGGCGTGGAAGGCTTCGGCCTCGATGCCGGCGCCCCGCAGCAAGGCGGCTGCCTTCTCGGCGTTGCTGCGCGTAGCTGTGTAGATCAGCACGCTACCCGTCGGGGAGACAGTCAGTTGTTCCGCAACCAACTCGCGCAGGCGGGGGACCTTGTCGTGGCCGGCGACATTCTCGACGCGCAGGGTCAGGTTCTCGCGCGCTGCGTGACCGTCGAACACCTCTAGCTCCTGTCCCAGCTCAGCGCGGAAGTGCGCGAGGATCTCATCGCGCACTTCCGGTTTTGCCGTCGCCGTGACACAGACGATCGGCGCTGCCTGTGTGCCCTGGCGCTCGCTGAACTCCCGCACGAAACGCGCCGCGTAGAGGTAGTCGGGACGGAAGTCGTGGCCCCACTTTGACAGACAGTGCGCCTCGTCAAAGACCCAGGCGCCGATCTCGCGCAGCGCGATTGCCTTCTTGAAAGTAGAATTGCGAAGCTGCTCAGGGGACACGTAGAGGATGCCGGCCTGGCCTGTGCGCACGGCTTCGAGCGTGGCTCGGCGTTCGGGCGGCGTCAGCCGGCCGGTCAGAGCCACGGCACACTGGGCGTTGGTCTTCTTGACGAAGTTGTCGACCTGGTCGTGCATCAGCGACTGCAACGGCGAGATCACGATCGAGAGGCACCCGCGGCGCAAGTATCGGTTGATGGCCGGCAGCTGAAAGCACAGCGACTTGCCGCCGCCCGTCGGCAGCAGCGCGAGATGCGGTCGGTCGGCGAAGCCGGCGTCGACGATCGCGCGCTGGGCCGGCCGGTGGTCGTTTTTCAGTGTTGGCGTGCTGCGGAAGTCGTCGTGCTGAAACCAACGACGCAGTTGCGCGACCGGGTCGTGCACCTCCCGGCACCATACACAGCCGGTGCGGTCGCACGGTACGTCGCGCAGTTCACGCAGTAGCCTGGTAACGAGCGGCAGTTGGCGTCGCACCCACGGCATGACAACGGAGGGCGAAGTGGCGTCGTGAGTTCCTGCAACCTGTAGCCAGGCAACGGCGAACAAGAGGGCGAGGCAGGTCTCGGCCGGCTGCTGGGCCAGCGGCAACCACGACTCGACTGCTGGAAGGCACGTGCGCCCGTCGAGCAGTGCGACCAAGTCCCCGTCGAGATCCGCGGTAGGCGGGGCGACGCCCTCGAAGGCCATGGCGAAGCCTTCACTGGCCTGTGGGCTGATCGCGGCGAGGCCGCGTTCCCCTAGCGATCGAACGACTCGCCCGAACGTCGGATTCGCCGCCGAGATCTCGCGGAGACGCTGCAGGGCGTCATGGAGCAGTCGAGCAGCGATGTGGGCGTCGGCGACCGGATCGTTGACGGCGTCTCGGACGACCTTGTAGTCCTTGAGGAGCGCGTGGTATGGGTGCTCAGCGAAGGCTATGGCGGACAGAACGAGCGTATCGATGGCGGGCTTCTGGAGCAGGCCGAGGTCTGGAGCGTGCCGGGCGAGCCACGGAAGGTCGTGCCACAGGATATTGTGGCCGAAGACGAAGCTTGCCTTGACCGAGAAGTCGTCGAGATCCGAAAGCGCGGCCTGTGCAGAGCCCTTCGGGTTACGTCGGAACTCACGCTCGTGCGTGACGGCGCCGATCGCGGTCAAGGACGCGTTGGCGTCGAGTTCGAGATCGAACCCAATACCTTGATCCTCGGCCCGCATGTGATCCTGGAGCCTACGGGCGTGGCAGCGTCGGGCAAAGGAGTTGCTGGTGGCGGGCTCTGACTACGTGACCAGGAGTTGCGTTCGGACGCCCGCTCCTCGTTGTAAGAGGTGATGATGGCGCCGAGTGCATCGCTGTGGCGACCGACCGAGAACTGGCGTCGTGTGCCGCCTGGATCGGAATACTGGAAGTAGACGTAGTCCGCTCCCTTGAGTCTCTTGGTCGTGAACGCTCCCGAAAGGTGAGACCAGTTGCGTTCGCGTTTGTTCGCAAGCAGGAGCGCCAGGGTCTCTGCGTGGAGTGTCTGCGCATCTTCGGGGAGTCGGTCGATCACGGTTATACGCAGAATGATGAAAATGTGCGTATAACGCAAACCGGTGTCTACCCACTGTGAGTTCGCACCACAATCGCCCTTCCTGGGGACCGCCATGGTTGTCACAAGGCGAATTCTGGAAGTAGCTTGCGCGAATGGAGCGGGTGATCGGGATCGAACCGACGACATTCAGCTTGGGAATCCGTTCTGGCGAAATTGGGGCATGTGAGGACGATCGCGGTCAGGTGCGGGCAAGCGAGGGTGAGGAAACGGTTTGCGACGATGCGGAAAGTGCCAGTTGTGACGAGGATGAGGACGTCTGAGGGCATGCGCGGGGCGAATTGTTGGCACGAAACTGGCACACCCGAGGCTCGCGAAGCTGCTCTCTCGTCGTCGGGTAAGAGGGCCAAGCCTGCGCCAGCGCGGCGGCGATGTGCCTCGCCGGGCATGTGTGCTGCTCCACGAGTCAGACCCGGGTGCGGCCACAACGCAAGGACAGAACTCTGGCGTGGCGCATCGGGCGCTGAGCGGGACATCGTCCAGATCACTATGAGGCTAGCGTCGCAGGGTCGCCGGGTTCACCTCAGCATCACGTCGATCGTGGAGTTGGTGAAGCGCATCGGGCCGGCGCTGCGGAACAGGCACGCTTGGCAGTAGATCGCGAGACCCGCCAAGGCTGGAACATTGGGGACCGTGATGCTCATCGAGCCCACTCCGGAGGGCTGCGTTACCAGGACGACTCCGAGGAGCATCAACCATGGTGCTGCAGATCTGGCGCAAATGGTTGCGTCGGCGGTCGAACAAGGCACGCAAGACGTGGGGGTGGTGGACTCAGCTCTTGGAGCGGCATCCTCTGCCGCCGGCTTACGTGGTCCACCCGACATGCGCCGAAGCCGCGGTAGTACTTGCTGCCGGGGGCCAGCGCCGCCACGAATCAGCTTTTCACCGCACCATCGGTTCCCGACGAATCCGGCGGCACAGACTGAATGATCTGCGCTGTGGCAGGGGCAATCAGTAGCCCGATGAGCAGCACGAAATGCAGAGTGCGCTGCATGGTGAATCGGTAATGGGTTAGACAGATAGGCTGGTGGAGATCTTCGCGAGGCCTCGATGCACGAGGTTGCGAACCGCGCCGGTGCTGCGGCCCATGGCGGTCGCGATCTCGTCGTAGTCGAGGCCGACAACTTTGCGCAGGTTGACGGCCTCTCGGTAGTCTTCCGGCAAGGCCTCGATCGCCGACTCGAATTGCGCGAGTTGCTCACGCCCCGCCGCGTGCCTGCTAGGCGTCATCAGTGTTTGGTAGCACGATTGAACGAAATCGCCGTCTTCGGTCGCGGGGACTGCAGGAACCTCACGGCGCATGTCGCGCTTCTTCGCGTCGTAGAACTCGTGCTTGTTGATGATCTTGTGTAGCGCGTGCTGAAACAACCAGTGACGAAACTGAGCCTCGCCCCGGAACTCGAACTTTGGCAAGTCACGCAGCACTTGCAGGCAGACGGACTGCGCCAGGTCGGAGATCGACTCCTTGCTGCGCAGTGCGGCGCCGGCCTGGATGTGCAAGTAGGCCTTGAGTCGCGGCAGATTCTCTTCTAGGAGCTGCTCGCGCGCTGCCAGATCGCCCCTAGATGCGCTCTCGAAGTGCGACGGTGGGTGCAAAGGTTGGTCCTGCGGAGAACTCAAAACTTGCACCCTGTGACGCTGGATTGGTAGAAGCCGAACGAGGTCGAAACCAAGTGCAACCCTGAAGGAGCGGTGGGGAACATTGCTCCGAACGAAAAGTCGAGCGTGTCGGGCCCGTACGATGATCCGGATAATGCGGACTGACCAAAGCCAGTGCGCTTCAGGTAGAGGTCCCCTTGCGGAACGACTCCGCCTGCGCCAGTCGTGGTCAACAAGGTGAAGGCGAGATGGATCATTGTGGCTCTTATACAGGGTTCGAGCGGGAGGCGGGCACATGCCGAGCTGTGGTTACGCATTTGGTCTACCTGTGCAGAGGTGCGGGCAGCCGCATCCCAAAGAATGGTGCGGTATCGTTCATGCTCGACTTCTGGACAGTTCATGACCATCCAGCGGATAGGCAAACTCGTAAGGGCCAGAGTGTTCGCCTCGACAAAGCGGTACGACCAGGTTGTTCCGCGATATTCAGACCGGCGATGTGATCGTGGGCGCTTGGACGGACATCGGTATCGGCATCGTGTTTGCACCGCTCGTGTCCCGCGCCATGGCCGTGACCTACTACCTGCTGCGATCCGGCAAGGAACAGGTCGACGTCAAAGAGATCGCCGCAGCCTTCGACTTGCAGATCCTCGATCGACGAGCAACCGACGGCAGGCTGCGCACCGCCGAGACCAACCACCACTGTTGTTCATCAACGACTTAGACGTGACCAATTCGCGCTCGAATCGCGTAGGCCATTTGCGGACGCTGCGGGACCGGCGCCCGGGCCTTCGACCGAAACGGTGTGCCGGTGTCAATGCCCGGCGAACACCTCTTCCACAGTCTCGGCCGTGAGAACCGCCAGAGTCCATCGATTCAGATCGTCCTGATGCGCGAGGCTCCATCGATTCAGGTTGCCCTGATGCGCGAGATATCGATTCAGGTTGTCCTGACCCGCGAAATCCTCTTCGCGGCCTTTACCGTAGATTTGGTCGGAGAATCTCCATGGCGCGTCGGCACCGAACCGGTTGATGATCATGCGGACAAGGGTTTTCTCCTGTGCAGAGAGGCATTCGTCACGTGCCCCGATCAGGATGAGCTCAAAGTTCTCGCCTATTTCGCGGGCCGCCGACTCGCCCAGCACATCGATGGTCTGCTCAATGGCTTCACGGAACTGTCCGGATTCCAACCTGGCCTGCGGCGTTAGACTCATCAGAGGCCCGACCTCACCGAGAATGAACTCGAAGATGAAGCTCGTCCGCTTGCGATTGTCCTCGCCTTCCCAGGCCGCCGAGAGCAGCCCGCCTATCGCAGTCATGAAGACAGCTGCGAGGCCGAGCACGAAGGCTCGATTCCTGCGCACGAGCTTCCGCATGCGATAGATCGCGCTCGGCGGCCCCGCGAGGACCGGTATGTCGTCGAGAAACCGCTGTAGGTCGTCCGCCATGGCCGCAGCTGTGTCGTAGCGGCGGCTACGCTCCTTCTCCATTGCCTTGAGCGCGATCCAGTCGAGGTCGGTCCTGAGCGCGCGGAGCAGACCGGAAAGCGACATCTGTTGTGCGGCCGCAACCCGCCTACCTCGGCCGATCCGCGAGATCCGGGCGCTGGGTTTCGGTGGCTCGTCCTCCTGGATCTTGCGGCGCATCTCCATCAGCTCGACATGGCGGAGTTCCTTCGAATCGAAGGGGAGCGTGCCCACTAGTAGCTCGTAGAGCACCACGCCAAGAGAATACACGTCCGTTCGGGTATCGATGTCGCTTGTCGACATCTCCGCCTGCTCTGGCGACATGTATTCCGGGGTGCCAAGGATCTGGCCGACCTCGGTGAAAAGGCTGCGCTCCATCAGCGGTTGGGCGGTGGCGCGTGCCAGACCGAAGTCGATGATCTTCGGGACGGCGTTGCCTTGCTGCACGCTGACGAGAATATTGCTCGGCTTGAGGTCTCGGTGGATCACACCCTTCTGGTGTGCGTGCGTGACGCCGCTGCAGATCATCTTGAACAACTGGATGCGTTCGCGCAGTGAGACGTTGTTCTGTTCGCAGTAGTCGGTGACGGGAACGCCGGCCACATGCTCCATCACGAAGTAGGGTTGCCCCTGGGGCGTGGTGCCTGCATCGAAGACTCTGGCTATGTGGTCGTGGTTCATCAGCGCAAGCGCCTGCCGCTCCCGATCGAACCGCGCCAGCACCTGCTTGCTGTCCATGCCAAGCTTGATCACCTTCAGGGCGACGCGCCTTTTGACCGGTTGCAGTTGCTCGGCTAGGAACACGCTCCCCATACCACCTTCTCCGATCCGCTTCAGGATGCGGTAGGGACCAATTCTCGACGGGACCGCCGCTACGGTGACGCCGAGCCCTTCGAGGCTGGCGAGTCGATTCCGTATCGCATCTGCCTGGTGGGCATTGATTGCACAGATCTCGTCGACCACTTCGGCGCGTCCTTCGTCCAGGGCGCTCAGGCACCGGGCAACTAGCGTCTCGAGGTCATCGGGTTTCGCGGCGTCATCGACCATGGTGGTGGAAGCATATGAGCGCGCCGAAGCATCGGTAGGAAGTCATGGGATGGAGGCGACAGGCCATTCAAGAGGCGGCTCGGACTTTGGCTGAAGCTCGCGTTGACGCGCGACGAGTGAAACTCGAGTTGCCTCGACCCAGGAACGGATGGAACGCACGCGAGGGTCGGCGTCCGGGCAGCTGTGTGCCGCGAGGTCCTTGAGCATCGCGTCGCATCGACTGAGAATCGCCGTGCAGGTGTCGATGCGTTCCTTGTAGAAGGACGGTGGCACCACCCAGTCCGGCTTGAGGGTGGCCATGTCCTTGTCGAAAGCGACATCGAAGTTCGCCTTCTTGCGTTTCGCCTCGACCAGGTTGCGCTCTTGCCGCTCCACCGCCAGGCGCTGGGTGTAGTCGAGCTTTTGGGGCTGTGGCGTCAGCGGCGACCAACAGCATGAACAATCCTGATGTGATGGGGTGCATGTGATTCCTCTGCAGGTATCAGCAGCAGCCACAGTTTGCTGTCACACGAGAACTCGAAGACGCAGCGCCCGATTGTGCCAGACTGTGCCACGCGGCGGCGGTTGCGCGAGCATTTGGGCGGCGCGGTTGTGCCAGGCTGTCCCAGGCTGTGACCGAGAGCATTGCACACTCAGTTGCATACTCTGGTTTTGGAGAGCCCGCAGGCGCCCTGCGCGGCTCGCGGCGGCACTGGTCGGCACCCAGCCCTCACGGAGTGGGCCATCGGCTTGCAAGCAACAGCGACCCCCCAAGCGCAACAGGGTACTGGGCAGACTGCTGCGCAGCTACCGCCGTTCGGTCTAACGGCCTACGTTCCTCGCAACAAGCTGGTTGCCGACCTGAACCGAGCCACCGGTCTGTGGACTCGGCCGAAATAACTGGCCAATTCGATGCCAAGTGGGCTCGACCCAGTTTACGGACACTGCGCGGGCGCACATCTATCTGCTACATGCGCTCGACTTCTGGTTCGAGCGCGAGGTCCGTTCGCAACTCGATCGCCACTTCTTTCAACGGGCATCGAGCAGGTCGGCGTAGCGTGCCCGCTCCTCTGCCGTCAGCTCGCGCGTGATCCGCGCGTCGGCCTGCTGGAACACAGCGTCGGCACGCACTGGCCAGAGTCGTAGTTGCTGGGTGCCGTCGACGGTCACGAAGAACTCACCGTTCGGCGACATGGCGGCTGGCCAGCCGGTGACCAAGCCCGGGGGCCGGTGGCCACGGACTTGGGCCACGATCTCGCCCTTCAGGTTCCACAACCTCGCGCCGCCCGCAGAGGACGTGAGCACGAACTTGCCATCGGGGGAAAAAACGGCATCGTCGACGCTGTCGTCATGAGGAGCGAAGACCATCAGCTGTTCCCCAATCAGGCTCCATAGGCGGGCGGTCTTGTCGTCGGAAGCAGTCAAGATTGTCTCGCCGGATGGTGAGAACCGCGCCACCGAGAGCTGGCCGCTGTGACCGCGCAGCTCCGCCGTCTGCTCGCCGCCCATGTCCCAACAGGTGCACCAGCCCTCGGTCTTGCTTGGCGAGCGATTCCCCCAGATGGTCAGGAAGTGTCGCCCGTCCGGTGAAAACGCGTCCGGGCCTCGCGCGCCTACAGCGCCCTGCACAGTCGCCACCTCGGCCCCTACGGAGGTCCAAAGGCGCGTCGTGCCATCGCGCGAGCCGGTGAGTAGGTGTTGTTCCTGTTTGGAAAACGCCACCGAGTCGACCGAATTGGAGTGACCGCCGAGCGTCGTGATGAGTTGGCCGCTCCGGCTCCACAGGCGCGCGGTGAGGTCCGATGAGCCGGTCAGAATGCGATCGCCCGATGGCGAAAATGTCGCGCTTGTGATGATGTCCTGATGGCCTTCCAGTCGAAGCAGCACCTTGCCTCGCAGGTCGCGGATCAGGATTTCGTGGGCGCCCGGGCTGGTCTCGAAGCCGAATTGGTTCACCAGGGTTCGGTGCGTCAGAATGCGATCGCCCTTCGGCGAGAGCATCGCTGTTGAGACGTCGCCGAAGCTACCGAGCTCGTTGCCGCGAGCGTCGCTGAGACGAGCCGTGCGGTCGCGGTGCGTCGTCAGGATTAAGGCGCCGTCCACTGACATCGAGATGGAGTGGATGAGTTCCGGTGAGCTTAGGTCGCTAGAGGTGTAGAAACTGTCTTCGTCGTCGTCCGGGATGGTGTCCCAGATGCGTGCCGTCGTGTCGGTCGACGCCGTCACGATGCGGTCGCCAGACGCAGAGAACGAAACGGCCGTCACCTTGTCCAGGTGTCCGCTCAAGGTGGACTGCACCTGGCCGTCCAGCTTCATCAGGCGCGGACGGCTGCCGAACAGCGCCACGAGGTGGTCGCCGAGAGGAGAGAGACGAATCCAGTCGGGGGAAGCCGGCGCCAGGATCGGGGGCCTTTCCGTGTCATTCACAGAGCCAAGCGGAGAGTCGATCCGAAATTTGGCCAGTCGCTTGCCTTCAAGATCCCAGACATGCACTGCGCCGGATGTCGTCGTGGCAACAACGCGGCGGCCGTCGGGAGTGAATACGGCCATGTCGCTCGCGGTCGTCGGAAAGGCATTGTAATTAGCCCACGACAGCGTCGCGAGCGGTTTGCCCTCAGCGTCCCAGAGGCGCGCCGACTTGTCCCACGAAACGGTCAGGATGCGTTCACCGAGCGGCGAGTAGTTTGCAGCGATGACGCGATCACGATGACCGCGTAGGACCGTGATCTGGTTGCCTTCGAGGTCCCACAGCCGCGCCGTGTCATCCGATGAGGTCGTCAGCACACGATTGCCGTCGGGCGAGAACGTGGCGCGCATGTACGACGCGAACTTCGATTCGTCTGTGGGCAGGCCGACCACGTAGTTCGGTCCGATCTTCGGCTTCAAGGCCGCGTCGTCTTCATGGCCCACAAAGTCCGCGAGACGACTGCCCTGAAGATCCCACAGGGTCGCCTGCTGAGCCGAGTTGGTTGTGACCAAGTGCTTGCCGGATGGCGAGAACGCCACCGAGACCAGTTGCTCCTCGAAGGGGAACACCGCCAACTGTTTGCCTTGAAGGTTCGACAGCTGCAGTGATGACCGCAGGCCAGTGGACCCGGTAAGCACGCCCGAACCGTCCGGTGTAAAGATCGCAAGGTCGCTCGTCGGGGTCGGCCGAGCGATTCGAACCAGCGCGCGCCCATCGAGCGACCAAAGTTGCGGGGCCCCCAACCGGAAGGTGGTCAGGATGCGATCGCCGGCGGGCGAAAGGGTCGCTCCCTTGATCTCGGTTTTCCCCTCAAGCGTCGCCAGCAACGTACCGCCGTGAGTCCAGACTCTTGCGGTCCCATCCTTAGACGTCGTCAAGATGTGCTCGCCCGACGGTGAGAAGGAGGCGCTTATCACCGGCCCCTCGTGCCCACTTAGTAGCGCCCTTTCGTGGCAGCTTGCGATGGCTTCGCGGAGACGGCGGACGGTATCTGTGCTGGCTTCGATGCGGGTTGCGGCACGAGCTAATAGCAGTGCAGACATTGGGTCGCGATGCTCCGCCGCGAGCGAAGCCATGGAAAGACCGGCTGCCCGTGCGGCGCGCAGCGCGAAAGCCTTCGCATCACGCTCGGCGCGGGCCTCGAGTCCGAACCAGGTCATGCCGATGGCGCCGACCATGCTGACGAGCATCAGCAGCGCCGCTGACAGGAACTGCACACGGTACTTCTTGACTAACTTGCCCAGCCGATAGCGGGCCGTCGGCGGCCCCGCCTCGACCGGTTCTCCTCGAAGGTGTCGTGCGAGGTCAGCGGCGAGCCCTGACGCCGTCGAGTACCGCCGCGCCGGCTCCTTGGCCATGGCGCGCATCACGATGCAATCGAGGTCGCCACGCAGCGCGCTGCGCAACGACGCCGGCGACAAGCCGAAACGGCCGGCGATCTCGGTAGCGGTGCCGAACTCGATCGGTATCCGTCGGCTCGGTGGTAGCGGTTCGTCCTCACAGATGATCCGGCGCAGCTCGAGGAATCCTGCCTTCCGCAGCTGCTCGCTGCCGAACGGCAGCTCCCTGCTCAGCAACTCGTATAGCACAACGCCGAGCGAGTAGATGTCGGTGCGGGTGTCGATCGAGTGCCGTGTGCTGTCGGCTTGCTCCGGCGACATGTATTCAGGAGTACCGAGGATCTGGCCTTGTTCGGTGTAGAGCGTCTTCCCCGTTCGTTGCGGCTCAGTCGCGCGCGCTAGGCCAAAATCGATGATCTTGGCGAGGTGCTGGTCGCCCTTGCGCGTGACCAGGATGTTCGCAGGCTTCAGGTCGCGGTGCAAAATGCCGTTTTGGTGGGCGTGTTCGACGCCGTGGCAGATCTGTTGGAAGACCTCGAGCCGCTCGCGAACTGTTAGCCGATTGACGGTGCAGTATTCGTGAATCAGTTGGCCTTCGACGTACTCCATTACGAAGTACGGGCGTCCGTCGGTGGTAACCCCGGCGTCATACACCTTGGCGATCGCCGGGTGACTCATCACCGCGAGTGCCTGCCGTTCGAGCTCGAACCGCGCCAGGACCTGCTTGGTGACATTGCCCGGCCTGATGAATTTCAGAGCGACGCGGCGTTGCACGGGCTCGTGCTGTTTGGCCAGGAACACGGTGCCCATGCCACCTTCGCCGAGTAGGTCGAGCACCTCATAACCAGGCAGGTCGAAATCACTGGCACCTGCTGTGTTTGGTTCGGGCGCACACGCCAACTCGCCGAGCCTGGCGAGCCGTTCTCGGATGCACGCTGCCAACGCCGGATATTGCTCGCAGATGCGCTCGACGCCCGCGAAACCGTGCGCGGAGTTCTCGGCCAGTGCCCGGGCGACGATCGTCTCCAAGTCGCTTCGAGTCGAGGCCGGTTCGTCGTCGTGCGTCATACCGAGAATGCTAGTTGAGCCGGGAGGGTTGGGCGCGGGAAATGGTGAGCGGTCACTGGGCTTCACTGGCGGGGCGCGGCGGCGTCGCAGCCTGGAGAGTTGTTCGACTGGAAGCGCATGGCCAGGCCCGTGACACGGTGGCGCCTCAAGCTCGCAACCTCGTGGTGTCCATAAACTCGATCGCACTTCCCCAGAAGCAGTTACGGTGGCGAAGCAGAGGCCGACAATGCAACTCAATGGTCGACGAGTTCCGCCTGATGTTCCTACTCGCGACCTTCGCCGGATGGGTGAACCGGCAGCACGCGCAAGCCATCGACTACCTGACCGAAGAGAATCGCGTCTTCCGAGAACTCCAAAGCGAGAAGTGGCTTCGCCTGAGCGACGCCCAACGTCGACGCCTCGCGGCCAAGGGCAAGCCACTGGGCCGGCGACTACTCGACAAGGTCGCCACGATTGTCACGCCAGACACGATCCTCAAATGGCATCGCAAGCTGATCGCGGAGCATCACGACCTTTGCGCTCGCAACGGAACTGCTTGGGGCTGAGCTGTGTGGTGCTTCGATGTCGCGGCGGAACTCCCGCAAGTCGCGAATGCGACATGGCTGCGCCAGCACCGACGAGTGCTCTCAGGCAACTACACTTGGAGAAGAGTCGTCTGACTACGCGCTCGGCAACGTCTACGTCGTGCCAACCGCGTTCATGTCCTGGTCGAGCAGCGGCTCCACGCGGCGTCTCCCCGGGCCCACTCGGTGTTTTTGGAGTCCAGCTGTGACACGAGCAAAGGTCTCCTGCTGACTCCATAGCCACCGAACGCTTCGGAGGCACAACCCCAGGAAAACCCAATGACTACTGCTTTCCATGCTCCGGCGATCGCCCTGACGATCACCGCTCTTTCGTTCCTGGTGTTCGCCGGCAATGCGAATGCGCAAACCCTGCGAGTCAGCACCTACGGCAACAGCAACTCGGGCACTACGTGGAGTGCCGCGCTTCGCACCGTCAACGAAGCACTTGATCGCGCCGAGACCGATCCATCGATCGCGCGCATCGAGGTCGCCGCCGGCACCTACAAACCCGGCGGAAGCCGCACGGCCAGCTTCGTTCTGGTCGATAACGTCACGATGGTCGGCGGCTATCCACCGGCTGGTGGCGGCACGCCGTCCCCCGATCTCTACCCGACAATTCTCAGTGGCGACATCGGCGTCGCGGGAGACTCGTCGGACAACAGCTACACGGTCGTGCTGGCCTTGTCGGTAGAGGGCGCACGGCTGGAAGGCTTCCGCATCCGGAACGGTACGGCAGACCTCGGCACTTCGGGCCCGTTCGCGCATGGTGGTGGCATCTACGTCGAACACTCAAGCCTCGTGATCTTGGACTGCCGCTTCTACAAAAACATGGGTCGATTCGGCGGTGCCGTCTCGGTGTGGAGCTCCGCGGTCACGATGTCGGGGTGCCGATTTACGGACAATGACGCCTTCAGTGGCGGCGCCATTGCCAACAACGTGCACACCCAGGCGGGTGACGTGCTGGTCGATCGGTGCTGGTTCCTCGGTAACACGGCGAGTTCCTATGGCGGGGCCATCTTGAATGCGAGCAGGCTGTCGCTCTACAACTCCGTGTTGAGTGGCAACCAAAGCTTCAGCTACGGCGGAGCGGTTTGCGCAAGCGCGAGTGGTCACGAAACGCGCATCATCAACTGCACCCTGACCAACAATCGCGCCGCGGTCGATGGTGGCGCCTACTACGGCAACTTGCTGGGGATGTCGCGCGTGCTCAATTCGATCTGCTGGCACAACACGGACTCCGGACCAGCCAACGAGCTGGCGCCCGCCAGCATCGGCTACGTGCATCACTGCAACATCGAAGGCATGTCGACCCTGAGTCTCAGTGGCCACACGAACATGGAGCTCAACCCGTTGTTCGTCGACGAACTCGGCCCGGACGGAGTCGCCGGAACCGCGGATGACAACCCACGCATCGACCGCGCGTCCCCGTGCGTCAATGAGGGCGACAACTCGGCGGTGCCGACGTTCGCCGGCCTGGACATCGATGACGCGGATCGTATCCAAAGACCGTGGCTGTTCCTGTCGGAGGTCGTCGACATTGGCGCGAACGAGATCGGTCCGTTCCTTGTGCAATACCCGGGCAGCGGCAACGTCGTCATGCGACTGCTGGTCAATGGCATGGGCAACGGCATTGCCGGCACCGACGCCGTGTTTGTTCCTGCCGGTAGCCACGTGGAGGCCATCGTGCTCACTCCGAACGCAGGCCTCGTTGGTTTGCCGGGTCTGGTGTCGCTGGATCCGTTCATCGGTAGTGCAGCGCCGGCATTTTCCGGGCTGTCAGGTGCCCACTTCGGACCGGGAGCGGCGATGGTCTTCGTGGGCCTGACGTCTTCTCAAGGGCTGTCGCTGACGATCCCTGCGATCCCGACCGGACTCACCGGCAGCTTCATGATGCAAGGTTTGGTTCTCAGTCCTCAGGCCACGAACGGGTTGTTCGCCGGTTCCGACGGTCGTGAACTGCGATTCTAATACCGGCAGACGAGGCCTGTTGGCTCGTCGGCCACCTATTCGATCATGGTGGTCAAGCGAGCCAATCCGCGGTGCACGAGATTGCGCACCGCACCGACACTCCGGTTCATTGCCGTCGCGATCTCGTCGTATTCGAGTCCGCTGACCTTCCTGAGATTGATCGCCTCGCGGTAGTCCGCGGGCAGGCGATCGTAACTGCTCTCGAACTGCACTAGTTGTCTCTCACGAGGCATCGAGATCGGCCTGCGTCAGATGACTACGGTGCGCAGAAGCGCGACCTGGCGCGCGAGGCGATGCTGGATCCCGCGTCGGTCATGCAGTGCTACGCGACGCTCTGCACGCCCAGCCGCCACGCCGCCGGACGGGAAGACCTGGATCGCTTCGAACAGGCATTTGATCAGTTGCCGGACGACTACCGCGAAGCGATCACCTTGAAGCGCATCGTCGGCCTCGACTACGCCGAGATCGCCAAGGTCATGGGGCGGGCAGAGGGTGCAGTACGCAATTTGGTGTACAGAGGCCTCGGTCGGCTATCGGCGCTACTCAAAGAATGACGCGGGCAAGCGGCAAGGAGCCGCTTTCGTCCGTCGCACGGAATTGCTGATTGCGTAGTATTTCGAACGCGGAATACCACAATGGCGAATGACTGCAACCCAACATCCGATCCGGTCGAGGCGCTGGTCGCCGAGTGCTTGCGTCGCCACAGCATCGACGGGATTCTGCCCGTAGGCGAACTGTGCGAGCAGCACCCTCAGCACGCCGCAGCACTCAGACAGCGCCTCGCTGTGCTGGATCAGTTCGGCTTCGCCAACAGCGCAGGTCCTAGCGCACCAAAGCAGATTGGCCCGTACCGCCTGCTCGACCTGCTCGGCGAAGGCGGCATGGGCAGCGTCTACCGAGCAGAGCAGAGCGAACCCGTGCGGCGTCAGGTCGCGCTGAAGCTGATCAAACTTGGCATGGATAGCGCCTCGGTCGTGGCCCGCTTCGAAGCGGAGCGCCAGGCGTTGGCGATGATGGAGCACGACGGCATCGCCAAGGTCTTTGACTGCGGCACGAGCGATCGCGGCCAACCGTTCTTCGTGATGGAGTTGGTTCAGGGCGACCCACTCAATCTATTCTGCGACAAGCACGGACTGTCCTTGTCGCAACGACTGGCGCTAATGCAGCAGGTCTGCGCCGCCGTGCAGCACGCGCACCAAAAGGGTGTCGTGCACCGTGACCTAAAGCCTGGCAACGTGTTGGTCAGTGGCGATGCCGCCAAGCCACACGTCAAGATCATCGACTTCGGCTTGGCCAAGGCGATGGGGCAGAAACTCGCAGAGGCGACGCTGTTCACCGCCGCCGGTCAGGTAGTTGGCACGCCCGAGTACATGTCGCCGGAGCAAGCGGACCCAAGCAACGCCGACATCGACACGCGCGCCGACATCTACTCGCTTGGTGTGATGCTCTATGAAGTGCTAGTCGGAGAACTTCCGTTCTCAGGTCAGACACTACGTGATGCGGGCTTTGCCCAAATGCAACGCGTGCTGCGGGAAGTCATGCCGCAAAAGCCCAGCACGAGACTGTCCACCGCGAAGGTTTCGGCGACAGCGTTAGCGCAATCGCGAGGCATGAGCCTTGGATCGCTACAGAAGGCGCTCAAGAACCAGCTCGACTGGATCGTTCTCAAAGCAATGGAGAAGGATCGCGATCGACGCTACGAAACCGCAAACGCACTCGCGGCTGACCTGCAACGGTACTTGCAGCAGGAGCCTCTGCAGGCCGGGCCACCGAGCACTAGCTACCGGCTACGACTGCTGGCGAAGAAGTATCGTGCGCAAGTACTGATGGCGGGACTCGTGCTACTGACAATCCTGGGCGGCGGCATCGGCACATTCGTGCAGTATCTGCGCGCAGAACGTAAGGCGGACGAGAATGAGAGACTCGCCATCGACAAGACCGCGTTAGCAGCGGCCGAGGCGCAAGCAAAGGTTCAGTTCGCCGACAAGGTGCGGGAGTTTGATCAGTTGGCTGGTGTGGTTCTCTATGAGGGCGCGGTCCAAAAAGAGCAGGAACTGCATCCGGCGTGGCCCGCCCAGATTGCGGCGATGGAATCGTGGTTGCGCGACGATGCCGGCGCGTTGCTCGCCATGAAGCCAGAGATCGAACGCACGCTGCAAGACCTTCGCAAGCGAGCGTTGCCGGCCACGCCAGGAGACATCGAGCGCGATCGACTGTCACATCCTCGACTGGCAGAGCTTGAAGACCTGACGCAACAACTCGCCTCGCGACGCTACGCCCAGGCACTTCGCGATGGCGCGCCACTGGCGACCCCAAAGCTCAGCGAGGAAGTCTCTGAACTAGACGCGGCGGCGTTGCGATCGATGGTCTGGTGGCGCGTTGCCGAAGGCACAGCGCGCAAGATCTGGGGAGAAGAAGCGCGCGCTCTCGCGGCCGCGCAACTCGCGGTCGAGAAGTCAACTGGCAGCAAGACTGAATACATGGCGATCGACATGCTCGCATGGGCGTTGCTTGCCAACGGTCAAGACGCGGCCGCGAAGCAACGCAGTGCCGAAGTTCTCGCCATGGCACCGGCCAAAGACAAGGAGTCGTGTACCGCGCACCTTCGCGACTTGATTGCAGCATCCGACGGAGCAGCCGAAACGCTTCGGATGCTGGAGCAGGAGCTGGCAGATTTGTCGCTGCTGGTCAACCAACAACGCTCGTTTCGATTTGCGTTGCAGTCACAGAAGTTCCTACACGACGCCTTGCAGGGTTTGCTCTTGTCGATCGACTCCTTGCAGCAGAACCAACAGGCGGCCGTTGCGCAGAAACTTGCTTGGGCGAATCAGGTCACCGAATTGTCTCGGCAACACCCTCTGGCAAAACACACATGGGCGACGGCGCGCACGGCCATTGCCCACAACCAACGCTACGCAAGTCAACCGACGACACTGCACGACGAAGACCTCATGGGTCTGGTGCCAATCGGTGAGAACCCTGTCACGCACTACTGGGAGTTCTACGAACTGCGCAGCGCGTGGGATGGCCTCATCGATCCAAGGGAGATTCCGATCCCAACACACAATCCTGATGGAACCATCACGGTCACAGATGACACCGGCATCGTGTTTGTTCTATTGCCAGGCGGTCCATTCTTGATGGGCGCGCAGCGGCTCGACCCAAACAGACCCAACTTCGACGCCAACGCGCACCGATCCGAATCGCCACTATCACGACTAGAGCTGTCGCCGTTCTTCCTGGCTCGTCACGAGCTCACGCAAGGGCAATGGCTACGGCTATGGAATGGTGAACCTCACATGCGCGAGCCAAGTGAATACACAGCGGGACGTAGAGTTGGCCAGCCAATCACACTCGCCAACCCAGTCGAGTCCATCGATTGGCCGACGTGCAACACACTGTTGACGCAACATGGAATGACGCTGCCGACGGAAGCGCAGTGGGAGTATGGCTGCCGTGGTGGCACGACTACGCCGTGGTGCGTGCCATTCGAGCAACTGCGCGAATACGCGAACTTCGCCGACGCCACGGCAAAGGCTGCGTCGGCGCAATGGAGTTCGTATGAGTCATGGCGCGATGGGCACACGGTGCACGCACCCGTCGGGTCCTTCGCCGCCAACGCCTTTGGGATACACGATGCACATGGCAACGTGTCGGAATGGTGTCGCGAGCGCTGGGGCGGCTACGAAATCGCGGCGCGGGGCGGTGACGGGTTCCGACTCACCCCGGGCTCCGCGCACTGCTATCGCGGTGCCAACTTCGGTAACCCCGCTAGCAGTGGGCGTTCGGCACGCAGGCTGGCCAGCGAACCTTCGGCCCGGTTGCGCAATCTAGGCGTTCGCCCCGCCAGGCCCCTACAGCGCTGACCCGCCATCACGGCCCCAAGGCCGTGCCCGCACGGTCGATCGGCAGCGAAGCGAGACCGACTCCGAAGCGCATTCGCCAGGAAATCCTGTGACAGGTCCGCGGTCCTCCTGCTGAAGGAAGGTCGCGAATCCCCTTCCTGGAAAACCTGTCATGGTCATGCATTACTCAAAGTCCTTCTTGCTACCCCTCGCCGTTGTCGCGGTTGCTACTGCCGCGCCAGCGCAGTTCGCGTTTGCGGCGCCGATCACTACGCCCAACCCGTTGGGCTTCGGCGTCAACTACGGATCGTACATGCGCGCCGCCGACCTCAACGGCGATGCCTATCCCGACATGCTGCTATCAGGCGCATCGGGGACGGCGGTCGCGCTCAACAACATGCCGACCAGCCTCGGCTTCACCATCACCACGATCACCAGCGTCGGCAGTGGTCAGGTCTATGCCGCAGACCTCAACGGTGACGGCTACGACGACCTCGTGCTTGCGACCTACTCCCCAACGGCGATCCAATATGCGATCAACGATGGCACCGGCGCGTTCCCCGGCCCGATCGGCAGCTTTGCGATCGCGGGAACTTCGATACGCAGCTTGGTCGTTGCCAACCTCGATGGCGATGCCGACTTGGAGATCATAGTACACAAGAAGGTCGGGGCTCCGGTCGAGATGGACATCCTCGATGTGACGCAGGGCGTACCGCTGCCGACACTCAGCCTCGTGACGACCATGCCTTCCGACAGTTCTGGGTCCGGCTACCAGACCATCACCACACAGGATGTCGATGGAGATGACGATCTTGACCTCGTCATGCAGACGGGCGGGATCCTCTACAACCAACTGGATCAGGCGCCGGCGAGCACGTCGCCGAGTTTCCTTGCCGGCTCGGGGCTCGGCCAAATCTGGCGTTGTAGCACCCTGGCGACTGGCGACATAAACGGTGACGGCTTCCAAGATCTGCTCGCAGTCCGACCCTACGTTGGATCGGGCAGCGGTGGCGTACAGGCCTGGGTCTCCGGCGCCGCTTGCGGCATCACCGCTACCGATGATTCCCTGATTTTCGCGGACTACTATGGCTTCTACGGGGAAGCCGCGGACTTCGACAACGACGGCAGAGATGAGGTCCTCTACTCATTGTATTTGGGTTCCACGTTCAATCTCTACACCACGGTGCCGACCCGCAACGGCCTGCTGGTAGAGCCTGTCACTGGCATCCCTCCCGAACTCTTAGGCGGTGCACAAGTTGCCGCCACCGCCGACTTCGACATGGATGGCTACGTCGACATTGCTGCATGGCAAGGCTCGGACGTGTCCCTGTTGATGAACACCAGCGCGGCGTTGGCCGACACAGGCAAGAACTCCGAAGTCGTCACCGAGAACCTCTGGACGCCCGCCACCGTCGCTCCCAACTACATCTGGGTCGATGCATCCAGTTCGAGCAGCTCCGCAACCGGCACGTTCGACCAACCGTACGCGACCATACCGGAAGCGATCACAGCGGCAACTCCAGGCACTGCCATCATGGTTCGCCCTGGCCAATACGGCGCCGACACCCCCGGCGAGCCGATCATGCTCGACAACCTGCAGCTGATTGGCGTGTCGGGTCCACTGGTCACGACTCTCGATCGCTACACGTTCCATTGCTGCAACGGCGCGCGCCTGTCGGGCTTCACACTGCGCACCTGCCCAGCACAGTCGTTCACCAGCCTCATCAGCGTCTTCGATGCGACAGTGACCGGTAACCAGTTGTTCGGTGCCGCCCTCATGAATGGCATTGTTGTGCAGCCTGGCTCGCACACTTCGAACATCGGCAGCAACATCGTGCACGAGTTCCATCGGGGCATCCTGGTTGAGGATGGCTCAGCCGGCGCCGGCTATGCATCCGCCCGCATCTACAACAACACCGTTGTCGACAACACGTATGGAATTGAGTTTGGCGTCGCGAACGCCATCGAGATCGTCAACAACCTGATCGTCGACAATGTCGTCTATGGCATCCACCGCAATTGCAATGGCACCAATCTGACGTCTCTTCTGGTTGACTACAACTGGGTGCATACCAACGGTGTCGTCGACAACTACGTGACTACGGTGCCAATCGGTGTCGGGAGCTGCAACTCACCGATTACGCTGCAAGCCGGCACCCACGACATCAACACGACTTGGGACATGGACTGGTTCGTCGCCGCCGACAGCGACGACTTCCATCTCACGGGCGCTCAAGCAACAGACCTCGGCAACCCCACGTTTCTGTGGACCCAGTGGTTTCCGACCGACATCGATGGAGACCCCCGTTCGGTTCGTCACCTCAGTCAGCCGTCTACGTATGGACTGGCTCCGGATCTTGGCGCCGACGAAGTCGTCGCGCAGCGGCTGACGTTCACGAGCGACGCGAGCAACTGGTACTTCACAACATCAACCTGCCCAACCTGTGCCGAGTTCAAGGGCTTCGCCAGGTCTCCTGGTTGGTTCCCTGGCCTCGCCAACAGCATCCTGCTGCTGTCGCCGTTCAATGTCGTCACTACCGGCATCGGGTATGGACCGGAATCGGTGACGACGGTGCCCAAGATCACCGCCACGATTGGCTCGCGCTTTTACGTGCAGGCCATCGTTGGGGACCCAAGCACCAATAATCTCACCATGACCAACGTGGTGGTGCTGACTACGAACTAACAACCTGGCGCCGACGGCACGCCTTCGGTGCCAATCATCGGCCCCATCGCCGACGACGACTACTGGGTGTAGGTAATTCAAGCTGCGGCTCGGACCACCCGGACCCCACTCAGCCACGATCCCACCCGCGCGACAGCCGGTCACCCCACCCGTTCCCAACGACCCCGC
>CAXBFC010000047.1:0-27187 GCA_963974725.1 uncultured bacterium | reverse complement strand
CTAGCGCATGAAGTCATGAAGCGAACGCAGGATCCCAGGTCGTGATCGCGCCGATTTATGAGCTAGATTTCCTGATGAATAGGACCTCCAAGTCTTCGGAGGTCCGACGCAGATGGTGAGTGTTCATATGCTGGTAGTTCATGAATCGGTTCTCTGGGCGTTGCTAGACCGGGTAGTCGGCACGGTTCGCACCGTGCGCTTGTTCGAGGCGCTCGATACCCACGCGTCGCTGCTGCGGCCCCGGTTGGCTGGGACTGGCGTTTCGCGTGCCGAGTTGGCGCAGGCGCTCAACATGCTGCTGTTCGAAGACGTGACCCGGCGCGTGCCGATGGCGTCCGCGTACGTCGGCGATGCGGTGCGGCGCGGTCAGAAGCTGGTGTTCGATCATGGCGCGCTGCGCACGGTTGCTGCCGACTGTGGTGCGCTGCCGGCCGGATTCGCCTCGTTCCGACGCATCTTGGAGCCGTTGGGATTTGCCATTCAGGGCATCTACCCGCTCGAGCAGATCGGCATGACGGGGCGCGCGTTTGCACACATTGATGCACCCGAGCACATCGCGCAGTTCTTCGTCAGCGAGCTGCACGTCGAGCGCTTCAGTGCGACGTTCCAGGAGGCTGTGTCGCGCGTCGTCGGTCGTTCGGTGGATCCGTTGACGGAGCGTGCTGCGGCGATGCTGGCCGAACTCTCCGAGCGCGGCGCGTTGTCGTTCGACGATGCGGCCAGCCTGTTGCCCAATCTGGTCGGTTGCTTTGACCGCCAGCACGCCGAGCCGTCGTGGGGCGACTACGAGACCCTGTTGGCCGAGTCCAAGGAGATGGCGTGGATCGCGACCGAAGGCAACGCCTTCAACCATGCGACGGATCGCGTTGCCGATGTGTTTGCGGTGGCGGATCAGCAGCGGTGCTTGGGTCGACCGATCAAAGAACGCGTCGAGGTCTCGAGCAGTGGCCGCGTGCGCCAGACGGCGTTCCAGGCGGCGATGGTTGCGCGGTTGTTTGTTGGTGACGATGGGGCGCTGCGAACAGAGTCGGTGCCGGGTTCGTTCTACGAGTTCATTTCGCGGGACGAGGAGCAGCCTGGCATTCTCGATCTGCGGTTCGATTCCAGCAATGCGACCGGCATCTTCAAGATGACCTCGAACTCCGCAGGCCGTATCGGCAGTATAGATTCATGACGCAGGATCCCGTGGTTGCAGAGCTACTGGCCGCACTCGGTCCGCGCGGCGTTCTCACGAGCCCGGAAGATCGCGTTCGCTTTGAAGAAGGGTGGCGCTACGGCAAAGGCGTTGCGCGTTGCATCGCTCGTCCGGCGAGCACGGACGAGGTCGCCCGTGTGCTCAGCATCTGCGCGCAACAACAGGTGCGAGTCATTGCGCAAGGTGGCAACACCGGCCTGGTGGCGGCGTCGACGCCGGATGCCAGCGGTTCGATGGTGGTGCTCAGTTTCGAACGGCTCAACCAGTTGATCGAAGTCGACGTGCATGCGCGCACGGTGACGGTCGACGGTGGGGTTCTGTTGAGTCAGCTCAACGAAGCGCTAGCCGAGCATGGCTTTTGGTTTCCGGTGGATCTCGGTGCCGATCCGCAAGTCGGCGGCATGGTCGCGACCAACACCGGCGGCACGCGTCTGCTCAAGTATGGCGACGTGCGTCGCAACCTGCTCGGTGTCGAAGTCGTGCTGGGCGATGGTCGCATCGTTTCGATGCTGAATCGACTGCGCAAGAACAACACCGGCTTGGATGCCAAGCACTTGTTCTGTGGCACGACCGGCGTTTGGGGTGTGGTCACCAAAGCTGTGCTGCAAGTGGAACCCAAGCCGACCCAGCGTGCGACGGCCTTGGTCGGTTGTCGCGATGGTCAAGCGGTGCTGCAGTTGTTGCGCGCCGTCGAGAAGGATCTCGGTGACGTCTTGAGCGCCTTCGAAGTCATGAGTGCCAACGCCGTCGAATCGGTGCTGCGGCACCAGGCCAACCTGCGTCGTCCGTTCGCCGAGATGCCGCAATACGCGGCGCTCGTCGAGCTTTCGACGACCTTGCCCGCAGCTGCGATCAATCTCGAAGACGTTCTCGAAGAGCGTCTCGGTGCGCACCTCGAGGTTGCGGAAGAATCGATCGTCGACGTGCTGGTTGGCAACGCCGACGACTTCTGGCAGATCCGGCATCACATCAGCGAGAGCTTGCGCAACGACGGCAAGATGCTCGCCTTCGACGTCAGTGTGCCGCGCTCGTCGCTACCGGAGTTCACCGATCGCGTCATTCAGTTACTGAGCCGTGACTACCCGTTCGTGCGCTTGTGCGACTACGGCCACTGGGGTGATGGCGGCAGCCACCTGAACCTGATCTGGCAGGAGTCCGATGCGCCCGACTCCGAAGCGTTGAAGTCCGAACTGCAGGACAAGATCTACGCGATTGCCGTCCGTGATTTCGCCGGCAGCTACTCAGCCGAACATGGCGTCGGCCCGCACAACCAACGCTTCTACGACCTCTACGCCAATCCCATCGTCAAGGAACTCAGCGCCGTGATCGGTAAGTTCTGCGACCCCGATGACCGCCTAGGAACCGTCCAGCTGTAGTCGGTACCGTGCCAGGCACAGTACCGGTACCCCTACCACGGTGGTGGTGGTTCTTGGTTGCGGCAGGCTTGCAGTCGTTGTTCGAGTAGGCGGCGTTCGGGGTCGGAGCACGGTTGGGAGAGCGCGTGTTCGAGGGCGGTGACGGCGGGCGCGTGGTCGCCGCGTTCCCAGTGGAGTTGGGCGGTGACGGCGCCGAGCAGGAAGTAGTCGTGCAGCGCTTGGTCGTGTTCCAGGTGTTTGAGTTCTTGCAAGCCGGCGCTGGCGCCGTGCACTTTGCCGACGGCGACGGCGCGGTTGAGTCGCACGATCGGAGACGGTGCGATGGTTAGCAGGCGGTCGTATTCGTCGAGGATGTTCTGCCAGTCGGTGTCGGCGTAGGTCGTCGCGATCGCGTGGTGGGAAGCGATCGCGGCTTCGCAGTGGTAGGCCGTCATCTCGCGGCCGCTGATCGAAAGCTTGAAGTGATGGAAGCCGCAAGCGATCCAGCGGCGATCCCATTTGCTCCGGTCTTGCTGCGCGAGCGTGATCAGGTCGCCGCGATCGTTGGTGCGGGCGGGAATGCGTGAGCCGAGCATGAGCAGCAGCGCGAGCAGTGCGTGGGCGGCGGGGCTGCGGGTGTCGGTGCGTTCGACCAACAGGGCGTTGAGCCGAACGGCTTCGTCGATGAGGTCCGAACGGATCAAGGTCTCACCCGCGTGGGCGCGGTAACCCTCGTTGAACATCAGGTAGATCACTTGCAGCACGACAGCCGTGCGCTCGGGCAGTTCGTCGCTCGAAGGCATGGCGAACTCGGCGCCGATGGTCTGCAGCTTGGCCTTGGCCCGGACCAGTCGCTGCGCGATCGTGGCGTCTTTTTTGAGTAGGGCGCGGGCGATCGCTGGCACGCCGAGCCCGCAGACGTTCTTCAGGATCAGCGGCACGCGGGCGTCGCTCGGTACGTCTGGGTGTGCGCACAAGAACAGCATGCGCAGCGTGTCGTCGCCGATCTGGTCTGGATCACTGGGAGCTGTTGCTGGGTGCGTCGAGGCCTCGGCGGCCGCCCAACGCTGCAGTTCGTCACCGACCCGGTCGGCAATCTTCTGGCGGCGCAGCGAGTCGAGCGCCAGGTTGCGCGCGACCCGGAACACCCAGGCGTGTGGCTGCTCGGGCACCCCCTCCGCGGGCCAGACGCGCAGGGCGCGCATCATGGCCTCCTGCACGACGTCCTCGGCGAGCTCCAGCTTGGCCGGGCCCAGCACCCGGCAAAGCCCTGCCACCATGCGCGCGTACCGATGTCGGAACAGGTCGTCGACAACGTCAGGTGGTAGCGTGCTGGCCATCTGATCGTTAAGCGTATCTGATGAAGAGGTTTAGATGCGTGCCTCAGCGAGGATCTGCGTCTCATTCCTCGGCATCCCAGTCCGCAGACGGCTATTCCTCGGGGCCACCCATAAAGTCCACTTCGCGCAGTTCGATGCTGCCGAATCGGAAGTTGGGGTGGCCGTCGCACAGTTTTACGGCGTGGTCGTAGTTGTCCGCCTGCAGCACGTAGACGCCGCCGACGACCTCCTTGGATTCGACGTAGGGGCCGTCCTTCACCTCGCCATTGGGTTGGATGACACGGCCGCCCTCATCGGTCAGCTTGCGGCTGATGCCCAGGCGGTCGCCCATACGTTCTCCCCAGGCCTGGTAGCCGGCGAGGATCTCACCGAAGTCCTCCGGGGTAAGGGTACTGTAGTCGGCGGTGATGTCGCTACGCAGGATCAGCATGAACTTGGGCATGGTCTCGTTGGGGGTTGCGCCGGATCGCGAATGGGCGATCTCGGCTGGGTTCGCAGCAAGGACGATCGAAGCGGGCGGGCATCGACAACGCAGCTGAAAAAACTGGCTGAACCCCGTGCCATCGCCGATAGAGTCGCGCCAGGACAGGAGTTGCCCGCTCACGCCATGGCCGAACACACCCAGCCCCATTCCCGTTCGTCATCCCAGCGTCATTCCGCAAGCCCGCCGGGCAAGCGTGGTTGGCGCGCCGTCGGCTTCGGCCTCGCGGCATTGGCGGCCTTTCAATTGTTTAGTTGCAAGTCGACCTCGACCTGGCAGCCGTACGAACGGCCTGGAGCCGGGCTCGCGGCGCAAATCGCTGAGGCGTCCATGCAGAGGGATGCCGACGGTGTCTACCTCGAGGACGGCACGTGCATCGGGTGCCACACCGGGTGTGGTGACCCGCACCCGTCGGGGCGCGTCGCGTCCTGCGTGCACTGTCACGGTGGCGATGCCAGCAAGACCGACAAGGTTGCTGCACACGCGGCGCCGACCTTTCCCAAGGCCTGGCAAGACTCGGGCAACCCCGAACGTCCCTACATGCTGACGCTCCAAGAGAGCCAGGCGTGGGTTCAGTTCGTCAACCCGGGTGACTTGCGCGTCGCCAACAAGACGTGTGGTCCGTGCCACGCCGATGAGACGCTGCAGGTGATGAAGTCGCTGATGGCGACCTCGCAGCACTTCTGGGGCACGGTGACGTATGCCAACGGCATCGTCAGCACCAAGCGTTCGATCCTTGGTGAGAGCTACGGTCCGGATGGCAAGCCGCAGGTCGTCAACCACATCGTCAGCGAAGATGGTGGTGTCTACGAGCACGGCAAGCCGGGCCGCGCGCCGACCAAAGAAGAGATGGAGAAGAACAGTTGGTCGGCGGTTGCCGTGCCACTGCCTCACTGGGAAGTAACCCAGCCGAGCAACATCTTCCGCATCTTCGAGAAGGGCAGTCGTCTTGGCACGGCTGCGCTCGGCCTCAATGGTCTCAACAGCCCGGTGCCTGGATTGCCGGACAAGTTCGAAGATCCGGGCCGCCCGAACAACCGTTCTTCCGATCGCGGTCTCGGAACCCTCAACCGCGTCGACTTGCCGACGTTGAACGTGCACAAGACGCGCCTCAACGATCCGCACTTGGCGATGATGGGCACCAACGACCAGCCCGGTGACTTCCGCAGCAGTGGTTGCACCGCATGCCACATGGTCTACGCCAACGACCGCGACCCGGTGCACTCCGGTCCGTGGGCGCAGTTCGGCAACATGGGCTACGGCAACGTCGGCGCCGCCGCCGCGATGATGGGCAAGTCGGGCATGGCACCGCCGAGCGTCGATCCGACCATCCCGCAGGACGAGCAGGGTCATCCGATCGTGCACAAGTTCACGCGGGCGATTCCGTCGAGCAACTGCATGGTCTGCCACATGCACCAGCCGAACTCGTTCTTGAACACCTACTACGGGTTCCAGATGTGGTCGTACGAGACCGACGGCGACAAGATGTTCCCGGCCGAGCAAGACGACAAGACGCTCGCAGAGCAGCACGACATCCTCGATCGCAACCCAGAGGGAGCGGCGCAGCGCGGCAAGTGGGGCGATCGCGAGTTCCTCAATGGTGTCGCCGAAGAGGTCAACGCCGGACTCGAGCACACGCAGTTCGCCGACTACCACGGCCACGGTTGGATCTTCCGCGGGGTCTTCAAGACCGACCGCCAGGGTAACCTGCTCGACAAGGACGGCGAGATTGTCGACTACAACGACCCCAAGAAGTTCGACGGGGTGATTCCGAAGCTTGGCTCCGCGCCAACTGCTGACGACATCTGTCCGCCCGACGCTCCGAACGCTGGTTGCTTCGCGCCGAAGCCCGGCCAGCCAGTGCACCTCAAGGACATCCACGCCGAGCGCGGCATGCACTGTGTCGACTGTCACTTCGCGCAGGACGTGCACGGCGACACGCACCTCTACTCGGAGTACCAAGCGTCGTTGCAGATCCAGTGTCAGGATTGCCACGGCACGACCGAGGAAATCGCGACGATGCGATTCTCCGGGCCAGCCGCCAAGTTGGACGAGACCGGCCAGAAGCAGAATCTCAGCAGGCGCCTCAAAGACGGTTCGATCGTCGATACGCCGTGGGGCGAGCCGCGCTTCGAACGCGAGCGCGACGAGAACGGTCGTGTTCAGCTCTACCAACGCTCGATGCTCTACCCGGGCCTCAAGTGGAAGGTGAGTCAGGTTCGTTACAGCGTCGAAAAGGCGCCGGACAACAAGGACTACAACGAGAAGGCGGCCTACGCCAAGTTGCAGTTGATGCCCGATGGTTCGTGCGCGCACACCGCGGAGAAGATGGACTGCGCGGCGTGCCACACGTCGTGGATGACATCGTGCTTCGGTTGCCACTTGCCGCAGGAGGCGAACTGGCGCACCGACATGCATCACTTTGAGAAGAAGAGTTTGCGCAACTGGGCGAGCTACAACCCGCAGGTTGCGCGTGATGATGTCTTCATGCTCGGGGTCTCCCCGAACGTCAAGGACAACAAGATCGCCGTGGTGCGTTCGTCCTCAGCGGTCATGGTGTCGTCGACGGATGCGACCCGCGCCATTGCCTACAAGCAGCAGTTGACGGTCGCCGCCAACGGCATGAGCGGTCAGTGCTTCAACACGCACTTCGCCCACACCGTGCGCAAGACCGAGACGCGCAAGTGCTCGGACTGCCACCTCAGCGACAAGAACGACAACAACGCGTGGCTCGCGCAGACCTATCTGCAGGGCACGAACTACGTCAACTTCTTCGGCATGTATGCCTACGTCGGCGCCGGCAACGGTGGACTCGAAGCGGTCAAGGTGACCGAGTGGCCCGAGCCGCAAGCGGTGATCGGTTCCAACCTGCACCGCATGGCGTTCCCCCACGAATACAAAGAGCACGTGGCAAGGAAAGGCAAGCTCAAGGAGTCGCACCACCACGGTGGCAACGTGCTCAGTATCGAGCAGCGCGGCGAATACGTCTACACGGCGAACGGCAAGGGTGGCTTCCGCGTCTATGACGTCGCCAACGTTGCCAACAAGAACTTCAGCGAACGCATCGTGACGTCGCCGGTTTCGCCGCTTGGCCAGGACACGCACGTCGCCAGCAAGTATGCGACGGCGGTGGCGCTGCCGACCAACATGTCGATCAGCATGGATCGACCTTGGATCGAGGACAACAAGGAGCAGAACTACCCCTACAAGGGTCGCGACCAGAACCTGCACGAGTCCTATCGCTACGCCTACATCAGCGATCGCGAAGAGGGTCTGATCCTCGTCGATATCGATTGCCTGACCGACGGCAACCCCGACAACAACTACACCAAGCGAGCGCTGACGTTCAATCCGGGCAATCAGCTTCGCGGTGCCGAGCACCTGACGATTGCCGGCACGACGGTCTACGTTTGCTGCGACGCGGGTTTGGTGGCGATCGACGTCAATGATCCGCTGGCACCGGCGATCGTCGCGACGGTTCCTATGCAGAAGCCGACGTCGGTTGCGGTGCAGTTCCGCTACGCGTTCGTGACCGATGCCGAAGGCCTCAAGGTCGTCGACGTGACGGTTCCTGCGAACATGGCCAAGGTCGGCGCGCAGGTTGCGCTGTCGGATGCCCGCAACGTCTTCGTCGCGCGTCACTACGCCTACATCGCGGCCGGCCGCGAGGGGGTTGCGATCGTCGATGTCACGACGCCGACCAGCGCGCGTCTGGTGACCATGTTTACCGCCGAGGACCGCTTCAAGGACACCAACCAGCTCAAGGTTGGCATGGTCAACGACAGCGTCTATGGCCTGGTCGCCGACGGCAGGAGTGGCTTCCACGTCATCCAGTTGGTGACCCCTGAAGATGGCGGTCGCAGTGCCTATGGCTTCTCGCCGGAGCCTCGTCCGAAGTGGATCGCGACGCGCGCAATGCGCGGTGCTCGGGCGATCGCCAAGGGCTTGGATCGCGACCGTGCCGCCGATGAATCGGGCAACCAGGTGTCGGTCTTCGGCCGCATTGGCGGACGACCGTTCACGTTGGATGAGCAACGCCGCTTCTACATGCGCGACGGCAAGACCTACACTGTTTCCGATAAGGTGCCGTCCAATTGGCAGGCGCCTTCCCTTGACTCGCTGAAGAAGTGATGACTCGCTGAATTGGCGGCGCACAGCAGTGCGTCGTTCGCAGTGATCTGACTCTGCACCACCCGATTGAATGCTCGCGACTATGAATGGTGACAGTCCCGAAACTCCCCTCGACGTTCTAGTAGTTGGTGGTGGTCCTACTGGGACCGCTGCGACCTGGCGTGCTCACGAACTCGGCTTGTCGGTAAAGGTCATCGATCGCGATGGCATCCTGAGCATCGTCAAGCAATGGGGCGAGCACCAGCCGGAGCCCAAGGACGTGGATGCCGACTACGGCGACCTCGTCGACTTGATCTTCCCCAAGGGTGGTGCCCTCGTCTCACAGCTCCCGTTCGAAGACCAGAGCCCGGCCGACAAGCTTTACGAGCGTTGGATGAAGGTCTACGACGACAACGGCATCTCCTACCATGAGAACATGGAGCTCGGCGGTTGCGAGCGATTGCCCGACGGCGTGATTGCCGCGGAGGTGATGGAGCTCAATACCCAGGCGAAGTCGAAGATCTATTGCCGCAACATGGTGTTGGCGATGGGTAGTGGCCAGCCGGCCAAGGTGCGTCTGATGGGCGACGGCCTTGGCATTCGCTACAAGCTCGGCAACTCCGAAGAGTTTGTCGGCGCGCCGGCCTGCGTTGTCGGCGGTGGCATGTCCGCTGCCGAGGCTGTCGTTGCGATCGCGATGGCGAAGGCCAAGGCGAAAGACGATAGCGACATCTTCTGGTGCTATCGCGGCCGCGGCATGCCCAAGGTTGCGCAAGGCAAAGCGCTCGCGACCAAATTCTACGAAGCTTGGACTGGTGGCAACATCCGCTACCTGCCGCTCAGCGAGCCGCTCGCTGTCTTCAAGGATGACAAAGGCAACGACCTGGTCGCCGTCAAGACGCGCCGCGTGCAAGTCGACAGCCAGCCGCCTGAGCTGATCTGCTACGAGTTCGAGAAGAAGCAGGTGTTGGCGTTTATCGGTTCGGAGCGACCGACGGAGTTGCTCGAGTCGATGGGCATCAAGGAGTTCTCGCTCGCCGATGCGCCCAAGAAGAAGCGTCTCGCGGTGACCAATCTGCAGGAATCGCAGGAGAAGAACATCTTCATGGCGGGGGGGCTGTTGCACCCGGCATACCTGCAGACCGACGATTTCAGTCCGGATGCGTTGCAGTCGAACCTCAAGGAATACTCGACGTGCTTCAAGCTCGGCATGATCGAAGGCGTTGCGATCGTGGAGACGATCAAGGCACGCATCGATGGTGGCGATGATGCGGCGATTGCCGAGGCGCGCCAGCAACAAGTCATTGTCGCGCCGCAAGAGCATCCCGCGGTCGAACCGGCTGCACCCGAACCTGCTCCAGAAATGCAGTTCGGCGGTGCCTTCGTGCATACCCCACCGGGCGATGGCGCGAAGCAGGACTACCTGTTCCCGGTTGGGGAAAGTGTCGTCGGGCGCACGGCCGGCCGCGTGGTGATCGGCAGCGATGCCCTGCTGCGCGATCAACATGCGGCCTTCAAGGTCGACGTCGACGAGGTCTACGTGACCAACGCGGCCCATGGCGGCGAGTGCTATGTGCGCGTCAACTCCGAACGCACCTTGCCCGTCGGTTCGATCATCGTTGCCGGTCAGCAGCGGCTGCGCGTCGATTCGCAGGGAGGTCACGCCACGCTTTCGCTGATGGATGCCGGCGGCAATGTCGCGAAGGTGATTCCGCTGACGCCTGAGGAGCGAACCATTGGTCGCGATGACCTCAACTCTGGCGACTATGCCTTGTCCCGCTCGCACTTGTCGGTCGCTGACAGCGGCGGTGTTTGCCGCGTGCGCGATGAGAGTCGCAACGGCACCTTCATCGCCCTGAACGGATCGTTGCGATTGAACGAAGGCGACGAGGTTTGGATGGGGGAACAGCGTTTCCGCTTCGCAGAGCTGCGTAGCGCGATGCTGGCGACTACTGGCACGGCCGCCGTCATCAAGATTCCGGAACCCTCGCCGATGGCGACGCAGCACGGGATGGCGATTCCATCTGCGCCTGCAGCCCCAGCAGCAACTGCAGCGCCAGCAGCACCAGCAGCGCCAGCGGCAGAAGCAGCGGCTCCGGCCGCGACGCCAACGCCGACCGCGCCAGCTGGCGATCCACTCATCATCCAAGACGACGGCACCGAGATTCCAGCCGTCGGTGACGATGACTTGCCGATGATCAGCTACATGGCGGATGCGAGTGCCGCGACCGACGAGGCGAGCTGCATCGATGGCGCCTGTGGCACGTTGTGGGAGTGCTGGGACCCGGACGAGCCGGACGAGAGTGGCGGCAGTTGCGGCAAGTGCGTCGTCACGGTTCTCGAAGGCATGAACAACCTCAGCGAAGCTTCTTCACGCGAGAAGAACACCATCAAGAAAGCCAACAAGAAGCTGGGCGGCAAGCTCGACGAGCCGAACTGCCGTCTCGCCTGTCAGGCCATCGCTCGCGGTCCCGTCAAGATTCGTCCGAAGGGCAAGTAGGTCCACATGCATCCCAGGCTAGTCGCTGGAGTCGTCGTCCTGTGGGCTTGTGTCGCGATCGCCGCCACCAGCTGGGATGCATCGCATCGCGACTCTGGTCGCGAGCAGGTCTTGGCTGAGGCTGCCCTTGCCCAGTCGCAGCCATCGCAGGCGGTTCAGGGGCAAAAGGCTGTCAAGCCGTTCAAGCATTCCGAACACGTCAACCGCGCTTGGCAGAGCTTGGCGATTGACGAAGTGTTCCGTGACTGTCGCGGTTGCCATCAGTTCTCGCCGCAGAATCCGCATTCGACCCCGCAAGCTGAGTGTGACGGTTGCCACCAAGGTGCTGGCAAGTTGCAACGCCAGTTTGACAAGGGTTGGCAGAACGACTTGAGCGCCTATTCGACGCGAACCAGTCCGGCTTTCCGCCACTACACCCACGGCATGCTTGAGTGTCGGCAGTGCCATCACGATGAGGTGGGGCTGTTCGCGCACATGCCGATTCGCACCGGGCCTGCCTTTTGTGCGGAGTGCCATGAGAAAACGGTGACCGCCGCGGACGTCAACAAGTTCAAGTGGCTCAAAGGCACCCAGGACGCGGTGTTCGCCAAAGCGGTCGGCTTGCAAGGTGCGTTCACCAAGCCGACCGACGCCGCTGCATACGCCAAGCAACTCGATCTAGTGTTCGCAGGGACGACTGGCGGAGTCAACACGATCGCGTTGCCGTCGGGTGGTGACTTTGATCACGCCGATCACATCAACACTGGCGTTGGTGCTGAGCAAGGGCTGGCATGCGCCGCGTGCCACACGAACATTCGGACTGCCGGCGCGACCGAGGTTGGCACCGGAGTCATCCCAATCGATGGCTGCAAGACGTGCCACATCCGTGATGCCGCGGGTGCCGCCGCGGCGGCTGCCAAGGGCAACAAGCAGACGGATCCGCAGCCACTGTGGTCTCTGGGCACGTTCGCGCACGCAGACCACTTCGGCTTCTTGCAGCCTGACGGCAAGCGCAAGGACAAGACCAGTAGCGCGCAGGCTTACACCGAAATCGAGAACCAGCAGTGTGCCGCGTGCCACACCTATGCGCCGGTGAATCCGGGGATCAGTGCGCGCGACTTCCCGTTCGACGGCAAGGCGAGCAAGCACACCTACTCAGACTGCGTGCAATGCCACACGGTCGAGGGTTGGCAGACCGGCGAGCAGCAGGGTTCTACGGAGAATCCGCCATTGCACACATCCAACGGTGGCGCGGGATGGCGCGAGTGTGCTGCGTGCCACGAACTCGGCAAGCCGGACATGGCAGGACTGCGACCGACCGAGTCCGTGCAGCGATGGTCCGAGCGCACGTTCGCGTTCGAAGGCCAGACGCATCCGCACATCACGACCAAGGGTGTCGAGCGCGGCCAAGCCAACGGCGATCGGTCGTTGCAGAAGGACTGCGCGACGTGTCATCGCGCGGTTGTGCCGGCGTTGCCAACGCGATTGATCGAGAAGGCCTTCACCCACAAGACCCACTTGTCCGCCAACCCGACGCAGCAGGATTGCGCCGCGTGTCACGAAACCGCGCAATCCGCGGCAAACTCGTTGGCCTTGTCGGGCACGGACTACCGCACCTACTCCTTGAAGTCGTGCTCGACGTGCCACTGGGGTGGCGACGTCGTGGAACAAGACATTGCCGAACGAGCCGAATCAAAGCCAAAGCAACGCGCCGTCGTGGCGTTCCCGCACGGACCGCACGTGCAAGCGGGTCAGTCCTGCTCGGAGTGTCATGAGCCAGCAGCGGATGGCCGCGACATGGTGACCTTGCCAGCAGCCTTGGCGTGCAACCAATGCCACAAGCACGAAGCTGTCGCAGGCGCGCGCCCGACCGAGCGTTTGCTGGCCAACGAAGTCGCGAGCTGCATTCGCTGCCATCACGAAGACCAGGGAGGTCAGCAAGTCGCCTCCGTGCCGCCAGCCAAGGGCAGTGAGGCCGCCGAGTCCGACGACCGCTACGTCGCCACGCAGACCGTCTTTGCCGGCTTCGCACAGAGCCAATTCCACCCAGCTGGCAGCGATTGCACCAAGTGCCACACGCGCAAGGACCAGCGGGGCAAGTTCGCCTCGATTCGCGTCCCGACCGGCAAGAGTCACCTCAGCGCGTCCGCCAACCTCGGAGTGCACGCGGACGTAGCCCGCGGCGGCTTCGGCAAGAACGCCCCCGCAGATTGCCTACGCTGCCACTGGAAGCCAGTCGGCAAGTGGGCAGATGCCGTGGGCATCTCGTCAGGCGACCCAGCCGCCAAGGCCTTCCGTGCCAAGCCAGGCTCGCCGGCGACCCGCGAACGCTTCGGCAACCTGTTTCGCGGTTACCCGGGCAGCAAAGAAGCCGATGGCTAGAAGTGCGTACGGTGCCTGGACAAAAAAACACTTCCTCGCCTGCAAGGCGAGGAAGTGTTTTTTTGTCCAGGCACCGTACGCACTTCTACCGCCAGTGAAACTGCTTCTGCAGGTGGCAATCCCGGCACACGGCTGCGGTCTCGTCGGGAACGCGCACGGCTTGCAACGTCTTGGCCTCGCCGATGCCGGTTTCCTTGTGGCAGGTGGCGCAGCCTTCGTCCTTGTGGCCGGTTGACAGGTGGCTGAAGCCGTTGGGCGCGGGCCATTGGCGCATGGCGGGCGGCGGCGTCAGGATCTTGGCTTGCAGCAGGAAGGAGTTGCTGACGCCTTCGATCTTGGGGTGGCACGTCTGGCAATCGCCGCCGGCGATGTTGTCGTGGCCACCGTGGCAGTTGGTGCAGTCCGACGCGCCCGGCTTGGTGCGTGGCACTTGCGAGAACGGGGCGTCTGCTGCGGCTTCGCTGAAGTCGTGACAGGCGAAGCAGCCCTGTTGCAGTGTGCCGCTCTTGCCAAAGCTTGCGCTGCCAACGTGCAGGCCGTGGGGGAAGTCTGGCACCGGGCGAACGGTTGCGGTGGTTCGGTTGTTGACGGCCGTGAGGCGCAGGGCGGTGCCGGCTTCGTTGTGGCAGTCAGCGCAGGCAGCCTGGGCTTCGGACGTTTCGGGCCAGTGGTAGTTGCCGGAGCCGTCGGATCCCGCCGGCGTCAGCGATGCGGCGCTTGCGGCCGCCAGGTCCTTGTGGCACGAGACGCATCCGGCTTGGTCGTCGAGGCTGATCGACGCTTCGTTGCCACTCGCAGGCGACAGGGCGCCATTCGCGACGTGTAAGCCATGCCAGAAGGTGCGCGACGCCGGCTGCAGGACTTCGGTGATCGCGCCGCTGAGGTGGCACTTGGTGCAAGCCTGGCCGTTGGCATGTGCGGCAAACTGCTCTTCGTGCGAACGCTTGCCGGTTTGGTAGTTGGCGCGCTCTCGCTGGTAGAGTTCGGTCGAGAAGTCGCCGCGGTCGACGGTCTTCATCTCTGGGCCGAAGACGGTGGTGCCGTCGCGCTCGGCTGAGGCGTGGCACTGCATGCAGTGGCTGCCGTTGTCTTCCGTGCCGTGCCACGAGGACGTGACGATCAGTCCCTCCGCGCGCCACTCTCGTTGTTGTGCCGCTGTCATGTTGACGGGCGGGGCGTCCTTTACGTGGCACGATGTGCAGACCTCGTATTCGACCGTCGTGAAGTCGTGCCGCAGCGGATTGTCTGGCACGCCGCGTTGGTTGTCTTGCAGCACTGCGTCATCGATGCGATGGCAGACAATGCACTCGATGTCCTTCGCGAGATGCTGATCGTGAGGGAACGCGTAGGTGTCGAAGGCCCGTGGTTGCGCCGGCGGCAGCGCGACGTTCGCCTTGGCGATCAGTGCGTCGCGATCAAAGCCGGTGCCGTCATCGTGACATGCGGCGCAGTTGCCGAGCAGATCCTTGGCGATCGGCTTGAGCCATCTTGATTCGTTGTGGCCTGATTCGTTGTGATCGGTATGGCAAACGACACAGAACTGCTCGCTGTCCATCGCGCCCGGGACGGGGGCGACCTTGCCGTCATTGTGGTAGGGGTGGCGGAACGATCCCGCGGCCGCCATTTCGCCTGCGAGCCCGTGGCATTGCACGCACTTGCTCTCGGGAGCCCCGTTGCCCGTCTCGTGGCAGACGTTGCAGCCTTGGGCGCCCGATAGCTCGACGCACGTTCGGATGCCGGCGTGTACCGCCGGATCGTCGAGCGCGATGGTCGTCACCAAGGCGTGCGGCGCGATCAATTCGCCAGGATCGGCCAACGGTTCCATTACCGACGACACGAACGTCGCCGCGAGCAGCACCACGCCACCGGCGATCATCGCGATACGGTTGCCGAGGTGTAGCGCCGGGAAGCGGCCGAACTTGGTCTCGGCGTAGGCGAGTTGGTCCGGGTCGTTGTCGAACGCGCCCTTGCCGGGCTTCTTCCACCAGAAGCTTTGCGGGTCGGTCTTCAGCTGCAGCACTTGCGTGCCGTCATCGGCTTCGATCGAAACCTGGAGTTTGGTCGTGCCGATGATGATCGTAGCGCCGTCTGCGAGGCTGGCGGACGGTGAGGCGCGCTCGCCGTTGACCCACGTGCCGGTCACCGAGCCCGTGTCCCGCACCTCGAAGCCGTCCTCGTAGGTGATCACGCAATGACGGTCAGCGACCATCACATCGCGAAGGACGACGTTGACTCCGGTGCGGCCACCAATCGTGACCATGCCGGAATCGAAGCTCAGTTCGTCGTTGCCGTTTTGGACTTCGATGCGTGTGCGAACCATTAAAGACCTCGCCTCCGTTCGAACAAATCTTGCGGTTCCTTGCGTAGGATCGCGGTGGTCGGGCAGTTGTAGACGCAGGCTTCAAACGGCAAGCCTGCGCACAGGTCGCACTTGATCGTCTTGCCGTTTACTGGGGAAACCTTGCCGCCGGCGCCGACCGAACGCGGTTTGACTGGCTCACCGTTTTCATCGGTCGCGACGACGGGTGCCGGGGGCTTTACTGGCTCGCCAAACAACTTGCCGATCAGCGGCAGGCTCTGGAAGAACGATGGCTGAGCCTTGGGCGGCGGCTTCGACTCGATCAGTCGGATGACGCCATAGGGACAGCCGTCGATGCAGCCGGCACAGCCAACGCAGTTGTCGTATTCGAAGCGCACCCGGCCTTGCGGATCGCGGCGGATGGCGCCGTATTCACACGACAGCATGCATTGCGGGGTTTCGCAGTGGTAGCACGCCGTGATCAGCATCTCATCCGTGGCGATCGGCGTGCCCACCTTGCTGAGGCGCGCGATGCCGTCGTCGTGCACGGTCTCGCATGACTCGACGCACATGTTGCAGCGCACGCACTTGGTGCGATCGATCACCAGCGCGCGGCCGCCCTTGACCGACTCACGCTCGACCATGACGAACAACTCGTCGAGCACGCTGCGCGAACCGACCTCGTTGGAATCGCCCTGTTGGGCGCTGTTCGCGTCGTCGCTGCCGATCAGTCGGTTGGCAGCGCGCACCAAGCCCACGCGGGAGGTGTCGGACAGCTGTGCGATTGCTTTTCTAGGCAGCTTGATCAGCGACGTCTGCATCAGCGTGCGGTAGTTCGCCGCCCAGGTCGTTCCTTCGCTGAGCAGCGAGTGCTCGCCAAACGACGCGTTGCACTTGTAAAAGCCGAGCGTGCGTTCGCCACCGTTGCTCTCGACAAAGCTGCACAGGCCGCCGGCGCGCACGATGTAGACCGAGTCCGCCTCGTCGCCGGCTTCGATGATTACCTCGCCATCTTCGTAGCTGACCAGTTCGGCCTCTTGTTCGAGGGCGGCGATGGCCTGGTCATCGAGGTCGCGGCACAACGCCGACAACCGCAAGTGCAGCGCCAGGTTGTCGCGGTAACCCTCGTCGATGCGTTCCTTGAACGTGTCATCTTCGGCGTAGAGGCGCTGGAACATGCGCGCTTCGATCGCCGCGACCAAGGTCTCGCCATCGGCGCGGTAGGTCGCCAGCGCCGGCGAATGCGACAGCGTAGTGATTTCGCCAAACCAATCGCCTGGCCCGAGGGTCTTGTGCTGATAGGTCTCGCGCCCAACGCGCGCCTGCAGCGCGTTGATCTGGCCGTGGAGGATGAAGATGAACTGCGTTGTCAGCGTGCCCTGCGTGACTACGTCTTCGTCATCACGCAGCTCGAGAAACTGCAACAGTCCCTCGCGCGGTGCGGCGCCTGGCTCCCACTCGAAGGTCTGGTCCGTGATTTGCGCTTCGAGGCGCAGGCCATCGAGCAGGTCTTCGTCGACATCGGCGAAGAGCGGCATCGCGAGCAACGCGTCGATCTGATCAGCTGCTGCGGTCATGACTTAATAGTAGTAGATGCTGATGACGTGTACGGCGACCAGCGCCAGCAACACGACCGAACAGGGAACATGCAGGATGCGCCAGCCGCGCAGCAGCATGCGGTAGCGATCGAGTCGCGCCGCTTCGCGGCGCACGCGATCGCGTTGGCCCTTGAGGATGGTGAGCTCGGTTGGCAACGACGCGACTTCCTTGTCGATTGTCTTGACCTCGCCTTGCGCCTTCTTGAGGTCCTTCTCCGCGTCCTTGACGGCCTTTTTGAGTTGCTTGTCTTTGCCGTCACCTGCGGCAGCCTTGGCCGTTGCGACGTTCTGTTCTAGTTCGCTGATTTGCGCCATCGCTGTTTGCTTGCGATCGGGCGCGCTGTTCAGCAGTTGTTCGGCGGCCGTTACCTTGCGGTCGAAGTGTTCGCGTAGCGAGAACGCCTTTTCGATCGTTAGTTCGCGTTCGGCGCGGGTCAGCCAGGTTGGCCCGAAGGCCCAGAAAAAGGCGCCAATCAGGCCGCTACCAATGACGAAGTAGCTGAGCGCGTTGAGTGCCAGGCCCATCGTTGTGCCGCAGCGGCCGCCGCCGTGGAACCAGACGAGTAGCGCCGCAGCCACGCCATACCAGACGTGTGCCGACAGCCAGCATGACATGCGCCCAAGGGCGTTGCGCGGTTGCACATCGAGGCGCAGCAGGCCGATTGCGCGACCGTCTTTCAGCGTGTTGATGCGCAGCACCTTTTGCACGCCCGTCTTGGTGAGGATCTCGCGAGCAGCTTTCTTGACCGCCGCCGTGCCGGCGATTTCGCGGCGGGTGATGCGGTTCTGGAGTTCGCTCAACAGCGTTTGGGCCTTCTCCAGTTGGGTCAGCTTGGCTTCCCAGCCGAATTCCGGACTCAAGCGCAAGCGGTGCGCGGCGCGCCGGGCGGCGTAGAGCGCCAATACGATGTAGGCGGCGACCGCGAACCAACCGGTGGTCAGCAAGAACCAGACATTGTCGTCGGCTCGATCGCCGAACGGCATCGGCGCAATCGTGTGCCAAGCAAAGAACGCCGCGACCAAGAGGATCGCGACGACGGCGTGCCAGGAACGAAGGAAGCCCAGGTTCATCTGTCCACCTGCTCAGGTCACTGCTTGCGGCCTGTGAACAGGCGCAGGATACGTGCGAAGAACGAAACCTTGCGACGTGCTGCCGCAACTGCATTGGCCCATTCGATCGGCGTGATGGGGGTGTCGCGCAAAATGATCTCGGCAATGGAATGGCTGGACTCGGCGCGCACCATCTGGCGGATCTCGTTCGCGGTCGCTTGGTCGAGCCTGCCGCTCTTGCTGAGCATTTGCAGCGCACGATCTTCGTCGCGTCGATCTTGTGCAGCGGTCTTCTTGTTGATGCACAGGAAGATCAAGTGCAGCGCACCGATGCCAATCAGGGTGTTGCGCCGGACGATTTGTTCGGTGCCGCGCAGGTGTTGGCCATCGACGATGCAGCCGTTGGTGCTGCCCGAATCGACGAGGCTCCAGTTCCTGCCGTCGAATCGAATCTCTGCATGTTGCTCCGACACGGATTCATGTGGCAGCAGCACATCGGCGGTCTCGGCGCGACCGATCTTGTTGCTCGCCTTCATCAGGCGAACGGGACGCTTCAGGCCCTCACCCTTGACGAACAATCGTGGGGTCGATTGATGTAGTAGTGACTCGATATCTTCACCGGCGGCCGTAGTGCTCGCTGGCGGTGGCGCCATATCCTCGGGGCGAACGGCGACCGTCTTCGGCCGGTTGGGCGCCGCCGCTCCGGGAGGTGCTACGGGTGCAGCTGCGGGTGCATCCGGCGGGTTCGGAGCGACGGGTTTCGGAGCTGGGGGTTTCGGAGCTGCTGGTTTCGGAGCGACTGGTTTCGGAGCTGGGGGGGCTGGAACTGGTGGCGCCGGAGCTGGGGCTGCTGCGGCCGGTGGGCGCGGTGTTGCTGGCTTGGGCGGTGCAGGTTGCGGTGGGGTTGCCTTCGCTGGCGGAGTTGCACCCGGTGCCCCTGGTCGGAATCCTTTGGCCATGGTCTGCCCGACGTTGTCAGCTCCGGGAGCTGGTGTCTTCGGCGCGGGAGTTTGCGGCGGCCGGGGCGGACCACCCGCGGCAGTGTCGCCGCCAACCGGTTGGCCGGGAGGTGGTGGTTGACCGGGCGCGCCTGGTCGACCAGGTGAGGCGCCGGCCAGACCTGGCGGCCGGAACTCCATGGTGTTCATCGGTGCCGCATCTGCCGGCGGCGTCGCTGGTGGCGGGCCCGCCGCGTTTGGACCCTTTGGAGCACCAGGCGAACGGAACTCCATGGTGTTCATCGGTGCAGCATCCGCCGGCGGTGCTACTGGTGGGGTGCCCGCCGGACCCTTTGGGGCGCCAGGCGACCGGAACTCCATCGTGTTCATGGGGGCCGCATCAGCAGCCGGTGGAGTGGCAGCAGGTGGCGTCCCCGGAACTCCGCCGGGGCCCGGGCCAGCCACCATCGTGTTTTCGACCACGTCGGGCGGCGCTGGTTTTTGATCGACAGTTCCGTCTGCGGCTTCGATGACGAACTCGGTTGTACCGACCTGGATCCGCGCGCCGGTTGGCAGAGTGGTCTTTTCGCCAGCCTTGATGACGCGGTCGTCGACGCGTGTCGGGTTGGTGGTGCCGAGTCCTTCGAGGACGACGAACCCAGACGTAACGCCGATCCGGAATTGCTTGCGGCCCACTTCTTCGTCATCGACGGTCAAGTCGACGCCGCGGGACCGCCCGACAATGATCGGGTCACCGATTGGAACGCACCTCGGCTCCTTGCCGGGTTCGCGGACGAGCAGCTGAAAGCGTGGCATTGCGACTGCGGGAGGAGGTTAGTGCGAAGCAAGTTGGGTTGAAACACGCGAGCTGGGAAACTCCCATGACATCGCTTGTGAAAGTTCTTCCATGACAATGCCGGCGCCGCTCCAATGCAGCTGCTCTCGGTCGGAACATGCCCATGAGGATCGCATGACGCGTCGGATTCGTTGCAGGCAGATTTGTCGCATATTGCGGCCCTCGCCAAAGCCCAATCAATTGTCAGGCCACACCCAAATGTCGGGCCACATCAGGCGTTCGTTCTTCGGGGTGTGTACCACGGTCGCGCTCGCGGCCGCGGCACCCTGCCAGCAGCCGCCCAGTGGCCAGCCGCCAGCAGGCCAGCCGCCAGCCGGGCAGCCGCCAGCCGGGCAGCCGCCAGCAGGCCAACCTCCAGCAGGGCAACCTCCAACGGGGCAGCAACCTCCGACCGGACAGGGCGCCGGCCCAGCACCACAGGCGCCGCGCGACTTTGATCCGATCCAGTCGCGCTGGTTTGCCCCGGGGCGCGCGGTCGGCGGCATCGAGCCGCCGCCGTATTCGATCAACGAGCGTGCCAGTCGCTTCAATCCTTATCGCCAGAATGCCCTGAAGGGCGACTTCCCGCTGTTTGGTACCGAGGACCTGTTCTTCTCGTTCACGGCGACCAACCGGTTGTTCTACGAAACTCGGGAAGTGCCGACCGGGTCGGGTATCACCGGTCCTGGTCCGGTCGCCCAGACGTTCTTCGGCGAGGGCAAGCAGACCTTCCTGCAGAACGACTTGGCGTTGTCATTCGAGCTGTTCCGCGGCCAGCAGGCGTTCAAGCCCGTCGATTGGCGGATTCGGATCACGCCGGTGTTCAACTACACGAAGCTCGACATCGAAGAAGTCGGCGGCGTCGTGATCGACCCTTCGCAGGGCACGACCAGGAGGCGTGGCGATGTCACGCTGCAGGAGGTGTTCCTCGAATACCACCTGTTCGATCTGTCCGATCGCTACGACTTCGCCAGTGTCGAAATCGGCGTATTGCCGTTCCGCAGCGACTTTCGCGGCTTCATCTTCGAAGACACCAACCTCGGCGTGCGCTTCTTCGGCAATGCCGACAACAACAAATGGCAGTACAACGTCGCGGTCTTTGACCAGCTCGACAAGGACACCAACTCGCAGCTCAACCGCTACGAGGACCGTGACCAGACGGTGTTTGTCGCCAACGTCTACCGTCAGGACTTCCCGGTGCTCGGCTACACGAGCTCGGCGTCGTTTCACTACAACGCGGACCGTCGCGGCGAGGAGTTCGACGACAACAACTTCCTGATCTCGCCGAAGCCGGTTGGCAACTTCCTGCGCAACAAAGTCGACGCGTACTACTTTGGTTGGGCTGGCGAAGGCCACTTCGGTCGCTGGAACGTCACCCACGCGCTCTACCAGGTGTTGGGCAAGGAGTCGCAGAACGAAATTGCGGCGCGCCCGGTTGACATCAATGCGCGTTTTGCCGCGTTGGAGCTTTCCTACGATATCGATTGGTGGCGTCCACGCGGGTTCTTCCTCTACGCCTCTGGCGATAGCGATCCCCGCGACGAAGACGCAACCGGTTTCGATGCGATCCTCGATGCGCCAAACTTTGGCGGTGGCCAGTTCTCGTTCTGGAACTCGCAGGCGTTGAAGCTGGTCGGCACGGGCTTGACCCAGCCGGGCAGTTCGCTCGCCGACTTGCAGACCAGCAAGACCCAGGGCCAGTCAAACTTCGTCAACCCTGGGGTGCTGCTGTTCGGTGGCGCTGTCGATGCGGAGTTGACACCAAAGTGGCGCGCGCAAGTGGGCTTTACCTACCTGCGATTTGACAAGACCGAGTCGGTCGAGTTCTTGCTGCAAGCGGCCGATGTCAAAAAGTCGATCGGCACAGAAGTGTTCCTTGGGACCCAATATCGGCCGTTCCTGACCAATAACGTCATCCTCCAGTTCGGCGCTTCGGCGCTGTTCCCCGACGATGGCTTCGCTCGCGTCTACGACTCGAACGATATCGTTTATAACGTATTCACCAACATCATCACGACCTGGTAGCCATGTCTGCATCCTCTGTATTCGAGCAGTCGCGTTGTCGGCTGTTGACTGGTTTGAGTGGCAGTGTGGTGGCGAGCTGTCTGTTGCTTTCCGTTGCCAGCCTTGCCTCGTGCAATGGCAAGGTGACGTCGACGCCGACCGCATTTGTTTCCGGTGGCATCGCGACACCACTGACCGCGGCCGAAGTGCTGACGATTCTTTCGCGCGCCGTCAACTCGATTGAGTCCATCCCTGGATCACCGACGACGGCGATTCACGCGGCGGTCACCGACCGCACCGGCGACATCCTTGGTGTCTACAGCACTACCGGACCCGCTCCGTCAGATGGCGCGAACATCGCGGTCAGTTTGGCGCGGACCACGTCGTATTTCTCCAACAGTCAGGCACCGCTGTCCTCGCGCACGGTGGAGACGTTGGGTTCGTTCCACTTTCCACCGTCGTTCAGCAACGAAATCTTGGCGTCGCAAGTGCCCGTCAGTCCCGGTGCTGGTGCATTCCCCAGCAGCGTGATTTCGCCGACGCGGCGAGCCGCCGGTGTCGCCGGCACGCCGCCGGCACCGCTGTGGCAGATCAATTCGACCAACCGCGGCGCCGACATCGCCACGGCCGCGACGTTCCCGCCGACGGCCTTCAATACTGGCGCACCGTTCTTGGGCCCGGCTGGTGAGCCGGTGGTTGATCCGTTCCCTGCCAACATCTTCTTCAACCCATCGCGCAACACCGATGGCACCGCTACGAGTCCGGGCATCACGTTGCTGCCGGGTGCCGTACCGTTGTTCAAGGCTAACGCCGGTGGCGTTGCGCGCTTGGTGGGTGGGGTCGGTGTCTATGTGCAATACACCAGTGGTCCCAACGTTGGCGAGCCTGACGTTGCAGCGGGGGAGTTTGCCGCGATCCAAGGGGCGTCGGGTAGCGGTGTGTTTGGCGATGAAGACTTTTTCTTCGACGCGATCCCACTCAACGGAGCGATAACGATCGTCGGCATCTTGTTGCCGTACGTGCTGCAGACGACGATTCCGGACGGGTTCCGAGCGCGCCTGAACACAGCGCCTGGTGGCTTCGTGGTTGGCGTGGTTGGCGGTCGTCCGGACCCGTTTGGCTACTTGATCGGCCCGCGTGTGTCGCAGACGCCGGTGCCAACTGGCGGTGGTTTGACAGGTGGTCTGACGCAGGCCGACGTCGAGCGGATCATTGCGCAAGTCGTCGCCAGCGCGAACGTCATTCGCGCACAGGTTCGCTTGCCGCTCGGAAGCTCGTCGAAGGTTATCGCGACGGTTGTCGATACGCGCGGATTGATCCTGGCGCACTACCGCATGGAAGACACGCTGTGCGATGCGATCGATGTTGTGCCGGCCAAGGCGCGCAGCACGGTCTACTACTGCCTGCCGAGTTCGGACCCGCGCAGTGCGTTTGCCAATGGTGATACCTGGACAGGGTTTCCGACCGGTGACCCACGCGGCATTGCGTTGACGACTCGAACTCTCGGCTTTGTCTCCCAGCCTTTCTACCCGCCGGGCATCGGCGGCACGGCCAACCCCAACGCACCGATCACGACTCCGGATCCGGGCAACACCCCGCCCGGCCCGCTCTACAACCTGGCGATCCAGAATCAGTTGCCAGCGCAGTTCGATCGTTGGGGCAACTCGGCGGCCGACCCGGGCTACCAAAACGGTCTGACGTTCTTCCCCGGCTCGGTGCCGCTATACAAGCGCGACGCCAGCGGTGTGCTGCAGCTCGTCGGTGCGCTCGGTGTCTCCGGTGACGGGGTCGAGCAGAACGACTTGATCGCGTTCGAAGGCGGCGCGGGCTTCGAGCCGCCGCCGGAGCTGCGCATCGACAACTTTGAGTTCGATGGCGTGAAGCTTCCCTACCTGAAGTTCCCCGAAACGCCGCGCTAACGTTCTTGTCGCAGGGGACGCAGCCTGCAATGCGGCGTGGGGAGACAGCCCACAACTTGGCCACCGGCGATTGCACGATCGTCGACTGGTGAGCGCGATCGCTACCAACGCCGCTGGCACCGCCGTCATGACGATTCCGATCCCCAGCAACCCGGCCAACCTGCTGACGTCGAATGGCGTCATGGGAACGCTCGGCACGTAGCAGCCCGTTGGCATCGGAAGCGGCCGTCGCGGCACCAACTGGTCTCGCGACGGCCGCTTTGGGTTTTGCCCTAAGACCACCGATAGGGGCATCGCGTAGAGGGGCGACGTCGCCTTGACGCACGTCACCTTCGCAATGGCCGCCTGAGCGAAGCGAATCGAGAATCGAACATGCTCAAGCTGCTGTTGCCAATCGTCGTTGCCACCGTCATTGCGAACGTCCATTCGCACGCGAGTGGCCAGTGCGCGATTCTCGCCACCGGTTCTGCGGTCACGCCGCCGCCGATCGACAATTGGACGGCTTCGATCCCGCTTGGGTTCACGTTCTTGATGAACGGGGTGCCATACACAGGCATCTATGTCAGTGACCACGGGCTGGTCGCGCTGCACAACAACGGCACACCAGCGGCGCCCGGCAGTGGTGCGACGTTGTGGAGTCCGTCGACGTCGCTGTTGCACGCGGGTGGTCCGCTGATCGCCGCATACTGGAGCGACCATACGGTTGGTTCCACCGGCAGTATCTACATCGACAACGTCAGTGGTTCGTATGCGACGATCACCTGGATCAACCACGAAACCTACTCGCAGTTGCAGCCGGCATTCAGCGCGCAGGTGTCGCTGTTTCCCGATGGCCGCGTCGTGGTTTGCCTCGATCCGCGTGTCCAGAATCAGGGCTCGTCGTTCGGGGCGCTCAACGCGATCGTCGGGGTGTCCGAAGGCGCCGGTGGGTCGTTGCCACTGCCCAGTGACCTGAGTGCCAATGCCGCCAACAACAGCTTCGTCATCTACGAGGAGTTCACCGCTCCCGGTGTCGGCCAATCGAACCCCAACTTCGACTTGGCCAATAAGGTGATGACGTTCTCGCCGACGGCAAGTGGATGGCAATGCACGACCGTCGGACTCGGTTGCGCTGCTGCCAGCCAATTTGGTTCCGGATGCGTGGGGCTGGCGCTCGCCAGCAATCTGCCCGTGATCGGATCCAATTGGGACCTGTCGCTGACTGGCATGCAGGCGGGCTTTGGCTTGATCTTCTTTGGCTCGGCGCCGCTCTATCCAGGGGTTTCGATGGTCTCGCTCGGCTTCCATGCACCCGGCTGCGACAGCTACCTCGCCAACTTGCTCAGCGCCATCACCGTGTTCGGGACGGGCGGCACGGCCGCCTACACGGTGCCGATTCCGGCCAATCCAGGTCTGAAGGGCACGTGGTTGGTCGTGCAGGGATTGAGCGCCACCAGCAACTTGTCGAGCTTCACCACGTCGAACGGACTGGCTGGCACCTTCGGCTTCTAGGCCCCTGGCATGACCTGGCTGTCTGCATCGGCTAACGAAACGCGCCCCAAATCGCCGATGGCAGGGGCATGCCGACTGTGATGCAAAACGGGCTCGCGTTGCTGCGCGCCCCGGCGATCGAGATCGGTTTCGCCCTGCGTTCGCTGCTGCGGTGGAGCCGAGGGACGCCTGCGTTGGCTGCAAGCCTCAAAACCGACCTGTTTGAGTGGGTTGAAGCCAGTCGTCGCGCCGAACTGCAAGATCGCGCCGACGCTCTGCGGTTGCGCTATGACCTGGGCCATCTCGACCAAACGGCTGCCCCGGACGTTCATTGCCGCAATCTGGCGCGCTTGGAGCAGCTCGAAGCCCTGGCCGGTGGGCGGAGCATGCCTTGCGGCCCGGATTCCGTCGTGCGGGCAGCCGATTTCGGCTGCGGGGATTTTCACTACGCCGCGGCACTCGCACAGTGGCTGGCTCGGCATGGGCAGGCTCCCGGCGACCAGCTTGCCAGGAAGGTGGTGCTGCGCGGTCTCGAGCTCGATGGCCACGGCATCTACCGGGACGGCCACTCCCGGGCCGACCACGCGCGCGCTCGGGCTGCGGCGGCATCGACCGATGGCGGCACCGTGCGTTTTGAGGTGGCCGATGCGGCCCATGTCAGACTGCCCCAGCAGGACGTGGTGAGTCTGTTCTTCCCGTTCTTGACGGCCTACGCGAGCCTGTCATGGGGCACGCCGCTGTCCCGGCTACGGCCGCGGCGGTTGCTGGAGCGCGCTGTCCTGTCCTTGCGACCGGGGGGCTGGCTGGTGGTCGCCAACCAGACGGCGCAGGAACATTTGCTGTTGACCCGCTGCCTGACCGACATGCCGGTGGTGCGCATTGCTCGAACGAGCTTCGCGACGGATTTGGTTCCGGACGCCCAGCAAACCGAAAGTCAGATCGGTTCCTTGTGGCTGCGGCAGGAGTAGGTCCCCTCCGGCAAGCGAAGTGGTTAGACTGCTCGGCCTGGTTGGCCTCAGTCCCCATCCTTCGCGAACCAGCTTTGCCGACGCATGTACACCCTGCAGATCCTCGACGCCGGCCAGACCTTCCTGCACACCCTCGGTGACCAAGCGATCACCCTCGGGGCAGCAGAGGAGGCGCACGTTCGCCTTCGCGAAACGGGTGTGGCCCCTATTCACGCGCGGCTAGAGCCGCACTCCCAAGGCATTCGACTCACGGCCGAGCTCGAGGCGGAAGTGCTCGTCAATGGCGCGAAGGTGGCGGACGTTCAGCTGCAGCTTGGCGACCGAGTGGAACTCGGACGTGTGGTGATGATCGTCGGCAAGACGGTCGCGCGTGCGGCGAGTCCAGAAGATGTGCTGGCGAGCAGTGTTTCGCGCGCGCCGCGCACTCGTCGGCCGGCACCGCGGTCGAGCAAGCTGGTTCCGATCCTGGTTGCCGTTTTGGTTCTCGGTGGCGTCATCTTCATGGCCACGCAAGGCGATGACTCGTCGTACATCCGAGGCCGCATCGGAGACGTCGAGCACGCGTGGGCGGCCGGCGACTTTGAGGGCGCCCGCAAGGAAGTTGCGAACCTGCGCCGGGAATGGGTGGCGGCCGATGACGATCGCCTGACCAAGTTGGATGCCGCGGAAGCCGCGCTCGAGCAAGTGGCAGCGGTGCACCAGGACTTGGTTGCGCAGATTTCGGATCCGGACGACTCGCGCACGTATGCCGAGTGGTCGCGAGA
>CAXBFC010000046.1:0-27383 GCA_963974725.1 uncultured bacterium | reverse complement strand
CAATCCGCCGCACCAGCCACCGCCGCACCAACTGAAGCGACGCCCGCTATCGACGGGAGCCCAGTCGCAAGCGACAGGCCACAACCACCGGCCGAACAACCAACCTCGGCTGATTCCACGGCGAACGAAGAATTACTCGCGAGCCAATCCGCCACGCCCACCGCCGACGCAGCCACCGACGCAGCGCCCGCGAGCGACGAGAACGCAGCCGCAAACGACAGTACACAACCGCAAGCCGACGAACCGGTTCAGGCTGCGCCGGAGGCTAACCAAGAAGCACCGACGAACGGAGACGTTGCGCCGGCCGCCGAAGCACCGGACGAAGCAACGCCAGCGATGGACGATAGCTTGAACGCAACCGACAACGCAGAGCCTCTCGCCGACGAACCGGCCGAGATCCCGGTCGCTAGCGGACAATCACCTGCGGCCAACCCACCCGCAGAGCCCACTGCGGAGATTCCGCCTGCGAATACACCGGCGGCACAGAGTTCGGACCAGGACGAGGAGTTCGCGCTGACCAATAGTTCGGTAGATCGCGTTCAAGACTTTCTCGGCGACTTGAAGAACGCGCTGATTGAGATGGCCAATCGACCGCAGCAAACAGTCGACGTAGAGCCCTTGGTAGACGCCCTGCAGACCGGGTTCGACCGTTCCGCGGAACAAGCTGCGCAGACCAGCACGGCGGTCGCATCGCTGAGCGAGCACATGACGCAGTTTGGCCGCAACATCGAGGGCGGGGTTGCCAAATCGATCGACACGATCCAACGCAGTCAGGCAAGCGGGCCGGCAACTAGCAAGGCGTGCGAACCGAACTTTGTCGGCGCGCGATCGACGAACCAAGCAGTCGTGCTCGGAGCCATCTCACTCATGGTGCTCGGCTGGTCGGTCCTGTTTTGGATCAAGACCGGTTCGCCGCGCCTCGCTCTCGGCACGTTGATCGGCGCAAACGCCATCGCCTGCTGCCTGCTGCTATCGCGCCGAGATCGCAGCTGAGCCAGACACTCCCGACATGCTCGAAGAGCCCGGCGGCTGCTACTTGCCCGACCCCCCACTTGCTGGAAGCCCTACTTGCTGGAGGGGGTCAACAAGTTGACGAGGATGCGCACCGAACCCGCATGCAGGGTCTTGAGCTGGCGCCATAGTGCCAGCGAACAATAGACGTATTCGCCATCGCCGGTGCGCGCATACAACAGCGAACCTCGTTCGCGTTCTTGGCCCGGATCTCCAAACTCAAGGATCTGGTCGTACTCATCGGAATAGACCGCCGGCAAGTAGAGCGCGCGCTCTTGCACCCAGCCATCCCAGTCACTCGGACGAATGACGTTGGGTTGCGTCATCAAAACGTGGTCTGGCAGCAACACCTTGACCGGCGCATCTTCACGCGTCACGCGGTTCTTGCTGACATGGAACGGTTCAAACGGCGCCCCGCGGAACGCCTCGCCCTCGGGGTGAAACTCGACGTCCTTCTGATAGAAGATCACTAGACGACGACCCTTACCCTTGGCAAAGGCAAGCAGGCGGCTGAACGCGTTGCGCGCCGCCGCCCGATCACGCAACGCGCGGATGTCGACGACGATCGTGTCGAAGACACTGAGGTCGGCCGCGGCGATGTCGGCATCTGTCAGTTCCGACCAGGACAATCCGAGGCCACCGACACCAAGTAGAATGGCCAGTGTGTCGTCGCGACTGCGCAACACGCCAACGCGTAGCTGCGATGGCACCTTGACATCGATGTTGTGGACCGGAAGGGCGACCGTCGTGCCGCCAAGACGGATCCGCAAGACATCGACACCGGTGCTGCGATCCAAGGGCGCGCCCACTTCAAAGCTGACCGAGTCGGTGCGCTGATCGCGCAACGAAACCTTGTGGCGGTCCTTGGCAATGGCGTAGTTGGCTGTACCGCGCACCTCCAAGTCACCTTCGATCGGAAATGGCGAGTTGCGCTTCACGCCAACACTAAACTGCACACTCTTCCGCGCATGCGGCAGCAACAGCATGCGCGGCACCACGGTCAACTCGACTGGCGGCCGCTGCTCCACAGGAACGGTCACGTTGACGGGTATGTCGACCCCTGCCAACGTCACCCAGAACCGGATACTCACTGGCGGCACGAACCGATCCGCCTTGAAGCGGTGCGCCATTGGATCGCGGTGACGCTTCTTGCTCTTGGCGACGCGAATCGTTGCTTCGGCCAGGGAGCTGCTCGCGGGAGCTGAGGACTTGCCGAGATCGGTCAGCTTGACGGCCGCGCCGTGGAGGCCTTCTGCCCGCAGCGGTGGCAGCTCGTCACGACCAGTCAGCAGACGCACCGCGCACGAGAAGTCCTCGCCCTCGATTGCCACCGCACCCGGCGGCACCGTGACCTCAATCTGCACGAGGGCGAGCGCCAATGTCAATTGTTCGAGCGCTTCGATGCGCCGGTCGAGGCGGACCAACACGTCCTGGTTGGGCTGGGTGGCTTTCGCGGTCCTCGCGCGCAGCTCGCGCAGCTCGCGCAGCTCGACGAGCACTTCCAGGACCTGAGCAATGGGCGGCTCGGGCGCGTGCAACAGGCGCGGCAGGTCCGTACGGAAGAACGTATCCAAACTGGCAGCACGCGCGGGCGCACCGGGCCAAAGATCTGGGTCGAGAACCGATGGCAAAGCAAACGGTCGCGGCCCAGTCGCATCGACAGTGGCTGGCTTCTGCGGCTCAAACACGAGCACCGGTGCGAACACCGCATCGATTTGCGCCGGTAGACCCGGACTGACATGGGTGCCACGCAAGATGTCATAGGCCGTGCGGCGCAGCGCGGCGCCGCGATCCGGATCAAGTCGATCGGCGTCGACCATCACGGCATCGGCCGAGACCGTGCTGCCACCGCCCAGCAAGAACACCGGGATCTCATGCGGTGCACCTGACACTTCGAAGCTCGGATCGGCGGCAAGTTCGACTGCCTCCGGTAGCAAGTCGACGATGGCCAGGTCGTGACCATGACCTTCTTCGGCGTGATGGGTTGTCAGTACGGCGTCGGGACGAATGCTGCGCAGCAGCCGAACCATTTCGCGCAGGCTGCCCTCGCGTCCCCAATCCGCATAGGTCTCGGCGGCCGAACGACAGTAGCCAGCGTCCTCACGGTTGAGATACCAGACGGACGCTCCGGCCAGCGCGCAGCCAGCTTCGGTCTCAAGAGTTCGAATGCGTTCGAGTGCGTCGCCGGTTTCGGGGCCAAGGCTGTTTTGGCCGCCACCACCGCGCGTCGCCAACAAGACGGCTACGCGGTAGCCCGCGGCGAGCCGCAGCCAGACGGTCGGCAATAGGTAGCGGTCGTCGGGATGCGAGGCGACCAACAACACCAACGAGTCGGCCGCGCAATCGCGCGTCGCCTGGCGAACGGTCAGGATGCCGGCCGGCGTCCTGCCACAGGTGTCATGCCACCGCTGCGCCGTGGCAACGGATGCAAGGCAAAGCAACGCGGCAAGGCAGCGCATGACTGGTTGGGATCACACTCCCAGAGACAAACGATTGGCCAAGACTTCTGGCAAGCCCGCCTCGCGGATCTTCGCTTGCACCGACGCGATGTCGTATTGCACGCGGCGAATGCTGGCGATCTCGAGCTTGGTATCGACGAGGCCGTAGGCAGCGCGGGGGTCTTCGTCACGCGGCTGACCAACGCTGCCAACGTTCATCAAGACTCGCTCAAAGCCGCGATAGGAGACCTCTGCCTCGGAATGCGGCACGACATGAATGTCGCGTGGGTTCTCATCGCGGCGCAGGTAGATGGCTGGCACGTGGGAGTGACCAACGAAGCAAAGGCGCGTCTCTTGGTGTTCGAGCGACTCCAACGCTTCGACGACACTGATCACGTAGCCGAACTGTTCGGGCATGTGCAGCGTGCCATGCACGACGGTGAACTCCGGTTGCTTGACGACCAACTCCAACGCGTTGAGGAACTCGTAGTCGCTCGGTGTCAGTTGCGGCGCAGTCCAGTGGATCGCCGACCGCGCGAAGTTGTTGAAGTACGAAGTGTCGAGACGACCAAGCACCGCGGCGTCGTGATTGCCCAGGCAGGTGATGCAGCCGAGATCGCGCACGATATCAATGCATGCCGACGGTTCTGGTCCATAGCCAACGATGTCGCCGACCTGCACCCATACATCGACGCTCTCACGCTTGAGCGCTTCGACGACTGCCGTCAGCGCTGGCAAATTGGCGTGGATGTCCCCGAGAATTCCTATTTTCATTGTTGGGAAGGACTTATGTGGAAATATGGCGTCCAGACGCCCAACATACTGCGCCCGCAATCGCCAATGCACAGGCCGCGAGTACCAACATATCCGGTGACGTGCGCAAAGCGACAGCCAGCATGCTACCCATCAAACCCGCAGCGAGCACGACCATCATGTGAAGCATGCCGGATGCGATGACGCCTCTATTGTTACGTGATACCGTAATTGATAAAGGGCACCACGCAAGGAAGAAGAAGCCCGCTCCAATTGCCCGCGCGGTGAATCCGGTTGTCGCCATGCTCTGGTCCACGAGGAAGGCGCCAATGGCCTGGGCTATCGCCACGGCAGCCAACAGGCTCAAGCTCGCAAGATGGGCGAACCTGCGGGGCAAGCGGCGCTCGGCAAGCAGCAGCACCAGCAGCACGAGGAGCCCTCCAGTCCAAGCAGCGTCATCTACAAGGTGGATGCCGTACTGACGGAACATCAGCGGCTCTTGGAACGCGGCAATCACGAGCCATCCAGCGACCAATAGCCATGGGGGCCAGCCGGCTGAACGCAGCCTGGTCAAGGCCACCAAGCGAATCAGGCGGAGGAACTCAGGCATCAATCATGGGAGGTCGCAAAGGAGACTATCTGGTTATCCTCCGTTCGAACGAAAAGGACAACCCTGGATTCGCGACCGCAGAGGCAGCACAATCCTTGGGCAGCGAAGGATAGGCTTCGCGGCGTAGGTTAGGGAACCTGTGCGCTCGATCGTCTTGGCAAACCAAAAGGGCGGCGTTGGTAAAACGACGACCGCGATTCACCTGGCTCATGGCTTCGCCTTGGCTGGCCGGCGTGTGCTCTTGATGGATCTCGATCCTCAGGGCAATGCCACGGTTGCCGTGCAAGGCATGCTTCGAGAAGATGCCCCCCCAGGTCCACATGAGTGGATGGTGCCAGTCGCAGAGCGGCTTTGGTTGCTGCCATCTGCTGGCGGCGAGGCCGTGCAATCCGGCGAGGCCACCATCGACACCGAGCGCCTCAAGGCGGTCGTCGAGGGGCTAGAGGGGGAGATTGACGTTCTAATCGTCGATTGCCCGCCACGGATGGACGAGTGGGGCTGGGCCGGAGTGCAGCTCTGCGATGAGGTCATCGTGCCTGTACAGGCCGAGTTCTTCTCGATGCATGGGCTCTCGCAGATGATGAGCTCACTGGAAGAAGCAGCAAAGCGCTACCCAGGCAAGGGCAAGCTGCGCGGTGTGCTGCCAACGATGGTTGACGCCAATGAGGCGATCGCCACTGAGATCCTCGAGGACCTGAGCCGCAACCTTAAGGGCCTACTCCTCAACTCTGTCATCTTCCGCGACTCGAGCCTGGTTGAGGCAGCGAGTCACGGACAGTCCGTTTTCGTCCACAGCCCCTGGTCCAAGGGGGCTCTCTGCTACACAGAGCTCGTGCAGGAAATCATCGATGGTTGATCGTCGTCTTGGTAGAGGTCTCGACTTCTTCTTGTCCGGTGGGCGTAAGCCGGCCGACTCCCCCGCTACCACTCCTCTGCGCGACAAGATCGCACCTGACGCTGGAGCGGGAGCCAAGGCCGAGTCGGAGGGCGAGCTGGTCCGCATGATTCCGGTCGCAGACCTGCACCCGAATCCATACCAACCCCGCAAGGACATGCACGAAGCGGAGCTGGAGACCTTGTCCCAGTCCATCCGTGAGAGTGGCATCCTGCAGCCGATCTTGGCCCGCCAGGTGGGGGATCAACTGCAGATCGTGGCTGGCGAACGTCGCTGGCGGGCGGCTCAGCTGGCAGAGCTTACCGAGGTGCCGGTTCTCTGCCGGACGATGTCAGATAGCGACTCGGCGGTCTTTGCCCTGGTTGAGAACCTGCAACGCGAGGATCTCAACGCCATCGAGAAGGCCCAAGGCATCAAGCTTCTCATGGACCAGATGAAGGCCACCCAGGAGCAGGTTGCGAAACAGGTGGGCTTCGAACGCTCGACCGTGGCCAACTTCCTACGCTTGCTGGACCTCCCAGAGTCGATTCAGCAGCATGTTTCACGTGGAACATTGAGCATGGGCCACGCTCGGACACTGCTGGCATTGCCCGATCACGAGGTCATGAACCAGACAGCCGACTTCGCCATCAAGCAAAGTCTGTCCGTGCGAGCCCTCGAAGCGAAGGTCAAGGAGCTCCTCGGGGTCATCGCTGCAGGAGCCAAAGGAGAAGCTCCCCCGGCTACCAAGGCCAAAAAGGCTCGACCAGTATGGCTCAACGAGCTCGAGGAAAGCCTGGTCGAAGCACTGAGCACCCCAGTAGCGATCAAATATGGCCGGAAGCGCAGTCAGATTGTGATCGACTGTGGCAGCCAAGAAGAGCTGGACCGCATCTTCACTCGCCTGAAGAACGCGTAGACCGCTGCACGCCCTCCTTGGGCGAAGCACCTGCTGCGACCACCTGGACACTTGGTTGTTGGTAGCCTGGGCGGAGCGCCAACGGCGACGCCAACCGCCCCGAAGTGTCGAGTTGGGCGCCTCGAGGCACGATTCGACGCGGGTGATCCCGCGGAGGGCCATGGACCAGCGCCGTCTACCCGCGCCTGGCGGGCAGGGCTAGCAGGAGTTCCTAAAGGAGCTCGACTGCAGTGATGCGGATGTTCTCGGTCGGTTGACCGCGACCAGCATCTTCGGACTGGGCATCCATGCCTGCTTCGCAAACCGTGCGAAGCACATCCAGGCCTTCGACCACATAGCCGAACACAACCCGTGAACCATCGAGGTTGGCTTCGTCGTCCACCGAGATCCACAGGCGATCGGCGCAAGACTCACCATCTGCCTCGGGGCGAGCAGCGACCGCGCCCGGGAAGTGGCTCAGACCAGTCTTCTCGAACGGAACGATATGCTCGCTGGGCTCCGTGGTTGTCCACTTCGAGCGCGTTTCGTCCTTGGTCGACTGGAAGCCAAAGTGGAGGCTATACGGTGCCTGGCGGGTCTTGGTCGAGCGACGGATCTCATCGACCGCGACACCCTTGAACCAAGCGCCATCGTCCTTGGTGACCAACTCGATCAGCTTGTCTGTGTGCTTGGGAGCGTTCGGCATCAAGGCGATGGTGAAGCTGCCGTAGTCACCGAGGGTGAACTTGATCTTCTTGGCATCGGCGGGGATCTCCGGCTTGGCGTAGGCCGCTGGAAGCGTGAACTCCTTTGCCGCCGCCATCTGCTTGCGCATCAGGGCGACCACGCTGCCCTCAGCAGTATCTTCCCACTCGAACTCAGTCGCTGGCGGAGCATCCTTCTCAGGCTTCTGCTGATCGCGCGACTGAACTGCATGAGTGGTCACGCTGACCAAATCATGCTTCGGGTAACCAGACTCAATTGCGGCCAGTGCGGATTCCGCGCGGTCCCAATTGCTTTCCATCATCGCCTTGCGGGCGATGGCGAGCAGCAAGTATGGCTTCTGGGCATCGGTAGCACTTGCCAGGGTCGACTCCAGATCGGCGAGTTCGACGTCTTTGAGAGCTTCGGTCAGGCCCTTGCCGGCATTGGCTACATCTGTGTAACTATCTTCTAGACCAATACTTGTGGCGAATTCAGACCACTCTTCGCTGACCGCATCCTGCTCCATGTATGTCCAGACCGTATTTCCGATCAGAGCGAGGAGCACGGCAGTGACAACCGTGATGATGAGGGACTTGTAGCGATCCCAGAGAACCTCGAACGGGTTCGGGGTTTCGGTCCCTTCGAGGGCAGCAGGAGGTGTGGCGGACATAGTCAGTTCTAAGGCTCAGTTCTAAGGGTCGCTCTATCGGCGCCAGATGAAAATCAGCGACGGGAATAGTGTGTGGTGTAGTCGACGACCATGTGGGTCGTGCCATCCAGCCTGCGGATCAAGTAGTCGGCGGAGTAGATGCCCCGCTCGAAACTAAGTCGCACACCGTCATCGGCAACGGCTTCGCTGCCGACCATTTGCCAGTTGTGACGTGGCATCTGTTGCTTCACGTAGGCGGACGCTTCGGCAACGTATTCGCTGCCAGAGTAGACAAAGCGACCGTGTCGCCAGGTCGCCTCTTCACGCGAGAAACTCTGGTGGGCGCGATCTCGCAGACGGAATCCAGACGGCACAACGACATCCTGGAATTGGTGCGAATCCACCGCTGAAGGGCCGATTGCGCCCATTTGGCAAGCACTCGGTACCAAGCAGAACGTCAGCAGGAACGCAGTCAGGATCGTCTTAGTCGTCATTGGGATCCCCTCTTGAGGTGGGCTACACGCCAACGAAACGCCGCAACCTCGCTGGTTGCAGGGTCACGGTTTTCAAGGCGTGTTGGTAGTTGTCGTCGTTTGGAGGGCCGAACAGTGTATCGAGGCCCGCCGAGGCAGGCAACGCCGACAAACCCCTGGCTCGTGGGGAATCGGCGAAGTCGGCACGATACCCCTGTTGGCGAGGGTTTCACGACCCGGCAACTCGACATACACTCCGCAACCCCGGCCATGCAGTTCGTTTTGCGGCTGGAAATCCCCATGCGTGCCTCGGAAACAGCTCAGCGAACCGATCTGCTGCAGCGAGCAACCCTGGTGTTGAATCGCTCGTGGCGGCCCGTGCACGTGACCACCGTGCGCCGGGCCCTGTGCATGGTGTTCCGCGATGCGGCCCGGATTGTCTGCCCCGAATCGCTGACGACGCACGACTTCGACGGCTGGGTCGAGGTCCCGGTGACCAACCTGGAGCACGCGATTCGCTCGCCTCGGCTGCACATCCCGGCGCCAGAAATCATCCTGCTGACCCGCTACAATCGAGTGCCGTGCCACGAAGCTCCGTTCACGCGGCGCAATCTGTTTCTGCGCGACGACTACACCTGCCAATATTGCGGCAAGCGCGGACCGTCCGATCGGCTCAGCGTCGACCACGTGCACCCGCGCTCGCGTGGCGGTTCCACCTCCTGGGACAACTGCGTCCTAGCTTGTGTGCGCTGCAATGCACGCAAGGCCAACCACACTCCCAAAGAAGCTGGCCTCAAACTTCTTCGCCAACCATTGCGACCGCGCTGGACTCCATACCTCAGTTTGCGCCCAAGCCAACGCATGGATTCCTGGGCTCGCTTCACGCCGCAGTCAAAGCGGCGCACCCAACACAACTGAGCCGCGTCGTTTTGCCCGCAAGCTCGCGACGAAAGAAACACCACTATGAAACTGTCGACCCGAATCCCGTTCGTTCTCGCCCTTCTCGCCACACCCATCGCCGCGCAAAGTGCGGCGGTCCTGAAGAAGCAGCTGAAGAAGATGGAGTCCGCTGCCAAGAAGGACCCCGATGCTCTGTTTGAAGCAGGCAAGTGGGCCAAGGAGGCCAACCTTGAGAAGGACTCCAAGCGCATCTTCCAGAAGGTCCTGAAGCTGGCGAAGGATCACGCTGGCGCCAATTCTGAGCTCGGCAACCAACTCGTAGATGGCAAATGGTGGCCCGAGAAGGTCGCCAAGAAGATGCGCGCAGCGGCCCTAAAAGCCGAATACGAGGCCAAAGGCTACAAGAAGATCGATGAGATCTGGGTTCCGCCGGAGGAGGTCGACGACGCGCGCAAGGGCATCTTTGTGCACGAAGGTGAAAAGGTCACCCGTGACGAAAAGGAACTCCTGCAAGCCGGCAAAGTTCGCCACCCAATGACCGGGCAACTGATCGACAAGAGCAACCTGGAAAAGGCCAAGACGGGCTACTTCCCACTGCGCGACGGCAAATGGGGCGATCAAAAGGAAGCCAACAAGTTCCACAGCGAACTCGGTCGGCCGTGGATCATTCGCACGGACCACGCGCAGATCCTGAGCACGTTGCCGATCGAAAAGATCGACGAGCTCAAGAGGCACGTTGAGCAGGGCATCGAGAAGGTGTCACCACTGTTCGGTGGCCGTGAAGTGACGCCGGCGAAGCGGCCGCTGATCATCATCTCGAAGACGCAATCCGAGTTCCGCGATTACGCCACGCAGCTAGGCGATGGCACCGACGTCGCCGGCGCCTTCCTGATCAGGGACGACGCCCAGTTCTCGATCGGTGGTCAGGGCACGGTCCGGCCAGCGATCTGCGAGAACCACAAGGATTGGGGCCAGCGCTACATTCGTCACGCAGCCGCGATCGCCTACGTGAACGCCATCGCCGAAGAAGGCGGCGCCGACCTGCCGCTGTGGTTCATTCACGGCACCGGCAGCTTCACGTCACGCTTCGAAAACGACTCCGACGCCGGCTGGTTCGGCAAACAACACGTCGCCAAGGGCGGTGTCAGCAACATCAAGTCGTTCCTCAGCGGCTTCACGCTCAACGGCGACATGCAATCGGCGGACATCGCCTTCAACTTGTTCCAGTCCGGACTGCTGCTGTCCTACGCGACGCAGGGCGGCAACCGAGAGGTCACCGACGCAATGGTCGCGGTCACCGATGCTTTGTCCGGCAAAGGCAAGGCGAGTGTCGGCAAATGCCTCAGCAAGCTCGAGAAGCTGCTGGCTGACAATCAGGATGGGATTGTGGCGCACCTGAAGAAACTGATCGCCAAAGCTCCATAGGGAGGCTTGCCTCACCAATCGGGAGCGCGACACTCCCCGCGACAGGATTCGGACACGTTGCGTCCACTATCCCGCTCAGCCACGGCGGCCTCGGCCGCCGCGGACTTGTACTGACCATAAGCCACTGCCATGAAACTGATCTCCACCTGTTCTCTGACCGCCATCGCGTTGATGGCAGCTCCGATCGCCGCCCAGGGCGTGCTCCCCTACCTGCCCAAGAAGACGATCATGGCAGTCTCGGCCCCGGACATCTCGATGTCCCTCGCCGAGTTCAAGCAGATGCCGCTCGCCAAAATGTGGGCGGAAGATGAGGTTCAGACCTTCTTCGCCGACGTCCTCGAGATGGCGCAAGAGCAAATGGACATGCAGCTCGAGCAAGCTCGCCAGATGCACAAGGATGGCCAACTGCCGATCGATCCCGATGAGCTGATGAAGCTGCGCATCAATGGCGGCACCTTCGCTCTCACGGAAATGGGCTTGACGGAGTCCGATTTCGGCCCGCGTCCGAAGATGGGCATCGTGGTCCACATCGACTTTGGCCAGTCCGCCCCGACGTGGAACATGCTGATCCAGATGGGCCTTGGCATCCTCGGCCAACAAGCTGGCGATGACATGGTGCGCACCGAGTCGAAGATCGGTGACATCCAGATGATCACGCTCTCGCCGCCGGAAGAAGCCGGCATCGAGATGAGCCTCAACATCGCCATGGTGCCGAACGGCGTCCTCATCGGCACGTTGACGAACGACGTCAAGAGCATCGTCAACAACATGGTCAACAAGACCCCGGCGCTGTCGACCGCCCCGGGCTTTGCTGTCGCGACGAAGAGTCTCGATACGACCGGCGCCGAAATGCAGATGTTCATGGCTCCGGACCCGATGATCGACTTCGCGATGACCGCGCTGCGCGTCGCCGTCGAAGAAGAGAGCGACCTCGCGATGGTCGACATGGACGGTGTCGAGCGCGCGGTGCAAGCAATGGGCCTGCGCAACATTGGCACGATGGCTGCGTCGACCAGCTACTTGAACGGCAAGAGCGTCACCAAGGGCTACCACGCAACGCCCGGTAACGGCACCGCCGCAACCACGACCGTTGACACCAAGTTCCTGAAGTGGGTCCCGAAGGACGCCGTTGCGTTCAGCGCCGGTGCGGTGAACGTCGGCCAAGTCTACGACATGCTGCTCAAGGGCCTGACCGCCTACGACCCCGAGCTCGCCAAGCAGGCGCTCAGCCAACTCGCACAAGTCGAAGGCCAACTCGGCTTCACGATTCGCGGCGACCTGTTCGGCTCGTTCGGTGACCACTACATCAGCTGGTCGATGCCGATGGGCACGATCTCCTCGGCTCCCGAAGTTGCCTTCCTGATGAAGGTCAACAACGAAGAGAAGCTCGTTGGCGCCATGAAGAACCTCGCCGCGCTGACGCAAGGCATGGTGGAAATCGAAGAAGGCACCAAGCGTGGCGTGAAGTCGTACGCCGTCCAAGTCAACTGGGACCCGAGCGAAGGCATGGGCTTCAACGTCTTCGACATGTTCCAGCCGACGTTCGCGTTCAAGGATGGCTACATGGTGCTCGGCTTCTCGGCCAGCGACGTCAAGCGCGTCTTCAAGCGCATGGATCGCGAAGACAACCCGAAGGGCGACATTCGCAGCAACAAGGAGTTCATGGCCGTCGCGGACTCGATCCCACAAGGCGTCACGAGCCTCAAGTTCACCGACTGGAAGGCTGACTTCGAAAGCATGTATCAGCTCGCCACCGGCGTGCTCGCCTTCGTGCCGATGCCCGAAGACGTCCCGATCGACATGTCGCTGCTCCCCGATTCGGAAACCCTGACGCGTCACCTGTTCGCCTCGGTGAGCTACACGAAGACTGACGCCAACGGCACCGAGTCAGTCGACGTCAGCCCATTCGGCCCGGAAACGATGCTGATGGTTGGCGCCCTGGTCGGTGCTGGCGCTGGCTTCGCAGCCGCGATGGGCAACCGCGGCTTCTAAGCCCAGTAGCCTGCGGAGACCCTGCAGCCTGCGGAGACCCGGTAGCTGCAGAGACTCTGTAGCTGCAAAGACTCTGGCCCAAGGCAACCCGCCTTGGGCTAGTCGTTGACGGCGACTCCCAGATAGTCGCCTCCGACCTGGTCGGCGAGCAACAAACCCTCGCCGACCAAGCGCAGCACTGAGCGGTCGTATTCGACCATTTGCTCACGCTGATGGCGCGCAAACAGTGGCTCGAACGCCGCGCGCACGTCGAGCCCCAAGCGCGCCTCGATCGCGGCCACGTCGACCCCGCTCGTCCGGCGAATGCCGAGCCACAGTGCTTCGGCAGCGCGCTGCATCGGCCGCAGAGTCTCGGCCGAAGACGTGCACGTCACGCCGGCCAACGCCGCATCAATCCACGCATCGAGCGGCTTGATGTTGGTCACCCGAATCCCGTTGTGATGGCTGCAGGCCCCCGGCCCAACACCGACATAGTTGCCCTGCAACCAGTAGTGATCGTTGTGTAGACACGCACCGCCAGCGCCCGCGAAGTTGCTGACCTCATAGGCATCGAAGCCGGCTTCTCCGAGGCGCTGCCGGGTCCACTCGAACATCGCGCGATCGATCTCCTGATCATTCGGCCCGGTCTTGCCTTGCTGCCGATCACGCTGTAGCCGCGTGCCAGGCTCGAAGGTGAGGTTGTAGCAAGACAGATGATCGGTTCCGAGTTGCAGCGCGCGTTCCAGGTCGCTTTGCCACTCGGCGAGCGTCTCACCCGGAATGCCAAACATCAGGTCGATGCTGACGTTGTCAAACCCGGCAGCCCGCGCCGCCGCAAACGCGGCCTCCGCACCTTCGGCATCGTGGGCGCGATCCAAGAAGCGAAGGTGGTGCGCGTGGAACGTCTGGGTACCGATACTGATTCGGTTGACCCCGCCGGCGCGCGCGATCTGCGCCTTCTCGACCGTGAAGCTCTCGGGATTGGCTTCCATCGAAACCTCGCCACAACCGGCCAGATCCACGTGGGCCCCGACGATGCCAAACAGACGCTCCAGCCGCTCGGGCGACAACAGACTGGGCGTGCCGCCACCAAAGAACACCGATACCGGCCGCTGCCCCCGCCACCGCCGCGCAAGCTCCGCTGCCAGCGCATCAAGGAAGCGATCATGCGCCACGCCTTCCTCAATCACATAGGAGTTGAAGTCGCAGTAGCCGCACTTCACCACGCAAAACGGCACATGCACGTACAACGACGTGCCGGTGCCATCTACAAGCTGCTGATCGTTCTGCTCATCGTTCGCCACGCACCCAACCTACCGGGATCTGTGTACGGTACCCGGTTCAAACCACCGATCCGGCGCAAGCGCCGGATCGGTGATTTGAACCGGGTACGGTACGCAGATCCCCCGTCAGGTTGCGTTCTTGCGTTTGACGCGCGGTGGTGGGCGCTCTTCGCCGAACTCGCGCGACATCACTTCGCCCAACTTCTCGAGCGCTTGTTGCTCCATTTGGCGAACGCGCTCGCGGGTCAGGCCGAAGCGCTTGCCGATGGCTTTTAGGGTCATCGGTTCGCCGTTGCCGAGCCCGAAGCGCAGCCGCAAGATCCGGGCTTCACGCGTGTCGAGCTTCTCAATCAACTCGTGCATGCGGCCGATTTCCATCGCTTCGAGGATCTGGTCCTCCGGCGAACGGGTGCGTGTGTCCTCAATCACCTCGGCGAACGCCGCGCCAGCATCGTCGTTGACCGAGAACATCGGCTGCGAGTTCGATTGCACGGTGTCGCGCACGACGTCCCAGTTGTTCTCTGGTAGTTCGAGCTCTTCGGCAATCTCACCGGTCGTAGCCTGTCGCCCTAGCCGGTAGTTCAGCTCCATCGCCGTCGCCTTCCAACGCGACACGATCTCCGACATGTAGGACGGCACGCGCACGGTCTTCACCGTGTTGACCAACGAACGGCGAATGCCCTGCTTGATCCACCACGTTGCGTAGGTGGAGAAGCGGCAACCCGCGTTGTGGTCAAACTTCTCAACCGCCTTCATCAGCCCGATGTTCCCCTCTTCGATGAGGTCCATGAACGACAAGCCGCGGTTGACGTAGTTCTTGGCGATTGACACGACCAGGCGCAGATTGGCCCGAATCATGTGTTCGCGTGCTTCCAAGTCGCCCTTGTTGATGCGCTTGGACAACTCGATTTCTTCTTCTGGCGTCAACAACGCAACTTCGTTGATGTCGGCCAGGTATGTATCGAGACCGTGATCTCGCATGGCATTCCTCCTCGTGGTGTGTGCACCTGATATCGACCTGACTGCGGGTTTTCCGCGCAGTTGGCGACGAGGACGTCGCGTTCCGAGACCAGCGACCAACGAGTGCGCGCGATGCGACGCGCGCAGTTCTCACAACTACTACCCGAAGAACGGATAGATGAACGGCGCAACACCAGTGGCACCGAGCACAAGGATCACTCCAAGCAATGCGAAAACAATCAGCAGCGGCAACATCCACCAACTGCGAGTTTCCGCCATGAACGACAGCAACTCCCCGATCAGGCCACGCTCCTTCGCCTGGCCTGCGGCGGCGAACTCTCGCGCGCCATCGGGTTCGTTGTTGTCGCTCTCGCTCATTAAAACAGCGTGTAGATAAACGGTGCGACACCGGTCGCGCCAAGCACGAGCAACACGCCAAGCAGACCAAACACCACCAAGATCGGCGTCAGCCACCACATCTTGTTCTCGGCCATGAACATGATGAACTCCGAAACCAGCCCACGCTCTTGCTCCTGGGCTGCATTCAAGAAGTCGTCGTTGGTTTCGTTCTGCTCGTCGGTTGCTTGTTCGCTCATAGTTCCTCGGGAGGGAGTTGTATCAGTATAGCTCGGTTCGCCCAATACGACCGGCGGTCTTCCAAGACCGGGTCCAACCATCTCGCAATGCGACGCTCGATGCCGGTTCACAGTATCCCGCGGAGGCGATTGGGTAGCCGCAGCCAGCCGAGCACTCCGATTGCGACCCATGGCATGGCGCCCGGAGACCGTGCCGCCTCGGTCCGCACCCCATGCCTAGGCCGGCGAAGCGAGAGTTAGCCGCTGACCTGGTCTCGGGCCGCCCCCTCGACAACCCGATCTACGAAGCGGTGCAGCTCGTACATGTCTTCGCTACCAAGACCTTGCCCAATGAACGCTGCGCCATAGGTGAAGGCGGCCAATGCAATCGCAATTGGCACGCCAACAAACGCCCATGGTGTATCCCCCAAGATCATCTGCGCGCCGCCATAGCAAGCGGCGCAGATACCGACACAAGTCAACGTCAAGTAGAGCGCCAAGAACCCGGTCCACACTGGTGAGCTCGGCGAGAACCTGCCAACTAGAACGCGCGATTGCTCGTCGGTGCGCACGTACAGATGCAGCGCCGGACTCCAGAAGTGTTGATCCCGTTCGTGACGACGCAGGATCGCGCCGGACTTTTCCTCGCCGCCAAACGCCATTCCCCGGCACGTCGCACCTGACTCATTGAGCGCTTGAGCAAGCGACTGATAGAAACTGTCGGCGTCGCCCGGCAGCGAACACTCAAACGTTGGACGCATGCGCGGGGTGGCCATGTCGTCATTGTGCCTATTGTGCAGCCAGTAACGATGCGGGCTTGTTCGTAGGTCTTTCGCGGCAGATGGGCGCCGCACGGTGCGTAGGGCATACTGCGATCAGGTTGCTGCAAGTGTTTGCCACAACATGAAGATGGCCATGCCGACGAGCATCACGCCAAACGCGCGACGCAAACTGTTCTGTGGCAACTTGCCGCCCAAGTAGAGACCAGCAAAGGCGCCGACCACGCCAATCCCACTGAACGTCGCGAACACGGTCCAGTCGATCGCCAACTGTTGTTGCTTGAGAACGGCGAGGTACTTCACAAACCCGGACGCTGATTGTAGCGCAATGATCATCAAGCTGGTGCCGACCGCGAGCCTCATCTGCATGCCACCGAGCAAAACCAATGCGGGCACGATCAGGAACCCGCCACCGACGCCAACTAGACCAGCCAGGCAGCCAACTAGCAGGCCATCGGTTGCGACCAGCCAAGATGCCCGGCGACGCAGCTCTGGGTCGCCAGCCTGAATTGGGTCGCCGGCCTGGATTGGGTCGCCGGCCTGGACGTCGCTGGCCTGGACTGGCGGCCGCAACATGAAGACCGACGCCAACAACATCACAACCGAGAACACCAGCAACTGCGTTGTGCCCGACACCAGCACGGATGCCGTCGCGCCGAGCCATGCCCCGAGCATGCTTGGTAGACCAAACCAAAGCACGCTTCGCCAAGCAACCTGGCCGTGCAACGCGCGCGGCAACGAACCCGCAAACGCAACCAGGCCGACGATGCCGAGCGAACCAGCGATCGCCACCTTCTCATCCTGCCCGACCAGGTAGACCAGCACTGGCACGGTCAGGATCGAACCGCCCGAGCCGAGTAGCCCGAGACTCAGACCGACCAAGACGGCACCGGCGATGGCGAGAAGTGGCACTAGGGCTACGCCTTCGATTTCGGAGCCGGTGCGGGCGCTGCGCACGCGCTAGGAACACCGGCGGAACAACTCGCCGGCACACTAGCTGCGCATGAGGCGGCCGGACCAGTTGCGGATGCGGCCGTGCTGCGATTCCACGGCGCCTTGGCCAGCAGCAAACCCATGCCGCACCAGTCCGTGACGCCAGCGAACACCAGGCCAGCACCGACGAATGCCGACAGGGCGAACAACGAGGGATGCACCAAGAAGCCAAGCGCGACGCCCAACATCGCCATCGAACCGGCAGCGATTCGCACCTGCCGTTCGAGCGACATGCCGACCTTGCCGACCTCCGTCTCGCCACCGGCGGCACGATAGGCTTGGAGACCGCCCTCGACGACGGTCAGGCCGCCAACGTGAAATCCCAGCAACGACTTCCGCGCCATCTCCGCGCGGCTCCCGACACGGCAAAGCAACAGACGCGGAGCTGGTGTCGCGAGCACGTCCTTGACTCGCTGCGCCACCTGGTCAAGCGGGATCAACCGCGAACCTTTGATGTTCTCGCCGTCAAACTCGACACCAGTGCGAACGTCGATCACGCTGGTCGCTCCACCGGCCGCAACCAAGCGCACTGCATCGGCTGCCGAGATCGACGCCGGGATCTCAACACCTTCTCGGTTGAGCCGCAGCAGGTCGTCCATGTTTGCCGGGCGCGGCGGCGGATTGGCGCTGAGTTGCCGCGCAAAGTCGTCGCGATCCGTCATCTTGAACCAAGGGTTGTCGCGACGTTCCTCGCCCAACGTCGTCCCCATGCGTCCTTCATAGTCGTGCCCGGGAAGCAGCACCGTGTCATCTGGGAGGTCGTCCAGGACTCGGTGGATCGAGTCGAACAGCTCGCCGGCATCGCCGCCGAGGAAATCCGTGCGCGCGACTCCTCCAATCAGCACCGTGTCGCCGCAGAAGACTCCACCATCGACGATCATCACGATGTGATCTGGTGTGTGTCCCGGGGCGTGGCGCACCGTCACCGACTCGTCGCCAAGATGCAACGTATCGCCGTCGGCAGGGTGCCGGCTGACGCCACGATGCTGTGCCTTCTTGTGCGCAATGCGCGTGCTCGAGCAGCGCGCAGCAATCGCCGCCGAACCAGATGGATGGTCCGCGTGCGTGTGCGTATCGACCACATAGGGAAGCGACCACCCGGAACTGCGAACGCGCTCGGCAACCTCGTCAACGAAGTCGAGATGCACGTCGATCGCCATGGCCTGCTTGCTGACCGGATCTGCCACAAGGTATGTGCGACAGCCCTGCGGGTGCGGCAGGGTCAAAACCGTCAATGCTCCGACACTGTCGAACGCACCGACCTTCGGGGTGAGTGTTGTCATGTTGATCCTTGGGTGCAGCCAGATCTCTTTGCTGGCTCACACCCTCACCCTTGAATATATGCGCACATGCTCATATATTCAAGGTCATGGCAACCATTCCTTCTCGGAAGCGACACGCCCCACTCACGGAGGCACAGCTAGAGGCCATTGCGCGGCGCTTCCGCACCCTTGGGGTCGCAAGCCGGCTGCGCGTTCTCGATGCCCTGATGGCCGGCCCGCTGTCGATGAGCGACCTAGCCACGGCAACCGGTCTCAGCCAAAGCAACCTGTCGCGTCAAGTAACCGAGCTCGAACAGAACGGATGCGTCACCCGAGAGCGACAGGGGCGCGAAGTCCAGGTCGGGATTGCCGACCCGACTCTCAAGAAGCTGTGCGAGTTGGTGTGTGGTTCGCTCGAACAACGCGCCTCCGAAGCCCACGCCTCGCTGCGGCGCCCAAAAGCGCGAACTCGCTAGCCGGGTGTTTCGAACGTTCGTGGCATGAGTCGGCGAACTTCTGGGTCACCCCACCAGTTCTAGTTGCTGGCGTGGCGACTGAGCTGCCTACGATTCAGACCACACCGCGAGTTCATTGCCCGCGGGATCGGTAAAGTGAAATCGCCGCCCGCCGGGGAACTCGAATGGCTCGACCACGACCTTGCCACCCGCGTCTCGAATGGCCCGCATCCTGACGTCGAGGTCGGTGGAATAGAGCACCAGCAGAGCGCCGCCGCGCGTGACGTTTGCATCGAGTCGCAGGCCGCCGACTTCGCCATCGCCGCCAAGCCGTTGAATGCCCGCGTAGTCCGGCCCGTAGTCAGTAAACTGCCAACCAAACGCGTCGCCGTAGAAGCGCTTGGCCGCTGACATGTCGGAAACCGTGAGTTCGAGGTAGTCGATCGCGTGGTGATGGTGCATGAGCTTGGGGACGCTGGGCGATTCGGCAGTGGGGATCGTGCACGACGCAAGCAGCATCGCCAAGGTTGCCATCCCCGTCTTGGGCGGAGAGCAGTTCATCAACACGACCCTACCAACGCCTACTGACAACGTGCCGTCAGAAGTGTCGAGGGAACTTCCGTGACCTGCGGAGTTTCTCACGGAAGTGCCGGGAGCAGATCTCGCAGGCGCCTGCATCGCCTTGATCTCGAAGGCTTGGTTGCCGACCGCAAACGCCCTCATGTGGTTCGCTACAAAGAGCCAGGACTCAGCAAAACTACACGATGCCTCGAGCGTGACCCCGACGGACTGAGCGGAAACGGTTACTACAGCCAGAACGGCGGCGAACGCGGTGGTGGAGCAGGGCTTCATGTGGTCTCGGACCTGATGTCCAAGGGACGCCGTCAAGCATCGCGAAGCCGCCAGCGTCCTCTAACGCTAACCGCAATGCGCAGACGAAGCGGGCCAGCTTCGCAGAAGCACGACAACGTGTTCGCAGTCCGATAGTCGGTGAAACGTCGGCGCGCGGCAGCCTTTCTACAAGAACGATGACACCGCAACTCCCCCTCACACGTTCGCTGAAGCAGTCGCTTGCACTTGTTGCCAGCCTGTCCCTGACCTGCTTCGCTGGTGCCCAAGATGCAGCTGGCAACGGCGGCTTCCTGACCGGCCTGCGCGGCTTCGAGCACTTCCACGAACCGGTCGGCCAACCGATCTACTTCGAAACGCCGTTCAACGACACCGGCGTGCGCGCTCTCTACCTCAAGCACGACTTTGCCAGCAACTCGGCATTGATGGGCGGCGACGTCACGATCTACGCGTTGCAGGCGCGCGTCGCACTGTCCGAGCGCTGGCAATTCATCGCCACCAAGGACGGCTACTCCGAGCTCTCGACCGGCTTGCTCGGCAACGATGAGGGCTGGAACGACATCGCCTTCGGCCTCAAATACGTGCTGCATGCCGACAAGGAAAAGGACTACGTCGTGTCAGCCGGCATGCGCTACATGGCCGAGCACGGCCATCGTGGCATCCTGCAAGGCGGCACCGATGAATTCAGTCCGTTCGTCAGCCTCGCGAAGGGCTACGACAACTTGCACCTGATTTCCAACGTGACCCTGCGTGTCCCCACCGACACCAACCAAGGCAACGTCGTTGGCCACTGGGACGTGCATCTCGACTACAGCATCAACCCAGAGTCGGACACGGTGGTCGCACCGGTCTTCGAAGTTCACGGCGTGCACTACCTTGACGACGGCGCCACGGCGCTGCCGATCGGGGGCCTCGACTACGCCAACCTCGGCACGCAACCGGCGAAGAACTTCGTCGCGTGGGCCGGTATCGGTGGCCGCCTCGAGATCAACAAGCAGTTCGAGTTTGGCGTCGTCTACGAGTTCGCCCTGACGGACAAGAAGGACGACATCATGGACACGCGCCTGACCGTCGACTTCATCGCACGCTGGTAGGTGCCAGAGGCGTGGCCGGCAAGTTGCCTTCCGTCAGCCTTGACAGCGTTGGCATCCCAAATAGCTCTGTTTCGGAGCTCAAGAGCCGGCCTACGCTTGCCCCCGTCAACGCTTCGCGCACACCCTTACCGGTGCGCGCGAATGACTCGGGGTCAGAGTGAGTCGCTACATCTTCTCTGTACGGAACGTTCTGCCACTTCCTTGGGCTGGCCTTGTCCGGCGCACCCAGGCACAGGAGTAACACTTTCACAGACGGCTAGTGCTCCTTGCCAGCCGTGGCAGCGGCAGCTCTCTCGCCCCTGGCCGACCTTCCCGTGGCGCCAACCAGGCTTACCGTCACTCTCCGCCAACCTGTTACTTCTGTGCCTGGCACCGTACGTACACAGGTCATGCGAGTAGGTCTAGGAGGCGGCGGCACTCGGCGTCTAGGTCGACCTCGGTCCGGACGCTGTGGAAGGCGACGGTCTCGCGGAGGCAGCTGTGGAACTCTGCGCGGGCCTTGGCGTAGGCGCGATGCAGGTGGGGAGCGTCTTCGCCGCTTTGGGTTGCGATGTCGCGGATCGGTTGGTCGTCACCGAAGCGGCGCTCCAGAAGCTGCACGCGGGCGATGGCTTCCTTGCCGCTCTCGCGCGCTCGCTGGCGTTGCAGTTCGGCGGCTTCACGCATGACCATAAAGGCCCACTCGCGGTCGAATAGGGTCGCGAGGTCCTCTTCGTGGGCAGGTGCAATCGCAAGCGCGGTCTCGGCGTTCGCTTGTTCGCGCTGCCCTCTTCCTTCTTCAATGCGGCGGGCAACGTTGCGCACGATGCCGAGCAAGAACGAACGGAAGCCGCCGCGCCTACCATCTGCTCGGAGCAACGGGTTGTTCTGACGGAAACACTCTACGAACACATCCTGAACCGCGTCATCGACGCTCGCCGCCAGATGGCTGTGTCGCCAACGCTCCTTGAGGTAGCTGCGAATCAGCGGAATGTACGAATGGGCGAAGGTTGACCGCGCCGATTGGGCGCCATTGGCGGCCTCGACGATCAGTTCCCAACTGGTGCGATGTGCCGGATTCGTCATGCCCTAGCAACCTCGTAGCCAGCATTGGCGTGCAGAACGAAGCTCACTTGGCTGCCGCATGGGGACGAAAAGCGTGACCTCATATCGAGGCTTCCCCAGCAGGTCTGGTTTCGCGCGAGCAATCGCTAGATTTTCTGGCTGAATCATCCTGACGCAACTGCCGCCTGGGAAGTGCGGCCCAGCTTCCTACTTGAAGGCTTCGATATTGGCGGCGACGTCCTTCCATATCGCGAGCCACTGGGCTCGCTCTGCCGGGGAGAACTTGTCCAGCGCGTCCGAGCTGCGCACCGAAAGCAGGTCACGGTCCTTTCGCCAGTGCCTCATGACCTCGCAGACGTCGGCTCGGGCCGCCGAAGCCGGCGACTGAAAGTGATCGAGCTCGCCACGAAGCCAGTCCATGGCCTGCTGACGAAGGGTGCTGGCATCATCTGGATTGTCGACACTCGCAGCGGCCAGCACGGCGCTGCAGGCAGCTTGGTAGCGAGTGCGGGCATAGACCTCGCCGAGCTGCTGGGGATACTTGGCGAGCAGGATTTCGTAAGTGCTCACACTCAAGCCAAACAGCCGCTCACGGTAGGCGATCATCGCGGCGTTCTTGAGATCGTCGACGGATGCAGTCTGTGGAGCTTCGCGGGCTATGCGAAGCAAGCGGTCCCGATCGAGAACCGCTTGGCGAAGGCTGCTCAAGAGGTCCGGTAGTCGTTGCTCGACATGCTTGCGGCTGATCGGCGGCACCTTGACATCCGGTGCACGCAAAAGCCGTTGCGCTTCGTTGGCGTGATGTAGCGCGGCAGTCGTATCAAAGCCATCGTGGGCGAATACCGTCGCCAGATTGAACTGAGCCGTCGGATCACGTGGCGCCGCCTTTACCGCCAACTGGTAGTGCTTGATGGCGAGTTCGTGCTCGTTGAGGAGGAGGTATGTGCGGCCCAGGTTGGTGTGCACCGGCGTCAGGTTCGGACTGAGGTGCAGTGCGTGATGCATGCAGGCGACCGCCTCACGGAGCTGATCGAGGTCCAACAGGGCCAGGCCCTTGCAAGCATGTGCCATGGCCAGCGTCGGCTGCCTGGCAATCGCTTCGTCATACAACTCGAGCGCGCTCCCTGGCTCGCCCTGCCGACGCTTCAGGTTGCCGAAGTTGACATAGGAAGAGACCATGTCAGGGTCGAGTTCGATCGCCCGCGCGAAGCTGCGGGCAGCCAACTCAAACTTGCCCTGCCGCTCTTGCACGGTGGCCAAGACCTGGTGCAGTTTGCCAACGCGTTCGTCAATGCGCAAAGCGTGCTCAAGGTGCTCGCAAGCCGACTCATATTCCCCAATTTGACGCGCCATCATCGCGTACCAATAGCGCCCATCGATGTAGTCGGGATCGATCGCAATCGCTTGCTCGAACTTCTTGCGAGCTGCCGCGTACTGCCGCCCTTCGGCAAGAAGACTGGCCAAGGCACTTATGTACTTGGGATCGATCGCCAGAGCCCGCTCGAACTGTTGCTTGGCCTCACGACGATTGCCCGCCTCGACGAGAGCAGCACCAAGTTGACCATGTGCAGTCGCACTCACCTCCGTCGCGGCTACCGCCCGAAACTGTTCGATGGCACGATCTAGTTGACCTCGCTTCTGCAGCACAAGGGCCAGCCCCAAACGTCGTTGTGGATCGTCTGGAGCCAACGCCACGGCTTCTTTGTGTGCCGCTTCAGCCTCTTGCTGGCGATTCAGCATGAGCAAGATGTTGCCCCTCTCAGAATGCAGGCTGGCTTGGCCGGAATCGTCGGCCAAGGCGGCTTCCACCTGCTCAAGGGCAGCAACGAGTTGGTTTTGCGCCTTGAAGGCCTGGCACAGGTGCAGCCGCCAGTGCGCAACTTTGGGCTGCAAGCGCACCAATCGCTCGAACGTGATGGCGGCCCCCTCGTGATCACCAAGAGCCTCTTGCGCGAGACCCAGACGATGCTGCGGCTCCAACAAGTCTGGCACCAAAGCGCGCACGATCTGAAAGCAATATGCCGCGTCTTGCCACCTCCGTGGCTCAACCCGTTGCAGTGCCAGTCCGCAAGAGAACCAGAGTTGCGCATCGTCTGGATGTTGATCACAGCCATTGCGAAACACCCGTAGCGCTTCCACCTCACACTCAGCTTCCCACAACGTCTGCCCCAGAATGCGAACGCTGGCGGCCGGCAATTGCCGATCGGCCGTTGCGGCAAGCTGCAGCAAATCGTCGCGCATCAAGAACGGATTGATCAGGATCGTTCGCAGCCGCGCGCGCCAGGCATCGTCGTCCACCGCATTGGCTATCGAAAGCAGGTGCTTGCCATGCTCCGCGGCTGCCGCCTTCGCGTCATCGTGAGCGATCACCGAACAAGCGAGAGCCCAGTGATCGAGTGCTTCGACGATCTCTGCAGCGACGCTCGCCGAACGGAAGCGTTCCTCCGCAGCCGCAGTCGTCAAGTGCAACGGAGACGATCCGCCCAACCAAGCGGTGAGGGCTAGATCATACTTGTGAGCCAATCGCTTGGCTTCGGACACACCCGGCTCGGGTTTGTGCAAGTCGAGCATGACCCAGTCCTCCTCGACCGGCAGCTTGAGTGCCGTCAGCGACGTTCGCAGAGCTGCATCACGGGCGTGGATCGTGGCCGTGCGTTCCGCGGCACCCTTCGCCTTCATCACCGCACTCAGCAGAGTGTCGGCGGCACGGCGGTCGCCAGCAGAAACTTCAGGAGCTTTGGCACGCAACACGGCCCGATTCGCCTCGTCGACGGCTTGCGCCCACAGGGTCAAGTTTTCGCTGCCGTGATCTTCGGCTCGCTTCACTACGGCCCGGGCTTCGTGCAAGGCTTCGCTCGCCAGCCCTCGCGCTTGCTCCGCGCGCTCGTTCGCCTGGGTGCGCCAGACCTGGTAGCCAATCGTTGCCGTGGCCAAGACCAGCAAGGTCAGGGCCGCGATGCCGACGGTCGCGCGAGCTCGCAACCGCGCGGAAGCGGCATCGACCCGCGCGCGTTCGGCACGCACTTCAAGCTCTTCAAAGTAGCCTTCCAGTTTGCTGGCCAGGTCACCCGCAGTTGCCGGCCGTTGTTCGATTTCGGCACGCAGGCAGGTCGTTGCCAACTCCACCAATTCCGGCTCGCCACCACAGGTCGCCAACCGCCGATGCGTTGCCGCCATGTCCCCTTGCACAGCTTGCGCCATCAAGTCGCCGTCCTGATCGAGAAACGCAGGAGCGCCGGTCAGGATCTGGCACAGGATCGCACCGAGAGCAAAGACATCACTGTGCGGACCAATGCGGTCAAGCTGCCCCCGCGCCTGCTCTCTCGGCATGTAGGCCGGGGTGCCCATGACAGACCCGATCACCGACTGCTTCTCGGTGTGGTCGGTGCGCACGGTGCGCAGCGCCGGCTCGTTGACGTCGCGCTCGCCGAGCACTTTGGCGAAGCCCCAGTCCAGCACCTGCACTTCACCGAAGGTGCCGACCATGATGTTGGCCGGCTTGAGGTCGCGGTGCACGACGTGACGCGCATGGGCAAACGCGACCGTCTGGCACACCTGAAGGAAGATGCCCAGGAAGCGCCTGCGATCGCGTTCGGGATCCGCGCGTTCGTTGAGCAAATCCACGAGCGTGCGCCCGCCGACAAGCTTCATCGCAATGAACGGGCGATTCCCCTCAAGATAGCCAGTCTCGTAGACCGGCACGATCCCGGGATGCTGCAATTGACCGGTGATCTGCGCCTCTTCGACAAACCGCTCAACCAAGTGCAAGCGGTCATCGTGGCCAACGTGCAACAGCTTGACCGCAACCTCACGCTGCAGTTCCCGATCGCGAGCACGATAGACCGCGCCCATGCCGCCGCGACCGATCTCTTCGAGCAGTTCGTAGCGCGCAACTATCGGTGGTGCGACAGCAGCTGGCGCGGTGCCTTGTTCGCTGATGCCTTGTTCGTTGGAGCCTTGTTCGTCGACAGGTTGGCTCGCTGCTGCGCCAAAGGCCGCCACCAAGCCACGATCGAGAGCCCCATCAAAGTCGTCGCTGGGCTGGTTGTGATGCGATGGGCTGGTCATAGCGAGAGGAGTGAGGTGCGACGAACGACCGCGAGCTAGTTGGTGCCAGCCGCGTGGCGCGGACAACCAGCCGGTGGCTTTCCAGTGCAGATTATCAAGATATCCGCGCGAATCTGAAAGTGCTGGGGATGCCTGTAGTGTCATGAAAACGATTACTTACCTGCTCCTCTCCATCCCCCTGGCACCAGCCGCAATCGCCCAAAACGTCGCCGTCTTTCCGGATGACTACGTCGCGGTTACCGAAGGCCCTCTTAACTCGCCAAACCTACCGCTCGCCAGCGGTACATCTCGTGTGCAATGCCTTTACAACAGGCTCGACATGCCCGTGCCCGTCGGCGACATGATCACCAAGCTCGGCTTCCGCGAGGATCGAACCCTCACGAACACGGAAGCCGGGGTCGCCATGCAGCTTGAGATTCGCATGGGTTGGTCGACGTTTGATGAAGTGTCGATGACCACCAACTTCGACAACAACTACGACGGCACCCCCGTGACGGTGTTCGGCCCCGCCCTATTCACGTTGCCAGACCTCCGGGACCCGAACGCGCCACTGCCGGATGGACAGTTCTTCATTCCGTTGACCACATCGTTTGCCTACGTACCAAACGGCAAGAACCTGATCGTCGAGTACCGCATCTTCGGCACGGCGACTGGCGGCGGTTCGTTCAACTACCGCCTCGACCGCGCCGACTACTACTCGCCACGCACCTACGGTCAAGCGGGCTGCATGCACTCCGGCGGTGTCGCGCCCAACCTGACACTGGCGGCAACGCGCCCCGGACTTACGTGGAGTTGCTCGGCCACGTCGGGGCCGCCGAACGCGCCGGCATTCGTCGCGATCGACATCGGTGCAGCCATGGCCGCAACGCCGTATCCACTGGCCGCCGTGTTCCCTGGCATCTCCGCAACGTGCATGGGTCAGATGCCGGTCGGCAACTCCGTGTTGCTCGGCGGCTCGGCTAGCAGCAGTGGCTCGAAGTCGTGGTCGTTCTTGATCCCCAACAACAACATCTGGGCGGGCATCAACATCTCAGCCCAAGCCCTCTTCTTGGACTTCTTCTCACCAGGTCAAGTCGTGGTCTCAAACGCTGGCACCGTGCTGACAGGCACTCGCCCACGAACCACGATCTTGCGCGGCCAAGGGGTGCCAACAGTGGTCACCACCGGCCAGAAGTCCAGCTACTACTGCCCGGTCGCGTTCTTCGAGCACCAGTAACTCGAGCACCAGTAACTGGGAGCCTACTGGGTCATCGTGATGATCTAGTCCTTGAACAAGCGCCTTAGCGCGCGCTCAGAATCTGAGAACCCTCGAAA
>CAXBFC010000045.1:0-27417 GCA_963974725.1 uncultured bacterium | reverse complement strand
GCCGGCCAGCTTGCACCTTCGCTCGCGCTGCGAGAGATCGAGGTTCTGCCCAGTGACCGACGCCGCGGCGACGGCTTGATCTCGTCTGAGCTGCAGCAACTCGCCGGCTTCCAACCGTTCGTTGGCGTGATCGATCTGGTCGACCCGGCCGCTGGCACGCCGAACTTCATGGCCGATCTACTCGCGACGTTCGCGGGGCTCTACGTCAACACCAAGTCGAGCACCTTCCAATTCCTTCATGCGGTGACCGGTGCTGCTGCGATTGTCGAACTGCTTCCCTACGTCAAGAATGAGCAACGTGCGGCGGTGCAGGCCTACGCCTGGCAAGCAACCGGCGCCATCTTCGCGCGCTACGGCACGCCACAACTGCGCGCGGAAGTCGCCGCCAAGGACAGCTTGCCTGACGCTGCGTTGCTGGTGAAGCGCGCGGTGGCGAGTGGCGATGAGCACACGATCAAACTGGTGGCAGCTTGCACTCGTGAGTCGCGCCGCAATCCCGATCCACGCGTGCTCGCGGCAGCTGCCAGGCGCGCTCGATAGGCGGCGCGATCGGCTGCACGATCGTCACCCCGCCAGCAATGCGGGGCCAAAGCCGCAATCCAAGCCGTTTGCCGCGACTGCAGCTCGGTTCGAGACTTTATCCCTGACATCGACGCCGCCCCACGGATCATGCAAGACATGACATGGAGGTTGTTCCCGTTGCTGTTGTTGGTCGCGGTGGCCATCGCGGTCACTTGCTGGCAACCCGACCCCGCACAGCCGCCTACCAAGAATGCGACGTCGCATTCTACAACCTCGGGCGACCCCACCACCGAAGCAGCCGCGACCAATACTCGCGAAGCCGCGACCGTTGACCCCACAGTCGACCCCACCGTCGAACGGGGACTCGCGACAACTTCTACGCCGTCATCCTCACCGGCACTCGGCAGCCTGCTAGTCACCGTTGCAGACACCGATGGCAACCGCGTCGCCGGCGTTCCCGTTGCGCTGCATGCCACCAACGGCACGGATGAGCGCGCAACCCGGCGACGACTCGCGACCGACGAACGCGGCGAACTCCATCTGCATGGGCTGCCAGTCGGCGCGTGGCAGCTACGCATCGGCTACGACGTGGACGCGGTGGCGAAGGTGGTTCGCGATCAAGTAGCGCAGATCGCGTTGACCTTGCCAGCAGCGCACTCTGCCAAGGTCCGCGTCCTCGATGAGAGCGGTGCACCGATTGTTGGAGCTTCGGTATGGCTCTGGCTGGCCGACCGGTTCTTCGACGCCCCTCGCTGGCAACCGGGTGTGGTCGTCGGGCAAAGCGATGGACACGGCGAACTGCTGTTGCGCGGGATCTCGCAGCACCTCGGCAATGGCTCGTGGGTGCAAGCTCGCGTGCCCGGTATGGGTGCGTCACTCGCCCGTATGATTCCAGTCGTCGAGCAGACAGAGTCGTCAGCTGGAGCCGAGCCGGCCACGCTGGTGCTGACCGTTTCGCGCCGGCAAGCAGTCGCGACAGTTGTGGTCGTCGACCAGAACGGCAAGCCGGTTGCAGATGCCGACCTCGCCTTGACCGCGGTCGACGCGCCAAGCTCGCGAATGGTCGGAGACACTCGGGCAACGGCCTACGTCGCCCAACATGCCAAGTCGGACGAACGCGGCATCACGCGGTTCTCCCCGCTGGCACCCGGTCGTTGGCAGGTCTTGGCACAAGCCGATGGCCACGGCGCGCGCGTCGAAGGCTTTCAGGTCGATGGCGAACTTCCAGTCGCGGTGACCGTGACTTTGGGAGAACCCGCCGTGTTGCTCGGTGCGGTGACCGACCCCGAACAGCGCGCGATCGCAGGCGCGCGGGTCTCACTGCGCATGTTGGGACAACGCTTGCGAGCAACGACCGGCACGCATGGCTCGTTCCGCATCGGCGCACTTGCGGTCGGACCCGTCGACTGGAGTGTTGCTTGTGATGGTTTCGCATCCCGCTCGGGCACCGTGCACGTCGGCTCGCTGTCGGCACAGGGCGCGCCGGGCGCAGCTGGACCAACCACTCTCAACGTCACGCTGCAGCCACTCGTGCCACTGCGTGGTCGACTCGTCGACGAAGCCGGCAACGCACTGAGTTCCTGGCTGGTTGTGTGCAACAGCGAGCTGCCCGGCTACAGCACGGACCGACGCCAGCAACGCAGTAGCGAGGATGGCAGATTCGAACTGTTGGTTCGCTCCGACCTGACCTACCAACTGCGGGTCACCGAGCCCGGCACCAAGCAACCGATCGCGCCACCAGCGTTCCAGAGCGTGCGCGCCAGCGACTCGCCGCTCGAAGTCGTGATTGGCGCCGACCTGCGCCCGTCGTCGTTCTTGTCGCTGCGACTCATCGACGCAACGGGTCAGCCCGCGCTCGCCAGCTTGGCCTACTGCAGTCGCCAACAACACGGGGCACCGCCGAAGATCGCGGCCCGCGACGACGCCAGCGGCGTGCTAAAGTTGGGTCCGCTACTGCCTGGCCCCTGTGAACTACAGTTGCTGCGCAACGACGGCTTCCAGTTCCGCGCACCTGCGATCGAACTGCTCGCCGGCGCCAACCAAACCCTTGGCGACGTCGCCTGGCCTGCCCATGGCACGATCGTGGTGGAGATCGATCGCTTGCCTGGAATCCCCAATGGCGACGTTCTCGCGGAGTTTTCGGGCCCTTTTGGCACGACCCACATGGCGCTCGACCAGCAAACGCTGCGCGGTTCCGTGCCGGTGCTACCCGGCCACTGGTCGGTAACGGTCTTTGGCGACGGGTTCCGCAGCGAGCGCGTCAACTATCGCGTCGTGGCCACACAGGAGTCACAGCAACGAGTCGTCTTGCAACCTGCCGTGCGCGTTCCGATCCGGGTGATCAAGCCTGCAGGCGAAGTGTCGCTACAAGGCGAACTGCTGCTGCCGAATGGCCAGCAAGTTTTCGACTTTGAGCTCGAGGCAGGCCAGCCGCACGACGACTGGGCGCCTCAATTGAGCGTCGACGAGTATCGCTTCGTCGCCGTTGGCGCGAGCGGCCAACGCTACGAAGCGCGCCTGCCAGTCGCATCGCTTGCAGCAACGAGCGAACGGCGCGAGATCGTGCTCGCGCCGTTCGACAAACGCTGACTGCAACGAACTGCTAGTGGCCGGGCCTCTAGTTGAAGACCGAAGCGATCTCTTCGACCGACTTGTTCTCCTTGCCTTCACGCAGCAAGAAGTAGCAGACCGCCATGGCCACTGAGGAAAGCGGCGACAGCACCAGCGCCAGCGCAATATCGAACCAGTACGGCATGGCTCCGTCCGGCGTCATGATGGTGTAGGCGAACACCGCAATGAACGTGATGATGACCGGCAGCGAGAACATCACGAACCACGAGCCGAAGATCTGCCACTTCGAGCCGTCCGTCAGCCGGATGCTGCGAGCCACCGCATCGGATCCCGAAGTGTTCTCCATGACTGCAGCGGGCAGTGCGACGTAGAGTCGGCATTGCTCCCAGATGCCCGGGATATACAGCAGCAACGTGAACAAGACGATGCGGATGCCACACAACAGGCCGGTGCCCAAGACGCGCAGAAAGGCCTGCATGCCCTTGCTTACGGCCTCGGCCATGCCCGCCGGCTGGCCACGCAGCTGTTGCACCACGCCGTAGGTCAGTGCTCCGGTCAGCACATAGGTCGTCAGGATCTGAAGCAGCATGGCTCCAAGCAAGATCCCAGTATCATCCGGGCCCGCTGGCACGAACACCTTCATCGCGATCCACGGCGACAACATCACTGCAGCCAGCAACAAGAACGGAAAGAAGTTGCGGAAGTAGACGGCGAAGCTCTGACTAACGAGTTTGCCTAGCGACAGTTTGAATTGGGTTTCTCTGGCCATGTTCTCCTTCAGGGTGAGCAGCCGTTCTATCCTCCGTGGCGGATCAGGCAACCTAGTTGCGCGCCTGGGCAGTGCGGCTACTGTGCCTGCAAGCCATATGCGCGCCATCTGGGGACTGATTCTCGGCCTGATGCTGATTGCTCCGGCATCAGCCCAAGAAGTCACGCGTGACCTGGTGCGCAGCGTGCTTGAGGAATCGGACTGCCAACGCGTGCTACCCGGGCACGAGGACGTCGAAGGCGATGCCACGACCGAAGGCACACGCACCCGAACGTCTCAACGCGGACGCTCGGTGTTTAGCGGTGCGGGGTTCGGCCGCGGGATCTCGATGATCCTGCTGTGGAGCTTCCTCACGGTCGTCGTCGTCGTGCTGGTTGCGACTTTGATACGATCCAGGCGCAGCACAGCACCTCGACACGTCGCCCAGGGCCCGCGTGCCGTTCCGATCCCAGCCGAACCCGCGCCACCACCACTGCCCGAACACGAGCGGCTCGCCGCCGCCGGTGACTTTGCCGCCGCCGTGCACGCCGCGCTGCTGCATGCGTTCGCCTCGTGTGCAAAATGCATGGGGACACTACCGCCACACGCGACCGGCCGGCAGGTGTTGCGACTGGCGCGTCTGCACCCACTGCCAACCGACGACCTCGGCCAATTGGTCACAGCTGTCGAGCGCGTGCACTTCGGTGGTCAGGTTGCAGATCGCGATCTATACGAAGCCTCACAACGCCACCTGCAACACTGGGAAGCCGCGTGCCAGACGGAAGCGGGAGCGAGTCAGCCGTGACGCCAGCAACTGAAACTCTACCGGCCGGGGATCTGCAAACTGAGGACCGACAAGCTGAGAACCCAGCCGAGAACCCTGCAGCCGGGCGCAAGCCACCCAGCAACGCGTGGCTCTACTGGGTGGCCGCCATCTCGTTGCTATCGGGAATCTACCTGCTCGTCACGCCCGGCAGCGGCAACCACGCGCACAGTATCCAGGCGAACGTTTTCAGCCGCTCCGCGGTCGGTCACCACGGCTTGTTCAAGCTGCTGCAGCGACTCGATGAGCCGGTGATTCGCCAGCGTTCGCGCTTTCCGGTCTCGGCAGGCCTGCTGGTGTTCGCGGAGCCGGACAACACCGACGATTTGATCGAACTCGACCGCGTCGCGGATGCGATGGACACCGCCGACGAGACCCTGCTGATCCTGCCCAAGCGCCGCGGTTTGCCGAGCCTCACCGACGGCAACTGGATCAGCAAGTCGGAACTGGTTCCGTTCGCCGACATTCACCACATGTTGGAGTCGATGCCGATGCGCGGCTTGCCAGAAATTCGCCGGGTTGATGAAGTGCGCACCTGGCAGATGTTCGACGGCCAACCCACACCGGTGATTGCAGGGCCGGTGCAACTGTTCGCCCACGACGACCTGATCGAACCATTGATCGAGTGCCGCGATGGCGTGCTGCTCGGCTACCTCAACGATCGCTACGGCGCGTACGTGATGAGCGATCCGGACGTCTTCGCCAACCACGGCCTGCTGCGCGGCAACAACGCCGAACTGGCGGTCGCGATCCTGCGCAAACTGCGCGGCGACGGCACGATCGCCTTCGACGAGACCCTGCACGGCTTCGCACGCGAACCGAGCGTGTTCCATTTAGCCCGCGAGTTCCCCGCCGTGCTCGTGACCGTGCAATTGCTACTGCTGCTGGCATTGGTCGCGCTCGCTGCGCGCGGCCGCTTTGGCGCCATCGTGCCGCCACCTACGCCGATCGGCAGCGGCAAGGCCTACCTCATCGACAACGTCGCCGCACTGCAACGGCGCGCCGGCCACCACGAAAACTCCCTGCGACGATACGCGCAGATGTGCGTGCGCAAGGCGGCGCGACGACTTCGTGCCCCGCGCGGACTCAACACCGAACAATCGCTCGACTGGCTGCGGCAACGCATGCCCGACGAAGCATCGAGCACCGAGCTCGAAGAACTCTGCCGACGAAAACACCTGGCGCACGCCGAACGTGATGTCGCTGCCGTGGCCCGTCGCATCCAGGAATTGACTAACAGGATTGGCAATGCAAGTTGAACAGATCGCCGAAGTAGCCGGCCGTTTGCGCGAGCAAATCGGCCGGGTCGTCATGGGACAACAGGATCACTCGGACATGCTGTTCGTCGCCTGGCTGGCAGCCGGGCACGTATTGCTCGAAGGAGTGCCCGGCACCGCCAAGACCTTGCTCGCGCGCACCGCTGCGAAGTCGCTACAACTCGAACATCGACGCATCCAATTCACTCCCGACCTGATGCCGGCGGATGTCCTGGGCACCAATCTGTTCGACTTCCAATCCAACAAGTTCTCGCTCAGCAAGGGCCCGATTTTCACGGAGTTGCTGCTCGCCGACGAAATCAACCGCACGCCACCCAAGACGCAATCGGCACTGCTTGAGGCAATGCAGGAACGTTCGGTGACTCTCGATGGCACGACCCATCGACTTGGCGAGGCGTTCTTCGTGATTGCGACGCAGAACCCGATCGAGCAGGAGGGCACCTACCCACTGCCAGAGGCGCAACTGGATCGCTTCCTGTTCAAACTTCAGGTCGGCTATCCGAATCGCGACGACGAGCGCCGCATGGCCGAAGTGCATGGCCAGACAGCACCGGCACTCGAACACTTCGAACTTGAGGCGCTGGTCGGTGCCGAGTTCCTGCGCGAAGCCCGCGCCTGCGTGCGCGACGTGCGCATCGAATCGGACGTGCTCGACTACTTGGTCGACATCGTGCGCGCGACTCGCGAACACCCGGCACTCCGCTGCGGTGCCTCGCCGCGCGCCGTCAACATGCTCGCAGCGGCGTCTCGCGCGATGGCAGCAAGCCAAGGCATGGACTTCGTCTTGCCGGATCACATCCAACAACTGGCAGTGCCGTTGCTGGCGCATCGCATCGTACTGACTCCGTCGGCGGACATCGAAGGCCAGGTCGATTCCGGCATCGTCGAGTCGATCGTCAAGCAGATCCAGGCGCCGCGCTAGATGCGGCCCACGCCACGAGCTCTGAAGATCCTGGGAGGCGGCCTCCTGGTATCCGTGCTGCCAACCGTGACGGGCATGAACGAGCTGTGGCTGGTGTGGGCCGTCTACGTGATCGGGTTCGCCGCGGCGTTGGTGTTCGAGTTTGCGATGCTACCATCGGCGCGCGCCGTCGAACTGAAGCTGGACTACCCAAGTGTCCTGCCGCTGGGACACACGGCCACGTTCAAGCTGACCGGCCGTTCGTCGCGCCCTGTGCATTGCCGCATCGAACTCGAAACGGCAGGCGACATCGAGTCGGGTAGCGACGACGGCAAACTGCCGGCGATCGAACTGCCGCTGCCAGGTTCGGGCGCTGAGGGCGCTGGCGACCCAGATGGCAGTGGCGGCACGGTCGCCATCGAACTGCCGGTAAAACCCGAACGGCGCGGTCTGCTGCACATTCGCACGCTGCATGCACGCTGGCCTGGACCACTCGGTCTGTTGTGGCACGAAACGACGGCAGCCATCGACGGCACCATGCAAGTAGTCGTCGATGTCGCCGCCGTGCGTGGCCGCGTCTCGCGCATGGTCGAGAATCGCGAGTTCCAGCTGGGCCTGAAGGTCGAACGCTATGCCGGCGACGGCACCGAGTTTGATTCGATCCGCGAGTTCGTGCATGGCATGGACCACCGCACGATCGACTGGAAGAGCACGGCTCGCCACCGCACGCTGCACAGTCGCGAGTATCGAGCCGAGCGCGCGCAATCGATGATGGTCTGCATCGACAGTGGCCGCCTGATGGGCGAACCACTGGCGGGCACGCCGCGCCTCGACCGCGCCATTCAGGCCGCGCTAGAACTTGCGTTCGTATCTCTGCGCACGGGAGATCGCGTCGGGGTCTACTCGTTCGCCGACCGGCCACAGAAGGCATTGATGCCGATGGCCGGGGTGCACGCCATGCACGCGATCCAAGAACAACTGGTCGCCCTCGAATATGGCGATCTGGAAACGAACTTCACGCTCGGCATGACGCAACTGCTCCAGCAATTGCGCCGCCGCACGCTGCTGGTGCTGTTCACCGACTTCCTCGACAGCGTGACCGCCGAGTTGATGCTGCGCAACCTCGGCTGGCTGGCCCGCCGACACCTGTTGCTGTTCGTGGCGCTGCGCGATCCGCTGTTGGATGGCCTGGTCGACAAGACGCCGACCGTCGTCGAAGACGTGCACCGCGCGGTGGTCGCCGACGAGATTGCGACCGAGCGCCGCATCGTATTGCAACGCATTCGCGAGAGCGGCGCGCAGGTCTTGGATGTCGATGTGCACGAACTCGGCCCGGCCCTGATCAACCGTTACCTCGCGATGAAGCGCCGGGAGATGCTGTGAGCAAGAGCGAACCAGTCGTTTGGTCCGTGAGCTTCCGGCGGGAACGGCAGGACACGTGGCGCGAACTCGAAGACCTAGTCAACCGTTGCGAACGCGACGGCTTGGCGAACATGTCCGCCGACAAACTCGCGCGCCTGCCCGTGCTCTATCGCGCCACGGTGTCCGCGCTCGGGGTTGCCCGATCTTCGCTGCTCGACCAAAACCTGCGCGACTACCTCGAGGCGTTGGTCGCGCGTTCCTACCTGGTTGTCTACTCGCCGAAGCGAGCCGTTGGCCAGGTGCTGCGCGAGTTCTTGATCGGCGGCTTTGCCGAATCGGTGCGCTCGATCCGCTGGCACGTACTGGTGGCGTTCTTGGTGTTGCTGGTCGGCGGCGCGATCTCGTTCGCGATGGTCAGCAACGATTCGAGCAGCTACTACATGTTCGTCGATCGCGGGCTCGCTGGTGGCCGCGATCCAATGGCCACTACCGAAGAGCTGCGTGAAACCCTGTTCGCAACCCAGGACTACGAAGGCCTGGTGACGTTCGCGGTGATGCTCTTCACCCACAACTCGTCGGTCGGAATCCTTGCCTATGGCTTGGGCTTCGCACTCGGCATGCCGGTGCTGCTGCTGCTACTACAAACGGGCATGATGCTCGGCGGCATGACGGCGCTGTTCCACTCGCGCGGCCTGGCGATCGAGTGGTGGTCGTGGATTCTGCCACACGGCGTCACCGAGCTGTCCGCCATCGTATTGTGCGGCGCGGCCGGGCTGGCGATCGGCCAACGCGTCATCTTCCCCGGCCGCGACTCGCGCTCCGTCGCGATGGCCAAGATCGGTCGCAGTATGGGCGCCGTCATCGCCGGCAGCGTCGCCATGCTGCTGGTCGCGGGAATCGTCGAAGGCATCTTCCGCCAAGTCGTGCAGTCGATCCCGTTGCGCTACCTGTTGGCCGTCACGTTCACCGTCCTATGGATGGCCTACTTCTGCATGGCGGGGCGCAAATCACGATGACCACGGCCGCTCGCACGAACTCGGAGCCCGAACCGACCATGGTGACCGTACGCACGCCTGAGGGCATGCTGCTGCACTTCCAACTTGCGAGTGTCAGCGAACGGTTCGTCGCGATGGCCATCGACCTGATGTTCGTCGGCCTGGCGCTCGGACTCGCGTCGTTGATCCTCAGCTTCGCGTTCGGCATGGCCATGCCCTTGCTGGGCTTCTTCTTTCTGCGCCACTGCTACTTCCTGTGGTTTGAAACGCGCGGCAAGGGCACCACGTTCGGCAAGCGACGCCTGCATCTGCGGGTCATTCGCGCCGACGGCGGGCCGCTGACGATGGAGATCCTGCTCGCCCGCAACCTGACCCGCGACGTCGAGTTCTTCGTTCCGTTCGTCGTCCTGATCGCACCGCAAATGCTCTTCGCCGACCACGAAGGCCTGGTGCGCCTGGCCGCCAGCATGTGGGTGCTCGTGCCACTCGCGGTGCCGTTCTGGCATCCGCAAAACCAACGCCTCGGCGACTTGCTTGCCGGCACGCAAGTCATCGTGGCGCCTCCGGTGGCGATGTTGCGGGACCTGGCCGACGCAGATAGCAGCAACGCCAAGAACGCGGATAGCGCCTCGGCGATGGCGCGCTTCACGTTTGCCAACAGCCAACTCGAGATCTACGGCGAGCACGAACTCAAAGTCCTCGAAGATCTGCTGCGCAAGTCGTCAGCCCTCGGGGCCAAGAAAGCCCAGCGCGCCGCCGCGAAGAGCATCGCCAAGCGCATCGGCTTTGCCGACGTGCGAGCGATCGACCTCTACGAAAAGGAGTTCCTGCAGGCCTTCTACGCCGCGCAACGCGGCCACCTGGAGCAGCAGATGTTGCTCGGCAAACGCCGCCTGCAAAAGCGCGAGCACTAGCAACCGCGAAGCACTAGTAACTCTCGCGACCCACCACCCGACGACCCACCACCCGACGACCCAGCAATCCCGACAACCCAGACGGCTGGCTCAACGCCGCTTGAGGCGCGCCAACACCGCGGGCTTCTGCAGCTGCCGCTCCGCGTCACGCCCCACCCACCGCGGCGCCGCAGCTTCGGACTTGGCCAACCGCTTCGCCAACGTCATCGCCGCCTTGTGCAATGCCGGGTTGCGCTCGCCGACACCGCGCAGGGCCCAGTTGACACCCTTCTTGACGAAGTTCCGGTCGTCGTCCGCGGCCGCCTCAATCAACGGGAAGCACGCCAGGAACGGCTCGTCGCCACACTTCTTGTCGTGCTGCGCGACGCTGGCCAACAGGGCAAACGCCGCCCGCTTCTGGAACTCGCCTTTGCGCTTGCTCCAAACCTTCACCTTCGAGAACGCATGCGGCGTGCGATCGAACAGATTGAAGCACGCAGAGTCGCAGATCGCCCAACTGTCGAAGTCGCGGCACCATGAGTCCATAAGCTTGGGCGTGACCAACTTCGGATCGGCAACCATGGTCGCGAGCATGCGCGCCTCGTAGAGGCCGTTCTGCCACAGCGCTTCGGCGAGCTCGTGATCGCGGCCAAGCTGCTTCGCGAGTTTCCGTATCTCGCCAACGGGCACGCCGATCGCGCGATCGTTCGGGATGCCGAACCGCGACATGCCATCGCGAACCTTGTCGGTGCTCTTCTGCTGCAACAAGGCCAAGGCCTCGGCGACACGCTTGCTTGCGACCATGCCCGTAAGCAAACCGCCAACGAACACCGGTCACAAACCCAAACAGCCTCGACGACCGATCAGGTAGCCGAGGCTGTTGCGTCGCCGGCAAGGACCTAAGCAAGCCCGCGCAACGCGGGTCTTGACCAGCACCGCAGCGGGCGGCGACCAGCCGCCGGCAAGGACCTAAGCTAGCCCGCGCAACGCGCGGTCTTGCTTAGAACTGCTCCAGTTCGCAGTTCGTGCGGAACCAACCGCTGACCGGGTCAAACCCGACCGCTTGGAAACGCATCTGCTGGCCGGCCAGCAGGAAGTTCGGGATGCCCGAGTAGAGCCAGGTCTTGCCCGGGGTGCCGATCGAACCGCTACCGGAGCGCGAAATACCGCCAAAGGCACCCGTGCCATCTTCGAGAACCACCGTCAGCGCGTAGCTCGGATCCGTGCAGACTGGACCGACTGGAGTCGGCACCGTTGGCGAACCCGGGAACGACATGAACACGATGTAGGGGATCTGCGCCGGAACCGCCTGCGTCTGGTTGACCGCCGACAGCACCAACAGCGTCGAGGTCGTCGTGACACCCGTTGCCGTCAACTTGCGGGAGAACATGTCGAAGACCGCGTTGGTCTGCGAGCCGGGCGTGCTACCGGTGACGGTGAATGCACCCGAGGCGATCGTGCTGGCCGTGACCGAAGTCTGGGCGAAGCCATTGCCATCCGCGATGACCGGGTTGGTCGTCGACAGCGTGTGACCACTTGTGGCATTGAAGTTGATCGTGCCACCCGGCAACGGCTGACCGTTGGTGTCGAGCACGCGGGCAACAAGCGGCGTCGGGTAGGGTTCGCCGGCGGGACCGATCTGGTTACCACCACTGATGGCAATGACGCTGTTGGTCGGGCCGAGCGGACGGATGCGCTTGAAGCTGCCGCCGCTGGTCGCGTAGGTACCGGGGTGCTGCAGGTAGTAGATCGCGCCGTCGGGGCCCTGACGCATGCTGACCGTAGCCACCATGCCGTTCGCCCAGTTGGTCGCATTCACCTGACCGGGCACGGCCGGAGCAGCGCTCCAGCTCGACCCGTTGTAGGTCACGCGGCGCAGTTCGCCGGAGAAGTAGTCCATGTAGAAGGCATCGCCTTCGTAGCTGGCGCCGAAGTCAAACGTGCCACCTTGGTTGCGATAGCGCGGGCCACCGATGACGGAGTTCCACGAGCCGGACGTCACCGCCGCGATCGGGTTGACGAGGCCGCTGGGGGCGCCACCGCCACAACCGCTGCCACTGCCCAGGCCTTCACGCCACGGCCAGCCGAAGTTGACCAACGAGTAGGTGCCACCGTTGATGACGTATTCGCTGTATTCCTCTGACTGACTCAGGCCGACATCGCCGATGTAGCAGTTGCCGGTGACCTGGTCGATCTCCATGCGGAACGGGTTGCGCAAGCCGTAGGCAATCACCAGCTGCGTCCAATCGTTGGCCGCACTGTTCGGGTTGGTACCCGGGTCGATCGACGAGTAGCTCGGCTCGGAATTGCTGGGGGTCGAGGCCAAGGCCGACACATCCATGCGCAGCAGACAGCCGCGCTTCGACGTCAAGCTTTGCGCCGTGCACGACATCGCGTCGTCACCGATCGACAGGTAAAGCATGCCGTCGGGACCAAAGCGGCACGAACCACCATTGTGGTTGAACGCCGAGTCCGGGGCCGAGTCGATGATCACGCGACGCGAAGCGGTAGAGAACGACAGGCTGGTGCTCGTCGGGTTGGTCAGTTGGCCCGTGCACGTGAAGCGATCCAAGTGCATGAAGCTGTCCGACGTGCTCGACCACCACACGTAGAAGTAGCCGTTCGTCGCGAAGTTCGGGTCGGCTTCGATGCTGAGCAATCCGCGTTCGGAACCGGTCTCGACGTTGGCGACCGTGCCAACGCTGACCGGGTTGCCGGTGCCAGCCCAGACCTGCACGAGGCCGCCACGGTTGGCGATCAGCACGCGGCCATCAGGCAAGAACGAAAAGTCGTGGCCAGCTTGGAGACCGCTGGAGATCAGCGTGTCGGCAACGAAGTTGGTCGGCAGGTTCTGCGCAACGCCAACGGTTGCGAGCGTCAAGCCAGTGACAGCGGAGAAGATGACGGATCGAAGCATAGTGGGATTGGTCCTGTTACCAGGTGCGGGCCGCCTGCTGTGGGAAGCCACAGCAAGGGCATGGCAAGGGGCCGGAGAAGTGTAGCGACAGAATCAGAATCGCGCAGCGAAGGAATCCCGTCCGCAGGCTCGCCGTGCCGTAACGGTGCAAAGCAACCGCCGCCTGGTCAAGGCGGATGCCACACGCGGCCGATAAGGCCCCCACGGCATGGGCCACATCGTCTTCGCAGCACCTAGCATCGGCAGATTCCACCTGCACCACCGCTTACGTCGGGATCTGCTGCGCCGAGGCCATCGCGTTTCCATCCTGTGCACCGACCGATTCCGGTTCACGTTCTGGCGCCAGCAAGTGTCCGATGTCGACCTGGTGGCCGCATCGAGCCGGCAGGAATGCCCGGCGGCGATGCTCGATCTTCTAGAGCAAATGCAGCCCGCCGAGGAGCGGCGACGACTGCTCGCGCTAGCACCCGCAATCCACGAATGGTTCGAACGTGAACAGCCGGACTTGGTGCTGTTTCACCAAGAACGGTCGATCGCTGCCGCCTGCATGCAGTTCGCCGCGCGCAGCAACGGTAGCCACCTTCTGTGGACGGGCGAAGGCCTGCTGCCCCACACGATGCAAGTGGACGAACGCGGCCTCGACGCGGCCGCCAGTTGCCGCCGCTGGCAAGCCAAGGACTTCTCGGTCGTCGCCACAGACAAGGCACTGCTCGATGCCGCGCTGACGCACGCATTGGCCGGCGGAGACCCCATGGCATTGCCCCGCGAGCAAGTGCAAGTGCCACTTCTGAGCCGACGCATGGCAGACGCGTTCAGCTACCTGGCGGGCGGGCGCTTGCAGGCAGCCAAGGATGCGTTGCACGGCTGGCGCGCTGCGTTCGCAAGTGAGCGATTCACCATCAAGCCGACGCCACTGCCCGAATTGTCGCCGCCGTTCGTCACCGTGTTGCTCCAGCACGCGAATGATCCGCGCGTGATGCTGGATGCGAGTTCGCCACCGGATGCACGCGACCTGATACAGCAGGCGCTGCGCGCGGCAGATGCCATGCACGCCAACGGGCAAGTCGTCGCCGTCTTGCCGAACGACACGATCGAGAGCCAGATGAGCGCGGCAGCATTGGCAGGCAGAGACAGCGCTCGCGTGCGCATCGCCGCGCCGAGCCACGCGGCAGCCTTGGCATCCACCGCTGCCGCCACCATCACGATCAACCACCCCGCAGCAACGGTGGCCATGCTAGCTGGAACCCCGGTCGTGCATCTCGGTCGCGCGCTCTACGGGCTAGCCGGCGCCACTACCAGCGCAACGCTCGAAGAACTCCCCGAGGCCGTTGTCGCCGCGCAACAGAGTGATCAAGTGGTGCTGCGACAGCAGTTCCTGACCTGGATTCTGCAACACGGCCACGTCTGGTGCTCGGCGACGGCGCCCAACCACAACGGCATGCTCGGCCTCGTGCAAGCGGTCGAACGACGCCTGCAAAGCGATGCAAATTCCAACACTCGGCCACTGCCCTACCGCCCGGGTCCGACCTGGCCGCTAGCGGTCACCTAGCAGGCCGTGCAAGCCGAACCGTTCTGGCATGGCCTAGCATCCAATAGCATCCAACACTGGGCTACGCGCCGTGGCCACCAACTGCCGATAGGACCGACGTGAAGCACTCGGTCCGCAGCACCCTGCTCTGCCTAGGCGCAGGCGTCGTTCTCCAGCGCGTGCTGCAGCTGCTGGCCTTCGTCATCGTTGGTCGCACACTCGGCGTCGCCGGCTTGGGCATCTACGCCCAAGGCATGGCCGTCGCGGCGATCCTGGCTGTGCTCGCCGGTGCCGGAGTCCGCAACCTGGTGGCTCGGGCCATCAGCAAACAACCACAAGCGGCTCGCGCCCTCGTTGGCCACGCCGTCTACATGCGGTTGTTGATCGGCCTGATGCTCGCCATCGTCGCCGTCGCCACGGGGTTCGTGACGTCGGTTCGCCCATGGTTCTGGCTGCTGTGCGCGCTGCACGTGCTACCCGCCGCGTTCGACCTCAAGAACCTGGTCGACGCTGCCGGGCGCACGCGCAGTGAAGTGCTGCTCGACTCGGCCTCGGCCGTGCTGCAACTTGGACTGATCGGCGTTTGGGCGCTGCTCGACAACCAGCACCTAGAAGTGCTGGCCGGCATCAGCCTCGCTTGCCGCTGCGTCTATGCTGCGGGCGCGATCCTACAAATCCGCCGCCTGCCGCTCGCACAAGAACCCGAGCAACAACCGCTCGGCGTCACAGCCGTCGGCGTCGGCCAAACCGCCCACGAACTGCTGGCCATCGGCGACATCGCGTTGATCGCGCTATTCTGCGGCGACGTCGCAGCAGGCTACTACGCCGTCGCGGTTCGCTTCGCGGCAGCCGCCCTGTTGCCATCAACCCAACTCGCACGGCTCTTGCTGCCGCACCTGCTGCACGCCGAACAACGAGGCGACGCCAACAAGACGTTCGCCACCGCGATGCGGGCGACGCTGTGGCTGACGGCCCCCATCTGTGCCGGCGGCCTGATCGTCGCCGATTCGCTGTGCGCCTTGAGCGGCGACGACTTCGCCATGAGCGGCCACGTGCTGCGGCTGTTGTTGTTCGCAGGAATCTGCCAACACGTCGGATGGCAATGCAGCCACTCATTGCTGGCCAGCCAACGCGATCGTAGTTACGCCCACGGTCTCGGTTGGCCTGCCGTGTTGCAAGCTTGCGCGCTACTGGCGCTGGTAGCCGTCCCCAATCTGGAAGCGGCGATGCTGGCAACCCTGGCAGCCACCGCAGCCGCCGTCGCCCAGGCCGTCTACTTGGTCAACGGACTGTCGACGCTGCAAGTCTCGCGCGCGTTCTCGCGTTCGCTCGGCGGACCATTGCTTGCCGCGCTAGCAACCGCCGGCGCCGCGTCGCTACCGGTCGACTGGCTTGCCACCAATTGGCAACTGCCCGCACGCGTCTGCTTCGGCGCCGCGGGCTACGCGGTCGTGCTCTGGCTGCTCGAATTGCGCGGCCGCGTCAGCCAAGTCGGCGACGGCCTGGCCACTGCTAGCGGCTTCAACGAGTAGCAGCGCTCGACCATCAGAGCAATTCCTTGATGGCCGCAACGAGCGGTTCGATCTTGACGCCGAGGCCTTGCAGGCGGTGATGGATCTCGCCGGCACCATTGAGCAAGACCACTTGGTTGGAATGGGAGAAGTCTCCGCCATCCACCTCGTTGAATCGCACCCCGAGCACCGCGGCCACTTCGGCGACCGCGTCGTCATCCCCGTGCAGCAGGAAATAGCGATCGCGATCCAGCCCGCGCTCTTCGGCGAACTTCCGCAGCACTTCGGGCTGGTCACGCTTCACATCCATGGAAACCAAGACCACCTTGAGCGACGGATCGGCGCCCGACTCCGCAACCGATCTCGTGATGTCGTTGACGATCGCGGGACAGGCGTAGCTGCAGTTCGTGAAGATCATCGCGATCAGCACCGGCTGTCCGGAGAAGTCCACGAGCTTCCGCGCGACGCCATACTGGTCGACGAAGGCGTGATCGAGCTGGTAGATCGACGTATCGGAAAGCGGTTGCGCGGCAGCGACGTCTTCGCCCTCGCAACACGACTCCGTTCGCGAACAGCTGGCCAGTGCCAACACCATGAGCAAAGTTGCGAGTCGATTTGAGAAGCACATTGTCATCACAGTCAATCCTTGCTCTTCGGGTTACTAGTTGCCGGGGCCTTGTCGACCACGGCGTCTTGAGCGCCGTCCTTCGCAACGTCCTTCGCACACCGGAAGCCAAGGCTTCGCGTGGTTCGATCGCCAGCCAGACTGGAGCGCATCGCGTACCGCATGAACGCCGCATAGTCTTCGGGGCGCGCCGCACCAACCGCCCCCGCACCGCAGAACAAACCACGCTGCAGGTCGGTATCGGAGCGCCCGTCACCTGTGACCATCGCCGAGGAAAAGTCATCGACCCATTCCCAGACCAGGCCATACATGTCGCGCACGCCATTCGAACTGACACTGCCACTGCCGATCGGGTTGGGCTGGCCACCCGCCGGTCTGCCATACCATTGCAGAGCGGTCTTGCTCGGGGACCCGCCATCGCGGAGCGGCTGCGCAGCGGCCAACTCCCACTCGGCAACGGTTGGCAAGCGGCGACCACGCCACTTGCAATACGCGCGAGCAGCAAACCACGAAATACCGGTCACTGGCAAATCCAGCTGTCCCGGGCCGGGATCGAGATCCCCGGCCCATAAGGCCAAGTAGCCGAGATCGGCAAACAATCGCGGGATTCGGCTGCGACGCCACTTCGGCACGGCGTGCACGAAGGCCAGGTATTGGCCGATGCTGACCGGTGTCACCTCCAGTTGGAACGCGGCGACGGGCACGTTCTTGGCCGCATCTTTGCCGGGGAATAGCGGTTCGTAGTCGCCGCCGGAGATCGGCAACAACTGGCTCGCGCCGGGGTCCTCGATGATCGGTGCTCCTTGCGTCGTCGCGGTCGAGACTTCCGGCCCCTTCGCAACCGGCTGCGCAGCTGACTGCTCAGCTGGCTGCGCAGCTGGCTGCGCACCTTGCTGCGCACCTTGCTGCTCAACTGGCACTCGGGTACATGCGGCGCCGAGGGCCAAGCAAGCGAACATCAGGTAGTAGCGCGGCGATAGCATGATGAGGGAATCCGCAGGGACGATTACTGACCCATGGTTGCGCGCACGGCAGCCACTTCTTCGAGAGTCACCACCTCGGCCTTGTTGCCCCATGTGTTCATCACGTAGCTGAACACGTTGGCGAGCTCATCGTCGGTCAAGGCCATCGCTGGCATGATGCCATTGAACTCCTTGCCGTTGACGGTGATCGGGCCTTGCAAGCCAGCGAGTACGCCGCGGATCGCGCGAGCGCGATCGGCCATCAGGTAGTCCGATTTGGCCAGTGGCGGGAATGCTGGCGGCACGCCGAGACCAGTCTTCTGGTGGCACGCGAAGCAGACCGACTCGTAGAGGCGTTTGCCAAGTGCGATGCGCTGATCCAGCGAGCGGGTCGCAGGAACCGCCAGCGCTTCCGAACCACTCGGACGAGGAACCGTCTGAACTGCGCCACCTTCCGCGTGGTAGATGCCTTCCTGCTGCGTGCCTGAGTAGACATCCGTCACCGGCTCGCCCACTACCTTGAGGATGCCGAGGGCGCCCTTGTTGAACGTGCGGAAGATCGAGTGGTCGACCAGAATGTAGTCGGCCGGCGTATCGATCTTGAACTCAACCACCGCCGTGCCACCCGCCGGAATCAGCGTCGTCTGCACATTGTGGTTCTCGAAGTCGCCGCCTTCGGCGCGCACCGTATCGAAGATTTCCCCAATGACGTGAAAGCTCGAGACGAGGTTGGGGCCACCGTTGCCGACGAACAGTCGCACGGTCTCGCCCACGTTGGCTGAGAGCGCGCTATCGCCAGTCAGGGCGCCAACGCTACCGTTGAACAGAACGTAGTCCGCGTCTTCGCGAAGAGCCTTCTCCATAGAGAACGGTTGGTAGCCGGCTTCGCCGTTTGCCCCTTCCGTGTAGAAGTCGCCCTGACAGACGTAGAACTCCTTATCGACCTTGGGCAGACCCTCGCGCGGCTCGACCAAGATCATGCCATACATGCCGTTGGCAATGTGCATGCCGACTGGCGCAGTCGCGCAGTGGTAGATGAACAGACCGCGGTTCAAGCAGCGGAACGAGAACGTCGCCGAGTGGCCGGGGGCAACGAACGACGCCGAGGCACCGCCACCTTGGCCGGTGACGGCGTGCAAGTCGATATTGTGGGGAAGCCTGTTGTCCGGGTGGTTGGCGAGCGTGAACTCGACCAAGTCGCCTTCCCGCACGCGGATGAAGCTGCCAGGTACCGTGCCGCCAAAGGTCCAGAAGGTGTAGTCCACGCCTTCCGAGATCGGCGCCGTGAACTCCTTGACCTCAAGCTGCACCTTGACCTTGGTGGCGTTCTTGCGGGTGATCGGCGGCGGCACGCTTGGCGGCGCCGTCAAGACAGCGACTTCTTCGCCGACGATAGGCTCGTCGATCGGAGCAACCAACTTGGCCGCGCGTTTCGAGGCCTGGCCACCTGCGTCGCCGCCCTTGGAACAAGCGGACGACAAGACGAGGACGGTGCAGCAAGCTAGGGATGAGATCTGTTTGACGTTCATTGTGGACCCACGTATCTGGAATAGGTTCCCTGCAAGAACCCCACTCAGCGACCATAACTTCTGCGTCGAAGTGCTTACTGGCGTAGGACTGGGTGCGCACACCAATTCACACCGCGCGACACCCGGGACTTGCACTTCTCGCCACACACACCACAATCTGCTTGTGCTCCTGTCGCAAACTGCCATCTACGCGCTTCGCTGTCTGGCCATCCTGATCACGCTGGAGCCTGGCGAGAGACTCACGGGCAAAACCCTCAGTGAGCGCACCGATGTGCCGCACGACTACCTCAACAAAGTCATGCGGCAACTTGGTCAGGCCGGCATTGTTCGGGCCGTACGCGGCAATAGCGGCGGGTTTTCGATGAACCGGCCCTCACACAAGGTGCGCATTGCCGACGTGCTGAACGCCGTCGATATGCAGCTGGATCTGGGTAAGTGCGCGTTCTCGACGGGGAATTGCGTCGCCGCTGCACCCTGCGCTCTGCACGCAATCTGGAGCAGCCTGCAGGGGCGTGTTGGCGCCTGGGCCGAGGACACCAAGCTGTCCGACATCGACAAGACTTCGCACTCCTAGGCAGCCGGCTTCGCACTAAGGCTCCGAAATCGCGCGACCGGTCCCGGCTTGCACCCATACCGGATCTCGCTGTCCAGAATGGTCTGGACAGGACACACCCCCAGGAGTCGTTCCGTGCTCTCCAAGTCAGCCGCCCGTCGGTTCTTTGTCATAGGCACCGTGCTGTGCTTCGGCGCCTTCATTCTGCTCACCCTAGACACCCTCAGGCGCATCCCCATGCAGACCAACCAGGCCGAGATGAACGAATCCGTCATCCGCGGCAAGCATCTGTGGGACGTCAAGAACTGCATGGGATGCCACACCCTGCTCGGCGAAGGTGCCTACTACGCCCCCGAATTGACGCGCGTCTACGAACGGCGCGGACCGGACTTCATCGCCGCGATGCTGCGCGACCCAGAAGCCATGTATCCAGGCCAACGCCGCATGGAGAACTACGGCTTCAACGAGGAGGAGATCACGGACCTGACCGCGTTCCTGGAATGGATCGGCACGATCGACCTGAATGGCTTCCCTGCCAAACCGGACCTCGGCCAGATCAGTGTCTCTTCGACGACCGGCGAATCCGTGGCTGCCGAGAGCAACCGCCCGAAGGTCTTCAACCAACTGTGCATCGCGTGCCACGCCCTCGAAGGGCAGGGCGGACAGGTTGGGCCCGCGCTCGACGGCGTCGGCTCACGCCTCGAAGCCGACTTCATCAAGAAGTGGCTGACCGATCCACTGGCGGTCAAGGCTGATAGCAAGATGCCAAAGCTGCCTTTGGATGAAGAGACGATCGTCGAGCTGGTCGCGTTCCTGAAGGAACTCAAGGAGAAGAAGTAGAACGATGAAATACGAATCCCAAAGGATCGCGTGGTGGTTCTTCGCAACCAGCATGCTGCTGCTCTGCCTGCAAATCGTCTATGGCTTCATCATGGGCTTCGCCCACATGGGCATGGATGGTCTGCATGACTACATTCCGTTTCATGTAGCGCGAGCCACCCACACCAACTTGTTGGTCGTGTGGTTGCTGTGCGGCTTCATGGGCGCGGCCTACTACATCATCCCGGAAGAAGTCGGACGCGAACTGTGGAGCCTCAAGCTGGCTCGCTGGCAACTGGGTTCGCTCGTGCTCGTCGGCGTGGTCGCAATCGTCGGCTTCCACTTCCAATGGTGGGAAGGCCGCAAGTTCCTCGAGATCCCGCGACCACTCGACTGGCTCGTCGTGGTCAACGTTCTCGCGTTCATACTCAACCTGTCGTTAACGATGTGGAAGAGTCCGCGCATGACGACGACCAGCTGCGTGCTGTTCTTCGGCTTGCTGATGTCGGCGCTGCTCTACCTGCCCGGCATGATCAACACCGACCACCAGACGCTCGACAGCTACTGGCGTTGGTGGGTCGTGCACCTGTGGGTCGAAGGCGTGTGGGAACTGATCATGGGTGGCATCATGTCGTTCTTGCTGATCAAACTCACCGGTGTCGACCGCGAGATCATCGAGAAATGGCTCTACGTGATCGTCGGCCTGACCTTCTTGTCCGGCATCCTCGGCACAGGTCACCACTACTACTACATCGGCACGCCCCGCTACTGGCTGATGATCGGTGGTATCTTCAGTGCGCTGGAACCGCTGGCGTTCCTCGGCATGGCGATCTACGCCATCACCATGGCGCGGCGTGGCGGTCGCTCGCATCCAAACAAGAATGCGCTCGCCTGGACCATCGGGTGTTCGATCATGTCGTTCGTTGGCGCTGGCTTCCTTGGCTTCGCGCACACGTTGCCGGCAGTCAACATGTATACGCACGGCACGCTGGTCACGGCGATGCACGGCCACATGGCTTTCTGGGGCGCATACGCCATGCTCGTGTTCGCGATCATCGCCTACGCGCTGCCGCAGATGACCGGGCGCAAGCTCTACGACACGCCGCTGGCTTCGTTTGCGTTCTGGACCTCGAACATCGGCATGATCTGCATGACGCTCGCGTTTGCCGTAGCCGGCATCGCGCAGGTCTACCTCGAACGCCGCATGGGCATGGACTTCCTGACGGTGCAGAAGGAAGTCGAGATGCACTTCATTGGCGTCGTGCTCGGCGCAACCTTGCTCGCAATCGGCATCGGCGCCTACGTCTTGCAGTTCATTCGCTACGGCAAGCCGGTTGGCGAACTGCAGACCGGCCCGGACACCGACGACGGCGCAGACGCCCCTGCAGGCGCGGTTGAGGCCATGCAATGAGCCAACCGGCGACTACTGACGAGCGCACGGCGCCGTACTACCGCCCGGTTGGCCGGGAGGTCGAGGTGCTGCACGCGGCGGCGCGCATGAAACTGCCGGTGATGCTGAAAGGCCCCACCGGCTGTGGCAAGACGCGCTTCGTGGAAGCGATGGCGGCAGAACTCAAGCGCCCGCTCATCAGTATCGCCTGCAACGAAGAGACGTCGTCTGTCGACTTGTGTGGTCGACACCTCGTGATCGGCGGCGACACCGTTTGGCAGGACGGCCCAGCAGTGCAGGCCGCACGCGATGGCGCCGTCTTGTATCTCGATGAGATCGCCGAGGCCCGCGCCGACGTGCTGACCGTCGTGCACCCGCTGTCTGATCACCGGCGTCAGATGTTCCTCGACCGCCGCAACGAGATCGTCACCGCAGCGCCCGACTTCTTGCTGATCGTGTCCTTCAATCCGGGCTACCAGGGCGCCATGAAGGAGATGAAGCCGTCGACGCGGCAACGCTTCGTCACCATCGCGTTCGATTGGCCGGAGCCTGCCGTCGAAGCAGAGATCGTCGCCAGGGAAGGCAACGTCGAACCGGCAATCGCCAAACGACTGGTCGCCTTCGCAGGCAAGGTTCGAGCCCTGCCGGAGTTGGCCCTGGAAGAAACCGTCTCGACTCGGCTGCTGGTTTCGGCCGCCCACTTGATCAACGCGGGCTTGAAGCCGCGACTTGCATGTGACGTCGCCATTGTCGAGCCGCTGGCCGACGACCGAGACGTTACGGGTGCCCTTCGCGACGCCGTCGCACTCGCCTTCTAGATCGCGCTATGGGACTCGACGAATCACTGTTCCACCGCGTTCATCGCTGGTGGACAGCGACACGTCGCAAGAAGGCGCAGGCCAACGAATTCGACCTGCAGCCGCGCGAACCACGCTTCGCCCGATTGTTGACCCTGCTGCTCGGCGAACCGGTCGAGCTGGTGATCGGCGACGGCCGCACCCGCCTCAACGACCGGGTAGTGCTGCCCGCCACGATGCCGCTTGGCTCGAAGCCCGGAGACGTCGAAGCGGTTCTGACACTGCAACTCGCGCTGACCGCGGCGGCATGGAACCTCGCGCCGTGTGATTCCCGCTTCGCGCCGTTCGAGCAACCGGCGCGCCCCGAGCAAGAGGACTCAGAAATGCAAGCTGCCTTGCCGCGCATGCTGGCTTGGCTGGACGACGAGTGGCCCGCCGTTCGCGAGCTGATCCCAATCGCCGAGCGCTACATCGCCCATCTGCGCCCACACTTCGGCAATCACGAGAGCGCCGGGCTGCAAGCCAGACTGACGACCTACGGCTACTTGCCGCTGCGTGCATTGGCCGACAATCCGGTCCAAGAGGTGCGTGAAGAAGCCAGCGCTGACTCCTTGCCGACTGGCACGGAACGACAACGCAAGCGCCGGGGCGACGTCGAGGTCGTCGAAACCAAAGAATCTGACGAGAGCAACAACCCGTTGGCCCACGTCTTCGAAAAGGTCCGCACCGCCGAGGAGCACACCGGCGGCAACCGCTCCATCGACGGCAGCGACGAGCTCGACCAACAAATGGAAGCGCTGGACGACATCGACCTCAGTCGGGTCGTGCGCAGCCGCACCAAGACCGCATCAGTGCTGCGCGCCGACATCGACTTCGTGACCGCGACGGGCGACCTGGTCGACACCGGCCCGAAACCCACCGAGGTCTTTGCCTACGACGAGTGGGACGAACGCATGCGTCGCTACCTGCCGGAGTGGTGCGCCGTCGGCGAAGCGATCGCGCCCGCCGCCCCCCCTGATTGCTACGCGCCCCAAGTTGCGGCGATGAAGCAAAGTCACTTCGCCAGCATTCGCCGGATTCGCGCCGAGTTCGCCCGCCTGCTGCGCGGCAACGTGCTGCTGCCTCGGCAAGCGATCGGCTCAGACATCGACGTCGACGCCGTCGTCGACCGGCACGGCGACTTGCGGGCGGCACAGCAGTCGGGCGCAGCAATCGGGGAAGCGCGCCTCTACGTCGCGCGCCGTCCAGCCGCACACGAAGTCGCGGTAACCATCCTGTTCGACCGCAGCCTATCAAGCGACTCGTGGGTCAACGGCCGCCGCGTGCTCGACCTGACCAGACAATCGATGGTGCTGCTTGCCGAAGCGCTCACAGGCGTGCCGCTGCCGGTCTCGGTCGCAGCATTTTGCAGCCACACCCGCCGCGATTGCCGCTTCGATGTGATCAAGGGCTTCCGCGAACCGTGGGCCAGAATGGCGCCACGCCTGTTCGACCTCGAACCCGACGGCTACACCCGCATCGGCCCCGCCGTCCGGCACGCCACCCACCGACTGAGCGAACAACCTGCCCGGCGACGACTGCTCCTGATCGTCAGCGACTGCAAGCCAGTCGACTACGACCACTACGAAGGCCGCCGCGGCCTCGGCGATGTGCGACAGGCCGTCCGCGAAGCGCGACGCGCTGGGACTCGAACCTTGGCGCTGGCCATCGATGCCCAGGCCAGCAACCACTTGGCCCAGATGTTCGGCCCACGCGGCTTCCGGATCCTGCCCGATGTGCAATCCCTGACCCGCGCCATGGCAAAACTGCACGAACACATGATGCGCAGCTGACGGCCCTGGGACCCGACACCGGGAATCTTTGGTTTGAACCGGGTACCGTACGCAGATCCCAGACGCAGATTCAACTGGCTACGGGGAAGCGTCGATAAGAACGAATGATGCTGACCAAGAAGCCATGGCGCCTCGGGACTCGTGCCAAACTGCTGATGCGCGGACTGCGCTACTCGTGCATCCTGCCGTATGCCTCGATCGACGGGTGGCTAACGGTGGACGAGGCGATCGCGCTGTTTGAGCTGGCGAAGGAACTGCCAGAAGGGCAACCGCGTGCCGTGGAAATCGGAAGTTGGCAGGGCAAGAGCACGATCTGCATCGCGCAGGGTTTGCGGCAGAAGAACGGCGCGCAATTGACCTGCATCGATCCGTTCGATGGCTCTGGCGACCGCGAGAGCGAAGACATGTATGGCGATCGCGCCAACGAGCTTGGCGGACCGCTACGGCGCGCGTTCGAAAACAACGTCAAGGGCGCCGATGTCCGTGACTTGATTGACGTGCGGGCCGGGTTCAGCCACGACTATGTGTCCGAGCTCGATGAGTCGATCGACCTGCTGTTCCTCGATGGCGACCACAGCTACGAAGCGATCCGGCGCGACTTTGAAGATTGGTCCCCAAAGATCAAGAACGGTGGCTACCTCGCGATGCACGATGTCGTGCATCCAGTCCACGAAGGGCCGCGCCGCGTCGTTGAAGAACTGATCGCAAACGACCCGCAGTGGATCGAGCAGCGCTACGTCGACAGCATGTTCGTCGCGCGCAAAGCCCTGAGCTGACGCACGAACAGGCGCAGGCGGCGGTCGATCAAGAACGTCGCCAACATGCCGAGCCGCAACCAGACACTGGCCGCTTCGCCGGCCGCGAGCAAACGCTTTGCCAGGCGCACGCGCCACGGCGCAAACAGGCCCGGGTGATTGCTGGCGATGGTCGCAAACAGGCGCATGGCCTGGCGGTCCGCAACCGACAGCATGGTCGCGCCGTGCTTGCGATAGCGGAACAGCGGCGCGGTGACGTGTATGAACCGGGCCTTGAGTTCGAGTGCTGACAGCCAGAAGTCCCAGTCTTCGTAGCCAGGCACCGTCGGGCCGTAGCCGCCGATGCGATCGAACAACTCGCGCCGATACATGCTTGAGTAGATCAGGCAGTTGTTGGCTGCCAGTCGCCTCTTGGTGACCGGTTGGGTAATCAGCGGTTTGTCTTCGTCGCCGAAGGTGCGGCCGTTCGGCGTCGCAACATCCGCGCCAGTTTCCCGCAGCGTGCGCAACAGCGTCGCAACCGAGTCGGGCTCGAGCTGGTCGTCGGCGTCGAGCGGCAAGACGAACGCACTGTCCGTGGCGCGGATGCCGGCGTTTCGGGCGGCGGCCAAACCCTGGTTCTGTTGCCGCAACAGTTCGATCCGTCGCTCGGGATACCGGGCGATCAGTTCGTTCGCGACAGCTGCCGTGTCGTCCGGACTGCCGTCATCCACGATCACAATGCGCAAATTCGACCACGTTTGGGCTGCTGCACTTGCGACCGCATCCGGCAACATCTCGGCATACCGGTAGCACGGAATGACAATCGCAACTTCGGGGCTCTCGACGGCCGCGTGGGACACGTCCATGTCATCGGCTGTTTTCGACACCGCACTCAAGTAGCCTCCCAGTCGTGCCGGCCACGCCGATCCTGTTTTGCAGCCACGTCGTCGAATTGGGCGGCGCCGAGATGGTGTTGCTCGACGTCTTGGGCGAACTGGACCGCGAGCGATTCGAGCCGCACCTGGCGATTCCCGGGGACGGTCCTCTGGCCAGCCGAGCCGCCGAACTGGGCGTTCCGTTGCACGAAGTGCCGCTCGCCGGCCAATCGCCATTGGGCAAGGCGATGGCCGCATGGCGAACACGCCGACCGCTGCGAGAACTCGCAACCAAGCTGAACTGCCACGTGCTGGTCGCCAATTCGATGATTGCCGGCTACGCCGCAGTGCTGGCGCAACGGCCCGGCTTGGCCTGCATCTGGCACCTACATGCGGTGCTTGAGTCCAGGATTGCTCACCGCGCGCTGCGGCGGGCAGCCCAAGTGATCGCGCCGTCGCAGGCGGCCCTCGACGCAGCCAAGTTGGTCAACGGCATACGCATCGACAACGGCGTTCCCGAGCAGTTCTTCGGCGACCCCAGCGCAGGCGGTGCCGGCAGCAGTTTGCTCGACGGTTCAGCCGACGGAACCGCCACAAGCAACCTCCGTCGTGATCGCGGCATCCCGACGGAAGCTGCTCTGCTTGGCATCATTGGCCGACTCGATCCGCACAAGGGGCACGAAGTGCTGCTGCGCAGCCTCGCCGGAGAGTCCGTTCGCAAGCAATGGCCAACTGCCAACGCCCCCCACCTGGCGATCGCCGGCGGCGAACTGTTCGTCGAGTCGCAAACGCGCCTTGGCGGGTTCGAAGATCAGATGAGATCCCTGGTGGCGACGCTCGGCCTGAACGCACAAGTGCACTGGCTCGGCGAACTGCGCGACCCGTCGACGCTGCTGCCGCAACTCGACGCGCTGGTAGTGCCCAGTATCCGGCTCGAATCGGCCCCGCGGACCATCGCCGAAGCCCAGGCAGCACGGTGCCCGGTCATCGCCAGTGACATTGGCGGGGTGGCGGAAATGCTCGAGAACGGTATGGCCGGATTATTGGTGCCGCCCAACGACGCAGTGGCGTTGGGCAAGGCACTCACGCGCGCCCTCACGGATCAGGCGTGGCGCGAGCAGACCGTGCTGAGAGCACGGCAACGCGCCGAGCAGCACTATCGTGTGTCGACGTTCGTTCGCCGTTGCGAGGCCGTATTTGCCCAAACAAACACAGCCGCGGTGGCGAAGGCGAGATAGGTTGGCGAGACC